>CAMAYC010000019.1 GCA_945862125.1 Reyranella massiliensis 521
GGCACCGATCCCAGGGCCGTGGTCGATCCACTCAGCATGCGCGTGATCGGCCTGCAGGGCCTTCGCGTTGCCGATGCTTCGTGCATGCCCACGATGGTGTCCGGCAATACCTACGCCGCCACCAACGTGATCGCAGAGAGGGGCGCCGACCTCATCGCTCAGACGTAACCGGGACCCTCGATCACCGGGTGGGCGATGAGGAATTTCTCGTCGATCTCGACGCCGATGCCGGGCTTGTCGAGCGGTCGGACAGTGCCGTCCTTGCCGATCTGCCACGGTACGCTGCCCAGCTCGTCACGGAACTTGTTGGCCACCGAAAGGTCGGCTTCGAAGTAGCCGCCATTGTCGATCGACGCCAGGAAATGGATCGAAACGGCGTGGTTGAGGCCGGTCATCGAACTGTGCGGATGGATCGGCAGCTTCCACATCGAGGCGGCGGCGGCGATGCGCTGGACCTCGGTGATGCCGCCCGACTTGGAAAGGTCGGGCTGCAGGATGGTGATGTTGCCGTCCTCGATGATGCGGTGAAACTCGAAGCGCGTGTAGTGGTTCTCGCCGGCCGCCAGCGGCGTCACGCCCCAGCCCTTGGCCATCGCGTAGGAGCGGTGGTCGTGCGCCGGGAAGGGCTCCTCCAGCCAGGCGATGCCCAGCTCGTCCATCGCCGGCATCACGCGGCGCACATCCTCGACCGTGTAGCCGGTGTTGGCGTCGGTCAGCAGCACCATGTCGTCGCCGAAACGTTTGCGCACCGCGGTCATGCGCGCGATGTCGGCCTTCACATTATCGCCGACGCGCAGCTTCAGCGCCTTGTAGCCCGCCTCGACCATGGGCACGGCCTCGGCCGCCAGCGACTCCGGCGCCTGGTAGCCCAGCGAAATGCCGCCGGCATAGGCCGGCACAGGTTTGTTGGAGCCGCCCAGAAGCTTGTAGAGCGGCCAGCCCACGGCCTTGCCCTTGATATCCCACAGCGCCTGGTCGAGACCGCTCATCGCCATGGCGGTGGCCGCGCCCATACCGTGGGAGCCGAGCTGGAACTTATAGATCTTGGCCCAGATGCCGACGGTGTCCGTCGCATCCATGCCGACCACGAAGCCTTTCAGCGTCGTGTTGATCAGATGGCCGATGCTGCCCGGCGAGCGCGCGTGGTGGCTCTCGCCCCAGCCGACGATGCCGTCCTCGGTCGTCACCTTGACCATGACGCAGTCGCGCTTGGTCATGGTACCGATGCCGAGCGACACCTGCAGTTCCTTCGGCACGCGGTAGCTGGTCGGATAGGCCTTTACGTCGACGATTTTCATGGCGTCACGCCACCTTGTACTTCTTGAGGATCTCGCGATCGATGTCGATGCCGAGGCCGGGACCGGTCGGGACTTTCACGATGCCCTTCTTCTGCTCGATCGGCTCCTTGGCCAGGGTGTCGCGCAGCGGATTGGGCGTCTGCTCGAACTCGAGCATCGGCGGCATCGGCCGGAAGGCAGGCGGCTGATCGGGAAGGGCCGCCAGGAACTGCACCGTGGCGGCGAGGCCGATGACCGAGCCCCAGGCGTGCGGCACGCATTCGACGCCGAAGGCAGACGCAAGCGTCGCGATCTTGCGGCACTCGGAGAAACCGCCGGCGGCGCAGAGGTCGGGCTGCACGATGTCCATCGCCTTCTTGGCAATCACGTCACGGAAGCCCCAGCGGGTGAAATCGTTCTCGCCGCCGGCCACCGCCATGTCGAGCGCCCGCGTCACCTCGATGTAGCCGTCATGGTCCTCGGGGCTGATCGGCTCCTCGAACCACAGGATGTCGTGCTCCTCCAGCATGCGGCCGAGTTTGATGGCATTGGGCACCGAGAAGCAGTGGTTGGCATCCACGGCCAGCTTCACGTCGGGGCCAATCGCCTTGCGCACCGCGCCGACGCGCCTGGCGTCGAGCTTGAGGTCGCCGAGGCCGATCTTCATCTTTATGGCGCGGAAACCGTCGTTTTTGAACTCCAGCGCCTCTTCCACGGCCTCCTCGACCAGCCGGTTCATGTCGATGAAGTAGAGGCCTGTCGCGTAGGGAATCACTTCGGTTCGGTACGCACCGCCGATCAGCTTGTGCACCGGCTTGTTCACCGCCCGGCCCATGATGTCCCACAACGCGATATCGATGCCGGAGATGGCCGAGATCGCCATGCCGGTCGTGCCGTAATCCTTGATACGATTGTAGAGATCTTCCCAGATCGCCTCGACGTCGAACGGATCGCGGCCGATCACACGCGCCTTGTACTGCGTCTCGACGAAGGTTTTTGCGACAGCGGCAGGACCGTAGCACTCGCCCCACCCGGTGATGCCCTCGTCGGTCGAGATCTCGACCAGGCAGGTCGAGCGCGTGCCATAGACCCAGCCGCGCGCCGACACGAACGGCTTGTCGACCTTGCATTGCAGGATGTGGCAGACGACGTCCGTCACCTTCATGGCGTTTCCTCCGAATTTTTTGTTAGGCGAGTGTTACCAGCAAATTGCCGAGCTTGTCCTGCCGGACCTTGTCGCCGGGCTCGACGACGGTCGTGCAATCAAGTTGTTCGAGGATCGCCGGCCCTTCGAATACGGCATCGCGCGGCAGTTTCTCGCGCGCATAGACGGGAGTCTGGCGCCAGCTGTCGGCGAACCAGACTCGACGCTCTCCGACCTGAGCCGCCTTGAGCGTCGGCGCCCGTTCGGTGGCGGCAAGGGCTGCCAGCGAAATTTCCGGCCGCACGCCGATAACCGCGGTGTGGAGATTGACGAGGACCGGCGGGATTTCCGCCAACTCGATACCGAAACGGCGGAAGTAGGCCGCGGCAAATGCCTGGCGCAGACCAGCAACGCCGATATCGGGCCGGTCGACGCCGACCGAGAGGATGTGGCTCTGTCCCTGGAACTGCATGTCGGCGGTGTGGACGCGGCGCAGCTCGCGCACTGGCACGCCCTCGCGGCCGATCGTGGCCTCGCCCTCGGCCGACTGCTCGGCATAGATGCGCGCGACCGTGGCATCGTCGAGTGCGGACAGGGGCTTGTTCACTGTGCGGACATAGTCGTGGCGCAGGTCGGCCACGACGCAGCCCAGCGCGTTGGTGATGCCGGGCCGGGCCGGCACCAGCACCGTCGGGATCGCGAGCTCGCGGGCAAGCGCCATGGCATGCAGCGGTCCGGCGCCGCCGAAGGCGAACAGGGCGAAGTCGCGCGGATCGTGGCCACGCGACAGCGAGACCAGGCGGATGGCGCCCGCCATGCGGTCGTTGGCAATGCGCAGGATGGCGGCGGCCGCCGCCTCGGCATCGAGGCCCAGCC
The DNA here is from genome assembly GCA_945862125.1 of Reyranella massiliensis 521. Classification (GTDB taxonomy): domain Bacteria; phylum Pseudomonadota; class Alphaproteobacteria; order Reyranellales; family Reyranellaceae; genus Reyranella; species Reyranella massiliensis_A. The sequence goes on from CAMAYC010000019.1 coordinate 3,298, forward strand.
GGTTGCCGATCTTGTCGAGGATGATGGCGCGCACATGGTCGAGCGTGACCGGATGGTCGACGCCGAGCAGCCGGTCGGGATTGAGCCGGCCCAGCACCAGGTTGGCGTCGGTGATGGTGGGTTCGCTGCCGCCGCGGCCGTAGCAGATCGGGCCCGGCCGCGCGCCCGCACTCTCAGGGCCGACGCGCAGCATGCCGGCCGAATCGACCGAGGCGATCGAGCCGCCACCGGCGCCGATCGTGTGCACGTCGACCATCGGCACATGGATGGGCATGGCATATTCGAGTTCGAGCTCGCCCGAGACCTGCGGCACGGCATTCTCGATCAGACCGACGTCGGTCGAGGTGCCCCCCATGTCGTAGGTGATCAGGTTGGGATGACCCGAGGCGCGGCCTGTGTAGGCCGCCGCCATCACGCCCGAGGCAGGGCCGGACATCACCGTATTGACCGCGGCATGGGCGATGAGCTGCGAGGAGATGGTGCCGCCGTTGCCCTGCATCACCAGAAGGTCGCGATCGAAACCCTTGGCCGAAAGTTCGGTGCGGAGCCGCGTGAGATAGCGGTCGAGGACCGGTTGGACGGAAGCATTGACCGCCGCCGTCACACCGCGCTCATACTCGCGATATTCGGAGAGAATGGCATGGCCCGCCGTGACATAGGCGTTGGGCCACAGCCCGCGCACGATCTCGGCCGCGCGGCGCTCATGCGTGGCATTGATGTAGCTGTGCAGAAAATGGATCACGACGGCTTCGCAGCCCAGCGCCAGCAACTTCTTCGTGGCATCGGCGACAGCGGCCTCGTCGAGCGGAATCAGCACCTTGCCATCGGCATCCATGCGCTCCGGCACTTCGAGGCGCCGTTCGCGGTCGATCAGCGGATCGAACGTACCACGCAGGCCATAGGGCTGCGGCCTGGTGCGGCGGCCGAGCTCCAGCACGTCGCGAAAACCCTTGGTGGTGATGAGACCGACCGTGGCGATCTTGCGCTCCAGCAGCGCATTGGTCGTGGTGGTGGTGCCGTGCACCACGGCCTGCAGGGTCGCGGGATCGGCGCCGGCCTGCGCAAGGGCCGCCATGAAGCCGATGGCCTGGTTGTCGACCGTCGTCGGCACCTTGGCGAGCTTGACCTCACCGGAGACCGAATCGATTGCCAGCAGGTCGGTGAAGGTGCCGCCGACGTCGATGCCGACCGTGAGGGAGCGTTCTGCAGGCATGATCACACTGAAAGGTATTGTTCACGGAGGGAGGAGTCGGCTGCCAATTCGGCCATCGTGCCGCCGAAGCGGATCTGGCCCTTCTCGATGATATAGGCGCGGTCGGCGACGGCCTGGGAGAAATGCAGGTTCTGCTCGCACAACAGCACCGAGAGCCCCTCGCCCTTCAGCGCCCGGATGGAGTTCGCCATCTGCTCGACGATAATCGGCGCCAGCCCCTCCGACGGCTCGTCGAGCAGCACGCAGCTCGGGTTGCCCATCAGGGTGCGGGCGATGGTGAGCATCTGCTGCTCGCCACCCGACATGCGCCCTCCCGGCCGGTCACGCATGCCGGCGAGGTTTGGAAAGAGCGCGAAGAGCCTGTCCTCCGTCCAGACCGGCGCACTGCCGCGTCCGGCCTGGCGGCCGACCTCGAGATTCTCCATCACCGTGAGGTCGGTGAAGATGCGCCGCTCCTCGGGCACGTAGCCGAGACCCAGCCGCGCGATGCGGTAGGGCAGAAGCCTTTCGATGCGCCGGCCCTCGAACGTCACTTCGCCCTCGGCCGGCGGCACCAGCCCCATGATCGCCTTCAGCGCCGTCGACTTGCCGGCGCCGTTGCGGCCCAGCAAGGCCACGACCTCGCCGGCGCGCGCCTCGAGCGAGACGCCGTGCAGGATATGGGCACGGCCGTAGAAGGCGTGGAGATTCTTCACCGAAAGCATCAGTGGGTGCTCCCGAGATAGACCGCGCGCACATTGGGGTTGGCACGCACCTCCGCAGGCGTGCCGCCGGCGATCAGCTGGCCGCGGTCGAGTACGATGATGCGATCGGCCTGGGAGAAGACGACGTCCATATCGTGCTCGGTAAAGAGCACCGCGATGTTGCGTGCCCGCGCCAGCCTGGCCGTGAGTTCCATCAGCTCGACACGTTCGCGCGGCGCCATGCCGGCGGTAGGCTCGTCCATCAGCAGCAGCCGGGGTTCGTTGGCGAGCGCCATGGCGAGTTCGACGCGCTTCAGGTCGCCATAAGCCAGCACGCCGCAGGTCCGCTCGGCCTGGTCGAGCATGCCGACCTGGGCCAGCAGCGCATCGGCCTCTGTCCGAAACGCGGCACCGAAGCGCGACAGAATCGAGCGCAGACGGCCGGCATGGGAATAGAGCGCCATCTGCACGTTTTCGCGAACGCTCAGCGAGACGAAAGTGGCGGTGATCTGGAAGGTCCGGCCGACGCCCAGCCGCCACACGGCACGCGGCCGCAGGCCCACGATGTCGCGGCCGGCCAGGCGCACGATGCCGGCATCGGGCACGAGCTGGCCGTTCAGCATGTTGAAGCAGGTGCTCTTGCCGGCGCCGTTGGGCCCGATCAGCGCCAGCATCTCGCCCGCCGAGACGGCGAAGGAAACGTCGGCCACCGCCTGCACGCCGCCGAAGGCCTTGTGCAGCCCTTCAACCTGGAGAACGGCGTCGCTCACGCGCGGGCCTCCTTCCAGCGGAGAAACAGCGCCTTCAGGCCGCCCACCAATCCCTGCGGGAAGAGCAGCACGATCAGCAGGATGATGCCGCCCATGACGGCGCGCCAGAATTCGGTGTGCCGGGCGACGGCATCGCGGACCCAAGTATAGACCGCGGCACCCACCACCGGGCCGGTCAGCGTCTCGACGCCGCCCAGCAGCACCATGATCAGCCCGTCGGTCGACTGGCCGATGGAGATGGTCGAGGGCGAGATGCTGCCCTTGGAGAAGGCGTAAACGGCGCCGGCGAGGCCCGCCAGCGTGCCCACGAGCACGAAGGCCGCCCACTGGAAGCCGCGCAGGTCAATTCCGATCGCCTCGGCCCGCAGCGGCGAATCGCGGCCGGCGCGGAGCGCATAACCGAAAGGCGAGAACAGCACCCGCCACAGCAGCGCGATGCCGGTGCCGCAGCAGGCGAGCGCCAGATAGGCGTAGGTGGTCTTGTCGGCGAGCCAGGCTGACGGCCAGATGCCGAACACGCCGTTGCTCCCCCCGGTTACCGAATCCCACTGGAAGACAATCGACCAGCTGATCTGTGCAAACGCCAAGGTCAGCATGGCGAGATAGACACCCGAGAGGCGCACGCAGAACCAACCGTAGACGACGGCAAAGGCACCGGCGCAGAGCGGCGCCAACAGGAGGGCGGCCTCCATGGGCAGGCCGGCGCGCTTGAAGAGAAGGCCGGCAGCATAGGCACCGAGGCCGAAATAGGCGGCGTGGCCGAACGACACCATGCCGGCGGGGCCCATGATGAAATGCAGGCTGACGGCGAATAGCGCGAAGCAGACGATGTCGGTCAGCATGATGGTGATGTAGCGGTCGGCCACCAGCGGAACGACCAGCAGTAGCACCACCCAGACCAGCGCGATCTTCCACGAGGGCGCCGTGAGCGGCGGGGCGGGATCGACGGCAATGCGTTGCGCCGCCTGAGGCTTGCCGAGAAGCCCGTAGGGCCGAGCCACCAGCACGATCGCCATGATCAGGAACTCGACCACCAGGGTGAGCTTGGAGAAGGAGATTTCGAACCCGAACCAGGTGACGGTGCCGATGCCGATGCAGAAGGCCTTGGCGACTCCGATGATGATGGCGGCCAAAAAGGCGCCGGTGATGCTGCCCAGACCGCCAACCACGGTGATGACGAAGGCGTCAGCGATGATGGCAAGGTCGAGTTCGAGATTGGCGGGCTCGCGCGGGATCTGTAGTGCGCCGCCAAGGCCGGCCAGGACCGAGCCCACGAAGAAGACCGAGGTGAAGAGCTTGGCCTGATCGACGCCCAACGCACCGACCATCTCGCGGTCCTGGGTGGCCGCCCGCACCAGCGCGCCCCAGCGCGTGCGGGTCAGCAACAGCCACATGACGCCCAGCACCACGGGACCAATGGCGATCAGCAGCAGGTCGTAGGCCGGGATGCGCTTGCCCAAAATCTCCACGGCCATCGACAGACCCGGCGCCCGTGGCCCGACCAGATCCTCGGCACCCCAGACGAACAGCGCGATGTCCTTGATCACCAGCACGACGGCGAAGGTCGCCAGCAGCTGAAACAGTTCGGGCGCGCGATAGATGCGGCGCAGCACCAGCACCTCGATCAGCACGCCGACCAGCCCGACGGCAAGCGCCGCCAGCACGACGGCGCTCCAGAAGCCCATGGGCGTCCGGCCCAGCGCCTGGATCAGCGAGTAGGCGCCATAGAGCCCCAGCATGTAGAGCGAACCGTGGGCAAAGTTCACGATCCGCGTCACGCCGAAGATCAGCGACAGGCCGGCCGACACCAGAAACAGAGACGCCGCGGCAGCCAGCCCGTTGAGGAGCTGGATGATGATGGAGGCGAAGGTCACGAAACGACTACGCTGTCATCCAGAACGAAGCGAGGGACCTTTGAGGCAACAGCAAAGGTCCCTCGCGATGCTCGGGATGACAAAGGTGCGTCAGTTCTTCGGCCTCATCTTAAGGACTTCGGCATCGCTCGGCAGCGCGTCCTTGCCGTCGACGAAGCGCCAGTCCTTCATGTAGCCCTTGCCGTCCTTGACGGCGATGCGGCCGACATAAGCACCCATGGTCGACTGATGGTCGATCGGCCGGTATTCCACCATGCCAAACGGCGTCATCAGCTTTAGTCCGCTCGCCGCCGCGATCAGCTTGTCCTGGTCGAGCGAGCCTGCCTTCTTGATCGTCTCGACCGCCGACATCACGGTGGCATAGCCCACCACCGAGCCCAGGCGCGGATAGTCCTTGAACTTGGCCTGGTAGGCATTGAGGAACTTGGTGTGCTCCGGAGTCTTGATCTCGCTCCAGGGATAGCCCGTCACGTACCAGCCCTCGGGTGCCTCCTCCTTCAGCGGGTCGAGATATTCCGGCTCGCCGGCCAGCAGGTTGAACACTTCCACGCCTTTGAACAGGCCGCGCGTCTGGCCCTCGCGCACGAACTTGGCGAGATCGGCACCGAACAGCGAGGAGAAGATCGCGTCGGGTTTGGCGTCGGCCAGGGCCTGGGCCACGGCACCGGCGTCGATCTTGCCGAGCGGCGGCGCCTGCTCGACGACGAACTCGACGTCAGGCTGCTTCTCCTTGAGGAGCTTCTTGAACGCCGCGGTGGCCGATTGGCCGTACTCGTAGTTCGGATAGACGATCGCCCAGCGCTTCTTCTTGAGCTTGGCGGCATCCGGAATGAGCATCGCCGTCTGCATGTAGGTCGATGTGCGCAGGCGGAAGGTGTAGGCGTTGCCCGAGTCCCAGACGATCTTGTCGGTCAGCGGTTCGGCCGCGATGAACAGCACCTTGCGCTGCTTGGCGAAGTCGGCAACGGCGAGGCCGACGTTGGATGGGAAGGTCCCGATCAGGAACGACACCTGCTCGCGGCTCATCAGCTCCTCGGCGACGCGCACCGCGTCACCGGGATTGCCGTTATCGTCGCGGCTGATGACCTCGATCTTGCGGCCGAGCGCGCCACCGGCGGCATTCACTTCCTCGACCGCCAGCTCGATGCCCTTTTTGTAGGGCTCGAGGAACGCCGGGAAGACCTTGTAGCTGTTGAGTTCGCCAATCTTGATCGGCGTCTGCGCGCCGGCCGGTCCGAACAGCGACAGCGCCACGAGCGCCGCGGTGCCGGCGAGCAAGTTGTTGCGGGTCAGCATGACATCCCCCTCCGTAAAACTGTGAAAACTCTCCCTGAGCTGAGCCTAACGACCTCAGCCCACGCCCGACAAGCGCTCAGTCCGCAAAACTCGACCGCGCCTGTATGCCCCAATGCCCATTCTGAAGGGTCACGATGTAGATCGTCTCGAAGCGACCGATCAGCGAACCGTCCTTCTTCCAGCGGCTGAACTTCACCTTCAGATGCACTTTCTTGTCGCCGACATGGATGGCGGAGCGCTCGTCCCACTTGCTGTGGTCCCAGCCGTCACCCGCCCGGGCGACGAAATCCTGGAGCTTGTAGTCGCCATGGTTGGGCCAGACGACGACCTTGCCGCCGGCCAATCGCACATGAGGGAAGTTGCAGGCGGCGTTAACACCCGACTCGTCGCCTCTGTTGAGCGCCGCCATATAGTCGTCGAGTGCTTTTATCGCCGCCGTCAGGGGGTCGCTCATCGCTGTCCGTCTCCCAGCTTGATTCCATCGACCGTGAGCCCGCCGACGCGGGCGTGCGGGCGGCCACCAATCGAGGCCGCGACGATGAACACGATCTCGTCGGGCCTGGGCCCGTCGGGTACGCAGAACTCGATCGCATCGAAATGGCTGCGCACGTAGGCCGCCGTCACATGATGCAGGGGAATGTCGATGCGCGTACCAGCCGCCGCCACCTTCACCGTCGAGGGCACGATCGACTTTGCACCACTACCTCCAGCCTGCTGAATAGCGTGGCGGATGCCGAACCCCGAGGGTTGGTGCCACAGCGCCGCATGCTCCAACTCGCCCGCCAGGCCCACAATGACGCCCTTGCCGTAGGCCTCGAGGTCGGACCCCTTGGCCCCCAGCAGCTTCATGACGCGTTCCGTGAGATCGACCGCCAGCGGCTCGAGCGCCTTCATCATCGGCTGGATATCCGCGTCATGCCGCCCGGCATAAGGGTTGGCAACCACGCCACCGACCACCGCCTTGGTGACCGCACGCGCCAGCACCGGACCGCCGTCGTGATGCGTCTCCTCGACCGTGGCGACATACTTTCGCAGCTTCACCAGATCGCTCATCCCGCCCTCATCTCGCCAATCGCGCCACCGGCGGCTTCGATGCGCCATTGTCCTTGCAACGAGAGCGCCGCGCTGTCGATCAGACCGCAGAGCCTGAGGCGCCGAGCTTCGCCCAAGCCACGATCCAGCGCCTCGGCGACCTGCGCCGGCGACAACGTACCCACCTTCACCGTCACCGGGATTTCGCCCAGGTCGCTGTCGGGATCGATCTCGCAGGCGGGCCGGCGGCTGATCGCCGTGGCATCGACGTTGACGGCGTTGGCGATCAGCGTCGCCGCCGCATCGGCTGCCGCCGCCGTGGCCGCCAGTACCGTGGCGGAATCGGCGATGCCGAGTGAAAGGGAGCGCCCGCCGCGGCCCGAGGTGGCGATGCCGCGCACCGGACGATCGTGCTGAAGGGTGGCAAAGCCCGACAGCTGAGGCGCCTCGAGATCGGCCACGATGCCCGCCCGCAGTTGATGGCCAGGCGCGAGATGGATCGCGATATCGCCGCCGTCGTTGACATAGGCCTTGTCGAGCCTGCGGCCCCGCACCAGCGCCGCCAGCACTTCGTCAGCCACGGCGCCCGCCACCGCGGCCATCGGCGTGATGTAGACCGCGCGATGCGGCCAAACAGCTTTGGCCATGCGGCGCGCGACGGGTCCCCGAAACCTCGGCGGTTCCTCGCCGACCGGACGGCGCAGCGTCGCGAGTTCGCTCACCAGAGTTTCGAGAATGTCGGCAAACCGATCGGTTGCCTGGGCATAGGCTCGGCCGACTTCCTCTGCGTCCCCGAAGGCTTCGATGACGAGATCGATCGGCCCCTGCTGCAGATGCAGCCGGCCATCGGGCAAGTGGGCGGAAATGGCGCTCATTCCACGCGGACCTTGTGATCGCGCAACACGCTCTCGAGCGTGACGGCGCGCGAGCTGTAGCCGCCCAGCGCCGCGTAATCATCCGCGCGCAGGGTGAATTCGATCGGCGCCACCAGCGCCGGAGTCGGCACATAGCCGAAGGAATTGGCCGGCATGCGCGCCACATCGACCATCAAGGTGATGCCGCCGCCCGGCCAGACGAAGGCCGGCGCGCCCCCCAGGGTGACTTTGGTCAGCGTGTCGCGCACCGACCGTGTAAGCCGCACCGGATTTTCCGTGACGCCAGCGCGCAACGAACCGCCGGCGCCGGCCATGAACAGCACGGTGCAGAGCGCGGGCTCGCAATTCTCGGCAATCCGCTCGACCACGAGGCGCACCGGCTGAGGCATCGGCACGGGCTGCGGCTTCAGTTCCCGGTCGAGTACAAACCAGGCCGAATGTTCGCCCGTCGTGGAGACCATCAGCAGCCTGAGGCCGGGCCATGCCTGCTTGGGATCGATACGGTCGATGATTTCCAGCGGATCCTTCACGTCGGTGCCGCCCCAGCCGAGGCCCGGTTCAGCCACCTGGAAGTAGCGGCCCGGCGTCGAGCGGCGGCCGCGGACGCGGATGCCGGCGGGCTTCATGTCAAGGAAGGCGCCACCCTGATGCTCGCTCAGCACGCCGGTGATGTGATCGTCGACCACGATCACCTCGTCGACATGACCGTGCCATTGCGGCGCGAACATGCCGATGGCGGCCGACCCGCAGCCCACCCGCATGCGCTCCTCGACAGAGCCGTTCACGACGGGTGGCTTTTCCGACTGCACCACGACGGTCGCGCCGCCGTCGATCGACAACTCCACCGCCTCGCGATTGCAGAGCGCCAACAGCGCATCGCATGTGACGATGCCTTCTTTCTTGCTGCCGCCCGTCAGATGATGCACGCCACCCAGCGACAGCATCTGCGAGCCGTATTCAGCCGTGGTGACGTGGCCCACGGCCTCGCCCTTCACCCGTACCGCCGCCTGCTCGGGCCCGAGGAAGCGGTCGGTGTCGATCTTCACCTTCACGCCGCAGTAGCTGAAGATACCTTCGGTCACGACCGTGACCATGTCGACGCCGTCGTGCTTGGACGAAACAATGAAGGGCGCGGGCTTGTAATCGGGATAGGTCGTGGTGGCGCCGATGCCGGTCACGAACGCGCCCTCGCCTTTGCCCAGCTCGCCGCGCCAGGCGGGGCTGCCCTCGACGAAGGCCACGCGCGCGGTATCGGGCTTGGCCAACAGCACCAGCGGATCGACCCGCACCAGCCTGCCCTCTTCGTTGGCGTAGCGGTCGCAGGCGCCGGCGCGGCCCGGCCGGATGCGGCACAATACGGGGCAGGCATCGCAGCGCACGATGCCGGCAGTGCGTTCAGCGTCGGTGAGCGAGATGTCGTCGCTCATGTCCCGTTCCCCTTCAACGCAACGATGGCTTCGCGCAGGCGGTGCGGCAACAGCGGAACGCGGTGTGCGCGCACGCCGGTCGCATGATGAACGGCGCCCAGGATGGCCGGCGCCGTCGGGACCAGGCCGGGCTCGCCCACGCCCTTGGCGCCCGAGGGGCCGAGCGGCTCACGATCCTCGATCAGGATGCATTCGATCAGGGGCACATCGCCGATCGTCGGAATCAGATAGTCGTGCAGGTTCTCGGTGCGGCCGGGCAGGAACTCTTCCATCAGGGCGAGGCCCAACCCTTGCGCGATGCCACCCTCGATCTGGCCTTCGACCAGGGTCGGGTTGATCGCCTTGCCGACATCGTGGGCCGCCACGATGCGCAGCACTTTTACGGTGCCGAGCTCGATATCGACTTCGACCTCGGCCATTTGGGCAGCAAAGGCGTAGGTGGCATAGGGGATGCCCTGGCCGTTGGCGTCGAGCGGCGTGGTCGGCGGATCGAACGTGCCTTCGCCCATCAGCACGCCTGTCGTCGCGAGATCGATGGTGCGGACCTCGGTGCCGTCCCGCACCGTGAGTTCGGCTCCTTCCAGCGACAGCACCGCGTCGGGTCCGGCATTGGCCAGCCGCAGGATCTGCTGGCGAAGATCCCGCCCCGCGCCTTCAGCCGCCCTGCCCGACACGAAGGTCTGGCGCGAGGCCGAGGTCTTGCCGGCGTCGGCGGTGAGATCGGTATCGCCCTGGACCAAGGTAAACTGCGCCGCCGGCAGGCCCAGCGCATCGGCCGCGATCTGGGTCATGATGGTGTTGCTGCCCTGCCCGATATCGACCGCGCCGTTGTAGAGCGTCAGCGTGCCGTCCGCCGACAGGGCCACGCGCATGCGCGAGGGATTGGACATGGACGTATTGCCGATGCCGTACCACATGCAGCCGACACCGATGCCGCGGCGCTTGATGCCGCCCTTGTCGTTGAAGGCCGCGACCTCGTCGCGCGCCTTGTGCCAATGCGGCCGCAACGCGTCGAGGCATTGCGCGAGACCGGCGGAATGGGCCAGCACCTGGCCCGTCGCCGTCTTGTCGCCGGCCCGGAGCGCGTTGCGGTACCGGAATTCCAGCCGGTCGATGCCGAGCTGATCGGCGAGATCGTCCATCATCGCCTCGTGGGCGATGGCCGCCTGCGGCACGCCGAAGCCGCGGAAGGCGCCGGCCGGCGGGCCGTTGGTGAAGAAGGCCTCGCCCCAGGTCCGCACGTGGGGCATTGTGTAAGGCCCCATGGCATGCACCGGCACGCGGTTGGCGACGGTCGGTCCCCAGGACGCATAGGCGCCGGTGTCGAACGTCGCCGACACGTCGCAGGCCACCAGCTTGCCCTCGGCGTCGCAGCCGAACTTGGCGGTGACGCGCGCCGGGTGGCGCTTGGTGGTGGCGGCCATGCTCTCGGGCCTCGTGTAGACGCAAGCCACCGGCCGCCTCAGCAGCCAGGCCGCAACCGCCACCAGCGGCTGGACCGAGAGATCGAGCTTGCCGCCGAAGCCCCCGCCGCAAGCAGTCGGCACGATGCGCACGGCCTCGGGCCGCAGTTGCATCACGTTGGCGATCTCGTCGCGGTCCATATAAGGCGTCTGGGTCGTGACATGGATCTCGATGCGGTCGCCCACACGCTCGGCCCAGCCGGCCTCGGGCTCGATGTAGGCATGTTCGACGAACGCCGTTTCGAACACGCCCTCGGCCACGGCGGCACACCCGGCGAAGGCCGACGCCGCATCGCCATGCCGTACGCCACCGTCCAGCAGCAAGTTCTTGGGCTTGTCGTCCTGAACGAGCGGCGCATCGGCCGCCGTCGCCGCATCGATGCCCATCACCGGCGGCTCGACGGTCCAGGAGATCGGCACCTCGTCGTCGCGGATGGAGAGGACGGCGGCGCGCTCGCCGACCAGGGCAACCACCGCTTCGCCGCGATAGCGCACGATGCCATTGGCCAGCACCGGCTGGTCCTTGATGTCGGGATAGATGCCGAAACCATTGAACGGCACTTCCGACGCCGTGAGCACGGCAACCAGCCGCGCACGCAACGGCGCGAGATCACCCAGCGTGAACCGGGCACGGGCATAGGGCGACCGCACGACGCGAAGCCAGAGGGCATCAGCCGGCATGCCGTCGGCGCCGAACACGTCACGGCCGGTGACCTTGGCGTGACCGTCGACGCGCGCGAGCCGGGCGCCCACGGCCGCCCCGGCCTCGGGCACCACTGCCGGCATCTGCTCGGAAGCGGACAGAACGGCGTCGACGATCTTTGTGTAGCCGGTGCAGCGGCACAGCACGCCACCCAGCGCGTCTTCTACATCACCGCGCGCCGGCTGCGCCTTCCGGTACAGCAAGTCCTTGGCCGCCATCAGCATGCCCGGCGTACAGATGCCGCACTGGGCGGCGCCGTGCGCGAGGAAGGATTCCTGCAAACGCGCCAACGTGCCATCGCTATCGGCGAGGCCTTCGACCGTTTCGACGGCGCGCCCCTCGACCTGGCCGATCGCCACCAGGCAGGCGCAGACCTGCCTTCCGTCGAGCCGTACGGTGCAGGCGCCGCAGTCGCCGGCATCGCAGCCGACCTTGGTGCCGGTGAGGCCAAGATCGTCGCGCAGGGCAGCGGCGAGCCGGGTGACCGGCGGGCCGCTCCAGGTCGCCGCCGTGCCATTCAGGGTGAACGTCACCTTCATGACGCGAACCCCGCCAGCAGGCGGCGCAGCAGCACGAGCACGGAGTCGCCGCGATAGCCGGCGCTGCCGCGAATATCATCGATGGGCGCGAGGGGCGCGAGATGGGCGGGGTCGACCAGGCCGACCAGATGTCCATCGACCGGCGCGCCGAGGAGAGCGGCCTCGAGGGCCGGCAGGCGCTGCGCGACAGCCGAGCAGGCGCCGACGGCGAGACGGGCGGCGGCGATGCGGCCGTCGACGATCTCGATCGTGGCGGCGGCCATGGCGATCGAGATCACGAGATAACGCCGGGCGCCCAGCTTGAGGAAAGCGCTCCGCGTCTCACGCGCAGACTTGGGAATATGGATCGCGACGACCAGTTCGCCTGGTATCAGCGCGGTACGGCGCACGCCGGTGATGAACTGGCTGAGCGGCAGGCGGCGCGTCGCGGCCCGGCTCGCGATCTCGACTTCGGCGTCGAGCGTCAGCAGGCCCGGCACGCCATCGGCCGCCGGCGAGGCGTTGCAGAGGTTGCCGACCAGGGTTCCGGCGTTCTGGATCTGCCGGCCGCCGACCTCGCGCGCGGCCTGCTTCAGGCCATCGAATAGGGGCGGCAAGTCGGCCTCGATCAGTTCGCTCCAGGTAGTGGTGGCGCCCAGCCGCCAGCCCCCGGCCGTCGTGAAAATGCCGCGCAGTTCGGCGATGGCGCCGATGTCGAGAATGTCTTCGTCGATCGCCCTGCCGACCCGGGCCGGATAGAAATCGGTGCCGCCCGCCAGCACGACATGCGGCCGTGCAAGGGCCGATAACGCCTCTTCCAGGCGCGAAGGACGGACGTATTCACCCATATCGTTCGTGTACGCACGATGGCCAGAGAGGCCGTGCGAGTCAAACGTTTGAGTCCGGTTCAGACGATCCTGGAGAGCAGTTCGAGAAGCTGCCGCTGCTCCTGGGCGGTGAGCGGCTTCATGGTCTCGCGCGACACCGCGGGGCCGTTGATCAAGAGCTTGTGCACCAGCCGCTGGCCTTCTGTCGTCAGGCTGAGCAACGTGCGCCGTGCATCGCCGGGATCGGGCCGCGAATCGACGAGACCGCGCTCCTTCAGCCGCCGCACCACGCCCTGCATCGTGGCCTTGTCCATGCCGACGAGGCGGCCGAGCAGATTCTGCGACAGCTCGGTGTACTCGTTCAGCTTCACCAGGCTCGAATACTGGGTCGGCGTGATGTTGGGATCGCCGATGCTGACCTGGAAGATGGCGCTGGCGCGCTGATGCGCACGACGCAGCAGGTAACCCACTTGCTCTTCGATTCGGTACTGTCGCGATGCCGGGCTTGCCGCCGACTTTTGCTCTTGCTGTTTTTTTGCGACGTTGCTTCGCATCGCCCCCGCCTCTGTTGATCCTTGGCTACACCGGCCGCGCGCGTCGCACAACGGTCACATAACACTCGTCAGCGGCGGTGAATGATCGTGCCCCCTTGACTCATTCGCACGGGCGCGGCAGCGCGCAACTCTCGGCCGACTGCAACCTCGTGACGCGGCGACGCGGCGGTGGCAGTCTCGCCGCCTCCCTCATAACAGGACAGTGCAATGCCCGGCGCCCTCGAAGGCATCAAGATCGTCGACCTCACCAACATCATCCTCGGGCCCTACGGCACGATGCTGCTCGCCGACCAGGGCGCCGAGGTCATCAAGGTCGAGGCGCCGGAAGGCGACGCGGTGCGCCACATAGGCAAGCCCGGCAAAAGCCCCGGCATGGGCCCGACCTATCTCTACGTGAACCGCAACAAGCGCTCGCTCTGCCTCGACCTCAAGGACAAGGCGGCGCGCGCGGCCCTTCTCAAGGTGGTGGCGACGGCCGATGCCTTCGTTCATGCGCTCAGGCCGCAGGCGATCGAGGGGCTGGGACTGGGCTACGAGGACATCCGCAAGGTAAACCCCAACATCGTCTATGTCGGCGCCTACGGATATTCCGCTGACGGTCCTTACGGAAAACTGCCGGCCTACGACGATGCCATCCAGGCCCGCTTCGGGATCGCCGACCTGATGGGTCGCGCCGCCGGCGACGACGTGCCGCGCTATCCGCCCACCATTCTTGCCGACAAGACCGTGGGTCTCACCTTTGCCTTCTCGACCCTGTCGGCCCTGATGCACCGCCAGCGTACCGGCGAGGGCCAGTTCGTCGAGGTGCCGATGTTCGAGACCATGGCCGCCTGGCTGATGGTCGAACATTTGTGGGAGCGCACCTTCAGCGACGAGGGCGAGGTCGGCTACACACGGCTGCTGTCGCGCAGCCGCAAGCCCTACCGCACCCTGGACGGCTGGATGGCGATCCTGCCCTACAACGACAAGCACTGGCGCAACTTCTTCGAGATCGTCGGCCGGCCCGAAGTGCTGAAAGACCCGCGCTATTCGACCCTTAACGCCCGCTCGATGCACATCTCGGACATGTACGCGATGGTCGAGGCACTGGCCCCCAGCCGCACCACGGCCGAATGGGTGAAGCTGCTCGACGAAGGTCAGATCCCCAACGCGCCGGTGTCGCGGCCGGCCGATCTCTTTGAGGATCCGCACCTGGTCTGGCGCCAGCTCTTCAAGAAGTACCCGCATCCCAGTGAGGGCGAGATCATGATGGTCGAGCCGCCGATGCGGATGAGCCGCACCCCGCCCGCCATCCGCACGATGGCCCCGCTCCAGGGCGCCGATTCGCGCGCTATTCTGGCCGAGGCCGGGGTGGGTGCAGCGGACATCGCAGCCCTGAAGGCAGCCGGCACGCTGATCGAACCCGACCAAGACTAGAGGCCGACGGCAAGCTCCGCCGCGGCCAGATCTTCCAGCGCCGCGCCCACCGACTTGAAGAGCGTTATGGTGGTCGCGTCGCCCTGAAGCCGGCCGGTCTGCTGACCCCGCGCGAGTTCGAACAGGTCGGCGATGATATCGTCCTCCTCGATGGTCCCGTTGGCCAGCGGCTGGACGATATCGCCCGCTTCTTTGAGCGCGCCGGCACGGGTATCGACGTAGAGGCGCGCCCGCCAGGCTGCGTTGTCGTCGCTTTCGCGCATCGCGGGCGTATAGGCGCCGACGAGGTCGAGATGCTGGCCTTCGTGCAGCCACTCGCCCTCGACCAGCGGTTCCTTCGACAGCGTGGCGCAGGAGACGATGTCGGCCTCGGCGATCGCGGCCTCGCGGTCGGCCACGGCGCGCACGACAATCGGTCTTCCAAGGATCCTGGGCAGCGAAGCCTCGAGGTCCGCAGCCAGCGCTTCGGCATGCGCCGGCGTCCGGCCCCAGATCGCGACCTCGCCGATCGGCCGGACCTTGGCGTGGACCCGGATGAGTTGAGGCGCGAGCGCGCCGGTGCCGATCATCAGGAGCTTCGACGAGTCCGGCCGCGACAGATAGCGCGAGGCGAGCCCCGACGCGCAGGCGGTGCGCCGCTTGGTCAGCATGGTGCCATCCAGCATCGCCAGGGTTTGTCCGGTGGTGCCGTCGAGCAGCAGGTATTGGCCGTAGATCGAGGGCAGCCCGCGGCGGTCGTTGTCGGGAAACACCGTCACGATCTTCACGCCGACCCGTGGAGTAGCTCCGGGCTTGGGCGACGCACGCGTCCAGGCCGGCATCAGGAGGAGCATGGCGTCGGCCGAACCGGGCCCGAGCGGCGCCGTGATCGGGTGATGGTGCCGCAGCGGCATCTCGCAGCCGGCGCGAAACAGCGCCTCGAGGCGGTCGATCAGAGCCAGGTCGTCGAGGGCGGCATCGACCTCGGCGGCCGACAGAATCTTCACGAAATTGTCTTCACGAAAATGGGCCGCGCGTGGCCGGCGCTGCGAGATCGGGCGCGACCAGCGCACTTTGGCGCTCGATCGCCTTCTGTCCCGGCGTTACCGGGCCTGCGGCGGGCGCCATGGGGGCTTGCGCGGCCAGGCTGCTGCGCAGGTGCACCGCCTCGCGCTGCAGCCGGGCGGCCTCGCTGCCGGCCTCGCGCGCGCGCCGACGGTGATGACGGGCAGCCCACCAGCCAACCCCCAGCCCGGCCAGGACGCCCAGCAACAGCAACCCGATGACCAGCAGATAGACCGGCATCACGATGACATGCGGCAACGGCCACAGGGCGAGCTCGACCGGCTGCGAATTGCTGACCGCGATCAGCACGCCGAACAGGACGAAAAGCAGGAACAGGGCGCGGGAGAGGATCTTCATGCGGTGGGCAGCATGGCACACCGCGACGGCCGGAGGCGAGTTAGTCGGCCTCCGAAGAGGGCTACTTCTTGTCGCCCGCCTTATCGTCGGCCGGCAACAGGCCTGCGGCGCGTGCCGCTTCCTTGTTCAGCCGGTCGCGCAGATCCTTGCCGGTCTTGAAATAGGGCACGCGCTTGGACGCCACCGCGACCTGCTCGCCAGTCCTGGGGTTGCGGCCGGTGCGCGGGTCGCGCTTTTTCACCGAGAAGGCGCCGAAGCCGCGCAACTCGACACGGTGGCCTGAGGCCAGGGCCTTCGAGATTTCGTCGAAAACGGTCGCGACGATCCTCTCGACATCCCTTTGGTAGAGATGCGGATTGCGGGCCGCCAGGCGGGCAATCAGCTCGGACTTGGTCATCGCGGTTCCACGGCGAGGCGCTGGGCCTCGGGATCAAGGATTTAAGTCTTTGATATTAAACTAAATAACAACATCGTCAAGCCTAAGCCCTTGAAAGCAAAAGAAAAGGCCGATCCTTGCGGACCGGCCTTCCTTTCCAAGGTCTCGAAAGACCCTATTTCTCGTCGTCCTCGCCCTTCTTCTGGGCCCGGCTGAGCGCCGCACCCAGGATGTCGCCCAGGCTGGCGCCCGAGTCGGACGAGCCGAAATCGGCCATCGCCTTCTTCTCTTCGTCCATCTCGCGCGCCTTGACCGACAGCACGACCCGGCGCGAGGCCTTGTCGATGTTGGTGATCTTGGCGTCGAGCTTGTCGCCGATGGCGTAGCGGTCGGGACGCTGCTCGGAGCGGTCGCGGCTGAGCTCGGACTTGCGGATGAAGCCCGGGATGCCGTCCTGCACCGTGACGTCGATGCCGTTGTCCTGGATGCCGGCCACGATGACGGTGACCACGTCGCCCTTCTTGGCGACGATGCCGACGTTCTCGAACGGATCGTTGGCCAGCTGCTTGATGCCAAGCGAGATGCGCTCCTTGTCGATGTCGACGTCGAGGACCTTGACCTTGACGTTGTCACCCTTCTTGAAGTCGCGGATTGCCTCGTCGCCGGCCTTGTCCCAGCTCAGGTCGCTGAGATGAACCATGCCGTCGATGTCGCCGGGCAGGCCCACGAACAGGCCGAACTCGGTGATGTTGCGGACCTCGCCTTCCAGCTCGGTGCCCGCCGGGTACTTCTCGGCGAAGCTCTCCCACGGGTTGGCCATGCACTGCTTGAGGCCGAGCGAGATGCGGCGCTTGGACATGTCGACGTCCAGCACCATCACTTCGACTTCCTGCGAAGTGGCGACGATCTTGCCCGGGTGCACGTTCTTCTTGGTCCAGCTCATTTCGCTGACATGGACCAGGCCTTCGACGCCCGGCTCCAGCTCGACGAACGCGCCGTAGTCGGTGATGTTGGTGACGCGGCCCTTGAGCTTGAAGGCCACCGGGTACTTGGCGCCGGCGCCATCCCACGGATCGCTCATCAGCTGCTTCATGCCGAGCGAGATGCGCTGCGTCTCGGCGTTGAAGCGGATGACCTGCACCTTGACCTGCTGGCCGATGGTGAGGGCTTCCGACGGATGGTTGATGCGCTTCCAGGCGATGTCGGTGACATGCAGCAGGCCATCGACGCCGCCCAGGTCCACGAACGCGCCGTAGTCGGTGATGTTCTTCACGACGCCGTCGAGCACCTGGCCCTCCGACAGCGCGCCCATCAGGCGCGTGCGGTCCTCGGCGCGGGTCTCTTCCATGACGGCGCGGCGCGACACAACGATGTTGCCGCGGCGGCGATCCATCTTGAGGATCTGGAACTGCTGGGCCTGGCCCATCAGCGGGCCGACATCGCGGACCGGACGGACGTCGACCTGGCTGCCCGGCAGGAACGCCACGGCGCCGCTCAGATCGACGGTGAAGCCACCCTTAACGCGGCCGAAGATCGTGCCCATGACACGTTCCTGGTCGGTGAAAGCCTTCTCGAGAACGGTCCAGGCTTCCTCGCGGCGCGCCTTGTCGCGCGACAGGACGGCCTCGCCCTCCTTGTTTTCCATGCGATCGACGAAGATGTCGATCAGGTCGCCTTCCTTGATCTCCGGCGCGCCCGTCCCGTTGGCGAACTCGCGCAGAGCAACGCGGCCCTCGGACTTGAGGCCGACGTCGATGGTGACGAAATCGTTGGCAATGCGAATGACGCGGCCCTTGACGACCGAGCCTTCAAAGCTCGTCGAACCGCCCAGCGATTCGTCGAGGAGTGCTGCGAACTCGTCGCTAGACGTGTCGTTCGCAGGCTTACGAAGGGCGCTGCCCTTTGCCATCTAGTACTCTCCTTCATCGATCCCGGGCGGCACTGCGCCCGTCGGCCAACCGGTTAAGTCCGGCGGATCCACTGCCTTTGAAACACCGACGCCCGGACGACACGCCCGTTCGCAATCGCCGCTTGTTGTCTTCGATCCGCCGGCGGCGACTTACGGCCCGGAGGATCGAAAGCCCTTGCGCTCGATGAACGCCAAGGCGGCAGCAAACGCTGCGTCGGCATCCATGTCGCTGGTATCGAGAAGGAAAGCATCGGGTGCGGCTTGAAGTGGTGCAGCCGCCCGTTCGCTGTCGCGACGGTCCCGCTCCGCCATCTCGGCAAGAACGCGCGGTTTTATAGTGTCGAGCCCCCGTTCGCGCAACTCCCGGTGTCGGCGCTCCGCCCGGGCCTCGAGACTCGCCGTCACGAACAGTTTCACCGGCGCGCCGGGGCAAATGACCGTGCCGATATCGCGTCCGTCGAGCACCGCGCCCGACGCCTGGTATGCAAATTTCTTTTGGAAATTCAAGAGGTTGTCGCGGACTTCCGGCAGCGCTGCCACTTTCGAGGCGGCTTGGCCGGCTTGGTCGGTCCTGAGGTCCGGATCGGCCAAATCCGAGGGCTGCAGGGCAGTTGCGACCTCGCCAGGCCGCCGGCCGCTTTTCTCCGCCAGCAAGCCGACCGCGCGGTAGAGCAGGCCGGTATCGAGATGGGGCAGCCGGAAATGAGCAGCGAGCCGGCGGGCGAGCGTGCCCTTGCCCGCGGCCGAGGGCCCGTCGATGGCGATGACCAACGGCCCTTTCATGTCGCGCCGCTCACGCCGCCCCGCTCACGCCGGTTCGATCTTGGCGCCGAGGCCGTTCATCAGGGCCGCGAAGCCGGGAAAGCTGGTGTCGATCGGCGAGCCGTCGTCGACCGCGACCGGCTCGCGCGCCGCCAGTCCCAGCACCAAGAAAGACATGGCGATGCGATGGTCGAGGTGCGTCTTGACCAGCCCGCCGCCGTCCGGCGCCGCGCCCGTGCCGTGCACGGTGAGCGTGTCGGTGCCCATTTCGTGGCGCACGCCGTTCACGGCGAGGCCTGCCGCCACGCTGGCCAGCCGGTCGCTTTCCTTGGCGCGCAGCTCAGCCAGACCCAGCATGCGCGTCGTGCCGATCGCGCAGGCCGCCGCGACGGCGAGGATGGGATATTCGTCGATCATCGTCGGCGCGCGCTCGGCCGGCACCTCGACGCCTTTCAGTTCGCCGCCCTTGACGCGGAGATCGGCCACCGGCTCGCCGCCGACCTCACGCTGGTTCTCGAAGGCGATGTCGGCGCCCATCTCGCTCAGCGTTTGATAGAGGCCGGCCCGCAACGGATTGACGCCGACGTTCTCGACCGTGACGTCACTGCCGGGCCGTATCGCGGCGGCGACCACGGCGAAGGCCGCCGACGAGGGATCGCCCGGCACCACGATGTCGCGGGCCTTCAGCTCCGGCCAGCCGACGACGGTGATGCGCTTGCCGCCGCCCTCGGCCGCGCTCACCCGAACCTCGGCGCCGAAATGGCGCAACATGCGTTCGGTATGATCGCGCGTCGCCTCGGGTTCGATCACCGTGGTTTCGCCCGCGGTGTTGAGGCCGGCCAGCAGGATGGCGCTCTTCACCTGCGCCGAGGCGACAGGCAGGCGGTATTCGATCGGCACCATCTCGTCGGTGCCGATGATGGCGAGCGGCATGCGTCCGCCTTCGCGGCCCTGGAAGCGCGCACCCATGCGCGACAGCGGCTCGATGACGCGCTGCATCGGCCTGGACCTCAGCGAGGCATCGCCGGTCATGAAACTGGTGAAGGGATGGCTGGCGAGAATGCCCGACAGCAGCCTGGCCGAGGTGCCGGAGTTGCCGAGGTTGAGAACGTCGCTGGGCTCGCGTCCGCCGCCGACGCCGAAGCCACGGATCCTCCACAGGCCTTCGCCGACATGCTCGACCACGGCGCCCAGCGCGCGGAGCGCGGCCGCGGTGGCCAGCACGTCCTCGCCCTCGAGAAGGCCGCTGACGTTGGTTTCACCCAGTGCCAGGGCGCCGAACATCAGGGCGCGGTGCGACACCGATTTGTCGCCGGGCGCACGGACCCGGCCGTGCAATCGGGCGACGGGGCGGGCGATCAGTTTGGCCGTTGCGGCTGTCCCGGACAGGGCACTCTCCATGAGGGATGGCGGAAATGCGGCGCGGCGCCCTCGTAGCATGCCGGAATTTGGTTTTGACAGGGTGAAAGACGCGTGACATACGCGCTCCCTCACGGCCGATTCGGCCGATTTCAGCGGAATTCCGGGAGATTCAGCGTGGTCAAGGCGACCTGGGGTACCAAGCGCACCTGCCAGAGCTGTGCAGCGCGCTTCTACGACCTGAACAAGAGTCCGATCAAATGCCCCAAGTGTGGCCGCGATCACGATCGCGAGGACTTCGTGAAGGTGCGTCGTGGCCGCGGTGCGGCGGCAGCGGCGGCGGCGACTGCCGCGGCGGCGACCGCGGCAGCGGCGGCTTTGGTCAAGGCGGCGGCCAAGAAGAAGGCTGATGACGCGGCCTTGAATGGCGACGAGATACCCGACGTGGAGGGTGATGACGCGCTCGAGGCGGACGATCTCGCCGACGAGACCGACGATATCGAGGTCGAGGTTGAAGTAGAGGACGACAAGGGCGAAGGCGACCGCTAGGCCTAGTCCAGTCCCCTGTTGCCAGTTGAGGGGGCAGGAATTATACCTCGCGCCGCGACCC
The DNA here is from genome assembly GCA_945862125.1 of Reyranella massiliensis 521. Taxonomy (GTDB): domain Bacteria; phylum Pseudomonadota; class Alphaproteobacteria; order Reyranellales; family Reyranellaceae; genus Reyranella; species Reyranella massiliensis_A. Next base: position 24,366 of record CAMAYC010000019.1, read on the forward strand.
AGGAATTCGGGGCCATAGCTCAGCTGGGAGAGCGCTACGATGGCATTGTAGAGGTCAACGGTTCGATCCCGTTTGGCTCCACCAACTAAATCAAGGGCCTAGCCGGCAACGGCTGGGCCCTTCGATTTTTGCGGCAGGCGAGAAGATGAAGGCGGCGGCATGGACTATCTGAAGGAACTGGCCGCACGCGCCAACCTCAGTGCGACATGGGAGGCCTGGACCCCGGAGTACCGGGTGCTGGCGATCGCGGTCACCCTCGTCTTCGCCTACTGGGCCCTGCGTGTGGCGGTGCCCGCCCTGGTGCGGACCCTGCGGCCGGTGCTGCTGGCGGTGTTCGTCTTCGGCGCGGTCTGGGCCTTGTTTCCCGAGGCGACTTGCTCGATCGAGCTGATCTCCAAACTGCCGGTACTCTGTTCGCGCTAGGATAGGCCGTATGGCTGTTCCCGCTTCCCGACCGATCGCCGTGCGCGGCCCGGCGCTCAGCTTCACCGGCGATCCGTTCCAGGACGGGCTCGACGCCACGATGGTCCACGAGTCCGACGCCATCGTTGCCATGATGGACGGCCGCATCACCCATTTCGGTCCGGCGAGCCTGGTAGCGCCGCAACTGCCGGCCGGTACCGAGGTGCGCGACTATGGAAGCGACGCGCTGATCTCGGCGGGCTTCATCGACACCCATGTTCACTATCCGCAGACACCGATGATCGCGAGCCACGGTGCCCAGCTCCTCGACTGGCTGAACAACTACACGTTCCCGACGGAACTCAAGTTCGCCGACAAGGCCTACGCACGCGATATCGCCAAACTTTTCTTGCGCGAGAACCTGCGCAACGGCATCACCACGAGCTGCGTCTACTGCACCGTCCATCCGCACTCGGTCGATGCACTGTTCGAGGAAGCCGAGGCAATCGGCCTGCGCCTGGCCGCGGGCAAAGTGCTGATGGACCGCAATGCGCCAGCGGGCCTGCTCGACACTGCGCAGTCGGGCTACGACGAATCGCAGGCGCTGATCGCCAGGTGGCACGGCCGCGGACGGTTGCTCTATGCCATCACGCCGCGTTTCGCCGGCACCAGCACGCCGGCGCAGCTCGCCGCCGCCGGCGCGCTGTGGCGCGAAAACGGCGACTGCCTGATGCAGACCCACATCGCCGAATCGCGCGACGAGGTCGCCTGGACCAAGGAGCTTTTCCCCGACCGCCGGAACTATCTCGATGTCTACGATCATCATGGTCTGTGCGGGCCGCGCGCGGTCTTCGGCCACGGCATCTGGCTGGACGACCCCGAGATGCAGCGCCTGCATGAAAGCGGCGCCGCGATCGCTCATTGCCCGACGTCGAACTTCTTCCTCGGCAGCGGCGCCTTCGACATTGCGCGCGCCGTCGCCAAGGCGCGGCCGGTGCGGGTCGGGCTGGGTACCGACATCGGCGCCGGCACGTCGTTCTCAATCATGGCGACGCTCGATGCCGCCTACAAAGCCAGCCAGCTCAACCGCCAGTCGCTGTCGGCCGGGCACGCCTACTATCTCGCCACCCGCGGTGGCGCCCGGGCAATGTACCTTGAAGACAAGATCGGCAGCCTCGCCGCCGGCATGGAAGCCGATCTGGTGGTGCTCGACATGCGGTCGACGCCGCTGATCGATGCCCGCATGAACGGCGCGCGCGACTTCGCCGAACAGCTCTTCATCCAGATGACTCTGGGCGACGATCGGGCGGTGCAGGCCACCTACATTGCCGGCCGTCTGGCCTACGCCAAAACCCCGGGTGTAGTGTGAAATTTGGGTTGCGGCCCATAAATGTGGTGGCCGACCCGTTTTGTTCAGAGTACGATTTCTTCGGTAGCAAAAGGAGGTTGCTTATCCGTCCAAGGACTTTGCGCCCAGACGGAGTTTGGATCACTGGCGGTGTTCCCGCCGAGTGCTCTTGCAGCCGCACTTTCGGTACTGCCCATCGTCGACGCCTCCGCTTTGCGGGGGCGTTTTTTATTGTCGGCGACGGGTCCCGTTCCTCTGTCACAGCCTCCGGAGTACGCAAATGGCAAAACGAGCCACACGCCGCGCCAAGCTGCATGCCGTCGATAGCGCCCGTGTTCACAACCTCGTCTTCGACAAGTCTCCGGCCAACGACAGGGATCAGAGCTACATCCGCAAGGTCCGACCGCGCAGCGACAACCAACGCATATTGATGGAGGCCATAGAGGCTAAACCGCTCACCGTCGCCCTCGGACCGGCAGGCACCGGCAAGACCTACCTGGCGATCTGCGCTGCGGTGGAAGCGCTGGAATCCGGCTCGGTGACGCGCATCGTGCTGTCACGGCCGGCAGTCGAGGCCGGCGAAAACCTCGGCTTCCTGCCGGGCGACATGCGCGAAAAGCTCGATCCCTACCTGCGCCCGCTGTGGGATGCCCTGAACGACCGGCTGGGCGCCAAGCGCCTGCGCCAGCACCTCGACGACGGCACGATCGAGATCGCGCCGGTGGCGTTCATGCGCGGACGCACCCTCAACAACAGCTTCGTCCTGATCGACGAGGCGCAAAACTGCACCTACGGGCAGCTCAAGATGCTGCTGACACGCCTCGGCTGGCATTCCACCATGGTCATGACAGGCGATCCCGACCAGACCGACCTGTTGCCGGAACTCTCGGGTCTCGCCTGCATCGGCAAGAAGCTGGACGGGCTGGATGACGTCTCGGTGGTCCATCTCACCGACCAGGATGTGGTCCGCCATCCCCTGGTCGGCCGCATGCTGTCGGTGCTTTAAAGCGACCGAACTTATCCACAAATCGAAGCGCGGCAGACGATCGGACTGAATCGGGAACGTCTGCCGCGACGAGTCGATAATTTGGAATGGAAATAATCTAAATTAGTCAGTTATTTCAATATATTGGAGTGAAAATACGGCCCGACTGCCACCGCATTCTGATTGAGTCAATACAGTGACGTTGGCGTAACGTCCGGCTGACACCAAGTTTCTTCACAGACTTCCCCACATGGCCTTTGCCGTCTTGTCGGCGGGCACCTGCCGACCCATTGTGCGCGGCCCTCCGGCCCACTCTCCGGCTTCCAAGCGATCACGTCCCGTGAGCATCGAAACCGATACCAACCAGAAACCCAACGAGGGCACGCTCGCCGACGGCATGCGGACCATCGCCGAGTTCGTGCGCACCCTGCCGCGCAAGCCCGGGGTCTATCGCATGATCGCGGCCGACGGCGAGGTCCTCTACGTCGGCAAGGCGAAGTCGCTGCGCAGCCGCGTCGCCGCCTACACGCAGCCGACCCGGCTGGCGACCCGGCTGATGCGCATGGTCACGGCGACCACGACCATGGAATTCTCGGTCACCGACAGCGAGGCCGAGGCGCTGCTGCTCGAGAACAACCTGATCAAGCGCTTCCGGCCGCGCTTCAACGTGTTGCTGCGCGACGACAAGTCGTTTCCCTATATCGTCATCCGCCGCGATACCGACTGGCCGCAGCTCGCCAAGCACCGCGGTACGCGCGAGGCCGGCAACGAGTATTTCGGCCCCTTCGCCTCCGCCACCGCGGTCAACCGCACGCTCTACGCGCTGCAGCGTGCCTTTCCGCTCAGGTCCTGCTCCGACGGCGTGTTCTCGACGCGCACCCGGCCCTGCCTGCAGTTCCAGATCAAGCGCTGCACGGCGCCGTGCGTCGGCCGCATCGAGAAGGAGGAGTACGCATCGATCGTCGAGGAGGTGCGCGGCTTCCTGGGCGGGCGCAACCGCGAGATCCAGCAGGCGTTGTCGCAGCGCATGGAACAGGCATCGGCCAATCTCGAGTTCGAGGGCGCTGCCGTATTGCGCGACCGCATCCGCGCGCTGACCCAGATCCAGTCGCATCAATCGATCAGCCTGCCCTCGATCGAGGAGGCCGATATCTTCGCCGCCCACGCCGATGGCGGGCAGGTGTGCGTCCAGGTGTTTTTCCTGCGAGCCGGGCAGAATCTCGGCAACCGCGCCTATTTCCCGAGCCACCCGCGCGAACTCGACCAGGAAGCGGTGCTGTCGGCCTTCATCGGACAATTCTACGAATCGCGGCCGGCGCCCAAGCTGGTCCTGACCAGCCACGACGTCGCCGAGCGCGAGTTGCTGGAAAGCGCGCTGGCGATCAGCGCGGGCCACAAGGTCGAGATCCGCCATCCCAAGCGCGGCGACCAGAAGGACGCCCTCGACCAGGCCGTCTCGAACGCCCGCGAGGCGCTGGCGCGGCGGCTGGCCGAGCGCGGCACGCAGCGCACCTTGCTCGAGGGTTTGGCGCGCGTCTTCGGGCTGGATTCGCCGCCGGAGCGCATCGAGGTCTACGACAACAGCCACATCCAGGGCACCGCGCCGATCGGCGCAATGATCGTGGCCGGGCCCGAGGGCTTCATGAAGAACGCCTATCGCAAGTTCAATATCAAGACCGAGGGTGCGGCCGGCGACGACTTCGCCATGATGCGCGAGGTCATGAGCCGCCGCTTCGGCCGCGCGCTCAAGGAGAACCCCGAACGCGACGAGGAACACTGGCCCGACCTGGTGCTGATCGACGGGGGCCAGGGCCAGCTCGAGGCGGCGCGGCAGGTGGCGGTCGAACTCGGCCTCGAAGACATCGTCATGGTCGGCATTGCCAAGGGCCCGGACCGCAATGCGGGACGCGAGCGGTTCTTCATGCCCGGTCGTCCGCCCTTCTCGCTCGAGCAGCGCGACCCCGTCCTGTATTTCCTCCAGCGGCTGCGCGACGAGGCCCATCGCTTCGCGATCGGAACTCACCGCACGCGCCGTGCGGCTGATCTCACGCGCTCCGCCCTCGACGAGGTGCCGGGCATCGGCGCCGGCCGCAAACGTGCACTGCTCAATCATTTCGGCAGCGCCCGTGCCGTGGCCGTGGCGACGATCGAGGACATCAAATCCGTGCCGGGCATCTCGGGCGCGATTGCCCAGAAAATCCATGACCACTTCAGAGGCGGTCGCTAAGGTCGCGGAAGATGCTGTTCAACCTTCCCAACATGCTGACCTTGTCGCGGATCATCGCGATTCCGCTGGTCGTGGCGTGCTTCTGGCTCGATCGCGGCTGGGCACAGTGGCTGTCGATGATCCTGTTCGTGATCGCGGCGGTTACCGACTGGTTCGACGGTTACTTCGCGCGCCGCTACCATCAGATCTCGCGCTTCGGCCGCTTCCTCGATCCCATCGCCGACAAGCTGCTGGTTGCCGCCGCGCTGGTCATGCTGGTCGACAGCGGCACGCTGCGCGACCTGAACGTGCTGGCAGCGCTGATCATCCTGGCGCGCGAAATCTTGGTCTCCGGGCTGCGCGAATTCCTGGCCGAGCTGCGGGTCGGCCTGCCGGTCAGCCAGCTCGCCAAATGGAAGACCGGCGCGCAAATGGTGGCGATCGCGGCCCTGCTGGTGGGCGACGCCGCCTCGCCCTACGTCACGCAGGTCGGGATCGTGCTGATCTGGGTGGCCGCGGCGCTGACCCTGATCACCGGATACGACTACCTGCGGACCGGCCTCAAGCATATGGCCGAAGATTCGCCCCCGCCGAGCGGCCAGAAATGAAAGTGCGCTACTTCGCCTGGATGAAGCGGACCGTTGGCCTGCCCGAAGAAGAGGTCACGCTGCCGGCCGAGGTCAGGACCGTGGGCGATCTCGTGGTCTGGCTGCGCGCCCGTAGTGCAGGCCATGCCGAGGCGCTGGCCGCGGGAGCGGCCTTCGGTGCCGCCGTCGACCAGAAGACAGCATCCTTCGACGCCTCTCTCGCCGATGCCCGCGAGGTCGCGTTCTTTCCGCCCTTCACCGGCGGCTAGGCCCGTGACCGTTCGAGTCCAGCAGGGCGATTTCGACGTTGGCGCCGAGCTCGACGCGCTCACCCGCGGCAACCGCAAGATCGGCGGGCTGGCAGTGTTCGTGGGTCTGGTGCGCGAGATGCATACGCGCGACGGCCTGCATCGCGAGCGCATCGAGGCCATGACGCTGGAGCACTATCCCGGCATGACGGAGAAGGCGCTGGAGGAGATCGAGGCCGAAGCGCAGCGGCGCTGGCCGCTGGAGGCGACACTGATCGTGCATCGCCACGGCCGCCTGGAAGCCGGCGATCGCATCGTCCTGGTGGCGGTCGGATCGCCACACCGCGAAGCGGCCTTCGAGGCCTGCGAATTCCTGGTCGACTGGCTCAAGACCAAGGCGCCGTTCTGGAAACTCGAGGAAACTCCGAGCGGCGAAAAATGGGTCGAAGCCCATGAGGGCGACGACGCCGCCGCCGCGCGTTGGGCCAGCAAGCCCTAACCCAGCGCGACCAGCACCAGGTTCGAGAGGCCTCGTTCGCGCAGGCGGTCCGCCGCCATCAGCGCGCGCTGGCCGCTGCGGCACGCCAGGACGATGCGGCCTGCCGGGTGCTCGCTCGCCAGGTTCCCGACATCGTCGACCATCAGCCGCCGCGCGCCAGGAAACGGCGAGACAGGCGTTTCTTCCAGGCTGCGCAGATCGACCACGAGATCGTCCTTCGTTACGGCATCGGGTGCGATGAAAGGCACGAACGCGTCGGGCTCGGGACTGCCCGCAAAGCCGAACCCGCCGAACGCCAGCCGCTTGGCATCGAAAGTGACCACACGGCCGCGCACACCGGGCTCGAGACCCAGAAGAAGGTGCAGCGCGAGATGGGCTTGTAGCCCCCCCAGCACCGCCACCGCCGTGCCCAACACCCCGACCGTGGCGCACGTGCCGCCGTCGACCGACACTTCGGGGAAAACGGCGCGATAGCTCGGGCCGCCGCCGCAGAAGGACCCGGCGTAGCCCGTCATGCCGATGACCGAGGCGCTGACCAGCGGCTTGGCCGCGGCCTGGCAGGCGTCGCTCAGGATGTAGGTGACGGCGAAACTGTCGGCGGCATCGACCACGACATCGGCCGCAGCGACCAGGCGGGCGACGTTCTGTGGCGTCAGCCGTTCCGCCACCGTATCGAGGCGAACCTCCGGATTGAACCCCAGCAATGCGTCTCGCGCCGCTTCGACCTTCGGCCGGCCGAGGTCGGACATGCGGTAGAGCGGCTGGCGATGGAGGTTGGTCACCTCGACCGTGTCGTGATCGACGACCGTGATCCGACCGACGCCGGCGCCCACGAGATACTGCAGCACCGGGCAGCCGAGACCGCCGGCACCAACCACGAGGACCGACGCCGCGGCGAGCTTCGCCTGGCCCTCAGGGCCGACCTCGCCCAGGATCGCCTGACGCGCGTAGCGGCTCGTACCTGTCGTCATGGCCTTCTCGTTGCGGAGATCCACGCCTTCGCCTGTCCGATCGGGTCCGCGTGGTTCACGATGTCGCCCACGACCGAGGCAATATCCGCGCCGGACTTCAGGCACAGCAGCGCACGTTCGAGCGTCAGCCCGCCGATGGCGACCAACGGCCGGTCACCGATCAGCTTCTTCCATTCGCGCAGTTTCTCCGTGCCTTGCGGCGCCCACGGCATCTGCTTCAGCTTGGTCGGATAGATCGGTCCCAGCGCCACGTAGTCGGGATCGATCGCGAGGCCCTTGTCGAGTTCGGCATGATCATGCGTGCTGACGCCGATCCGAATGTTGGCGCGGCGCAGCGCCTTGATGTCGGCGTCGATGAGATCTTCCTGGCCGAGATGGACCCAAGTGCAACCCTCGTCGATGGCGACCTGCCAGAAATCGTTGACGATGAGATGCGCACCATGCATCGCGCAGACCGCCTTGGCCTCGCGCACCTGAAGGCGCACCTCGGCATCGGGCCGGTCCTTGATGCGGAGCTGGATCAGCTTCGTGCCGGCAGGCACCAGCTTCGCCACCCAGCCGGCATCGGGCACGACGGGATAGAACGGATCGAGCATGTCTCTAGTCTCCAAGCGCCGCTTTGCCGATGACCGGCGTGGACGGCGCTGCCATGTCGCGCGGCTCCAAGGGCTGGGCAAGAAAGGCCGTGCGACCCGCGTCGACCGCGAGGGCAAAGGCCCGCGCCATGGCCACGGGATCGCCCGCCTCGGCGACCGCCGTGTTGAGCAGCACCGCGTCGTAACCCATTTCCATGGCTGCCGCGGCATGAGAGGGCACGCCGAGGCCGGCATCGACCACCAGCGGAATGTCGGGAAAATGAGCTCGCAGTGACTTCAGGCCGTAGACGTTGTTGAGACCGCGCGCCGAGCCGATCGGCGCGCCCCACGGCATCAGCACGCGGCACCCCGCCTCGACCAGGCGATCGGCGACCACGAGATCCTCGGTCGTGTAGGGAAATACCTCGAAGCCGTCCTCTGAGAGAATACGCGCCGCCTCGACCAGGCCGAACACGTCGGGCTGCAAGGTGTCGGACTCGCCGATGACTTCGAGCTTGATCCAGGTCGTGTCGAACAGCTCGCGCGCCATGTGCGCGGTCGTCACCGCTTCCTTCACCGTGTGGCAGCCTGCGGTGTTGGGCAGCACGCGTACGCCCAGCGCCCGCACCAGGGACCAGAAGCTCTGGCCGGCGCGCTCGCTGCCGCTCTCGCGCCGCAGCGACACCGTCACGACCTCGGCCTTCGACGCCTTGATCGCTTCGGCCAGGATCGCCGGCGAAGGATAGCGGGCCGTGCCCAGCAGCAGGCGCGAGCCGAGCTCTACGCCATAGAACGACATCTCCTAGCCTCCCTGCATCGGCGCCACGACCTCGATGCGATCGCCGTCGGCCAGCTTGGTCGCGGGGCGCGCGGTGGCGGCAACGAAACGGCCGTTCACTGCCGTCGCAATCTTGCGACCGCCGAAGCCCAATGCTTCCAGCGCCGCGGCCAGGGTCGCGGCCTCGACGTCGCGAACGTCATCGTTGAGGAAGATCCGCATGGGCCATCTCCAGCGTGTCGGTAGAATTAACAATAATGCCGGCGACCTCGCGGGCAAGCGCGGGTGCCAGCAGGAAGCCGTGGCGATAGAGGCCATTGGCGCGGACGATTCGACCCTGACGCTCCACCCTCGGCAGATTGTCGGGAAATGTCGGACGCAGATCGGCGCCGAGCTCGACGATCTCCGCCTCGCCGAAAGAGGGATGGAGGGCGTAGGCGGCGTTCAGCAGCTCGACTGTGGAGCGCACGGTCGCGGGCCCCTGCTGTTGGCTTTCGACCATGGTGGCGCCGATCATGAAGCGGCCATCGCCGCGCGGCACGATGTAGAGTGGGATCCGCGGATGCAGCATGCGGATGGGCCGTGCGAGCGTCACGTCGCGGCAACGCACCACCACCATCTCGCCCCGCACGCCGCGCAGATCGGGCAAGGCGTCTCGCGCGGCGAACCCGCGGCAATCGACGACTGCATCGCCCGGTGCTTCTTCAGGCGAAACTTCGACGCCGAAGCGAATCTCGACGCCCCGGTCGGCGAGCCGCTCGACGAGCGCCGCCAGCGCCAGGCGCGGATCGAGATGCGCTTCGTCGGGAAAGAACAACGCCCGGCGGAAGCGGCCGGCGAGATCGGGTTCGAGGGCTGCAATGCGTTCGGCATCCACCCATTCGTAGCGTTCGGTCCGCTGGGCGAACCGCGTGAGGTCGGCGGCATCGCGCGGCTGGGCGGCAACGAGGCTGCCCTTGCGGACGGTGCCGGGAAAATGACGCGTCCACCAATCGATGGACGGCGCGCCCATGACGGCGACCGTGGCATCCGTGGTGGCGCGTTCGCACCAGGGCGCCAGCATGCCGCCCGCCTGCCAAGAGCAGGCGCCGTCACCCAGCGCGCGGCCGCGATCGACGACCTCGACCCTGGCGCCCCGTTCAGCAAGCTCCAGCGCGCAGCAAAGTCCTGCGACGCCGGCGCCTATGACAGTGACAGAAAGTCGTTCCACTCGACGAACTCCCGTTCCTTCGCCGGCATGATCCGGATCAGGTTCAAAGGGTTCAGCCGGTCGGCTGTCTCAGCCCGGTTACCTTGCGGCAGCCGGACACCCCTCGGACGTCATCGAGAAAAGGGGATTGAAACCCCTTATGTCAAGCCGCCAGCGGCTTGGCCTGCGCCACCAAATGCGTCGACTCGCCAAAGCCTTCGGAATCGGGCGCGCGCACCAGCTTCTGGAAATCGGCCATCAGGGTCCGCGCCACTGGCCCGGCCTGATAGTGGTGCCCGTCGACCGAGCCCACCGGCACGATCTCGGCAGCCGTGCCGGACAGGAATACCTCGCTGGCGCGGGCAAGCTCCTCGGGCATGACCGTGCGCTCCTCCACGGCCAGGCCGCGCTTGCGCGCCATGCCCATGACGGCGCGCCGCGTGATGCCATCCAGGAAGTTCTCCGGTGTCGGCGTCACCAGAGTGCCGTCGATGACGAGAAAGATGTTGGCACCGGTCGACTCGGCCAGACGCCCCTGCCAGTCGAGCATCAGCGCGTCGTCGAAGCCGGCCTTCAGGGCGCGGTCCTTCTCGATGCCGCAGATGACGTAGAGACCCGCGACCTTGGCGTGGCCCGGTGCCGTTTCCGGCGACGGGCGGCGGTATTTGGCCATGGTGACGTTGATGCCGCTGTCGCGCGCCTGGACGGAGAGCTTGCCCTCCTGATCCCAGGGGGCGATGGCCAGATGCACCGACGTGCCGATGCCCGACACGCCCAGCATTTCGGAGCCGCGCCAGGCGATCGGGCGGATGTAGCCCTGTTGCAGCTTGTTCGCCTTCACGACGGCGCGCGTCGCCTCGTCGATCTGCTCGCGCGTCCATGGCAACTCATAGTCAAGCAGGCGGGCGGAATTGATCAGCCGGGCACTGTGCGCCGCGAGGCGGAACACACGGCCGTCGTAGATGCGCTCACCCTCGAATACGGCCGAGCCGTAATGCAGGGCATGGGTGAGGACATGCATCCGGACTTCGCGCCATGGCGCCAGCTTGCCATCGACCCAGATGAAGCCGTCGCGATCATCCATTGTTGCGGACATTGCGATATTCTCCTCTAAAAGATTCTGAATGAACCGTTTCGACCGACTAATTAGCAATCTTCTGGATATATAGGTCAATAATACTGACTATGTCAATAAAGCTGACTCAAAATTGCAGGCAAGCCTGCGGCTTCGGCAATTTTCAGCCGGCCCGTCAGGTCAGATCAGGAGAGGAGAGGCGCCATGTCGGGGTCGCCCTTGGCCATCGCCCTTTGATAGGCCGGCCGCGAACCGATGCGCTGCAGGTAGCGCAGGAGCGAGGGATAAGGCTTGAGATCGTAGGGATAGAACAGCCGCATGGTGGTGAGCGTGAAGACCAGCATGATATCGGCGGTGGTGAATTCGCGACCGGCGAGATAGTCGACCGCCGCCAGCCGCTCCTCCAGGAAACCGAGTGCCAGATCGAGGCGCGCCTTCATCGCGATCAAAAGCGCATTGTCGGCCGGCAGATTCAAGCGGCCGAGGATCATGTTGCGCCCGGTCGCCGGCTGCAGCGTGCCGTTGGCGAAATGGAACCAGTAAAGGAATTGGGCGAAGTCGGGATGATCGGGGGCGAGAATCAGGCGACCTTTCCCGTACTTGGCGACGATGTACTCGACGATGGCGCCCGATTCGGCCAGCACGAGTTCGCCGTCGGTAATCACCGGCGCCGAGCCGATCGGATGCAGCGCCTTGTAATCGGCCTGCGCCAGCCGGGTGACAGGGTGGCGGTCGTAAACCTTCAGCTCGTAAGGGATGCCGAGTTCCTCGCAGAGCCAGACGATGCGTTCGGACTGCGACTTGCCGAGATGATGAACGGTGAGCATGCGACAGAAAATGTCGGAAAAGCGGTAGGTCCGCAACGCCGACCCGGTGGGGTGTCAACGCAGCGCGCCCGCTCTATAGTCGCGCCCAGTTAAAGGCATGGTCGAATCAAGATCCCCCGCTAATCCGCTGTTCCTGCGCGAGGAGGAACTGCGTCAGGGCATTGAGCTGATGTTCTATGCCTATCGCGATTTCACGTTCGAATCGGACCAGCACCTCAAGCGCTACCAGCTCGGCCGGGCGCATCACCGCGCGCTCTATTTCATCGGCCGCCACCCCGGCGAGACCGTCGGTCATCTTCTGTCGATCCTCAAGGTCACCAAGCAGTCGATCAGCCGTGTCCTGAAGGACCTCCTCGAACAGGGCTACGTCGAGCAGAAGAGCGGCGCGCGCGACCGGCGCGAGCGGCGCCTGCGGCTCACCGAAAAGGGCACGAAGCTCGAACTCGACCTGACGGACCGCCAGAGCCAGCGCTTTGCCCGCGCCTACCGCGAGACCGGTGCCGATTCGGTCGAGGGTTTCCGCAAGGTCCTGCTCGGCCTGCTCGATCCCACCGAACGCGCCGTGGTCGACAAGCGGGTCAGGAGCGGACGCTGAGCGTCATGGACGCCTCGGCCGACAAGCCGCACATCCTGGTGGTCGATGACGACACGCGCCTGCGCGAGCTGCTGAAATCGTTCCTGTCGCGCAACGGCTTTCGCGTCAGTACCGCAGGCCATGCCGCCGAGGCGCGCCAGCGCCTGCAGGCGCTCGACTTCGACCTGATCGTGCTCGACGTCATGATGCCGGGCGAGACCGGCCTCGACTTTGCGACCCAGCTCCGCCGCACCGACAATGTGCCGATCCTGATGCTGACGGCGATGGGCGACACCAAGGACCGCATCGCCGGCCTCGAGACCGGAGTCGACGACTATCTCGGCAAGCCATTCGAGCCGCGCGAGTTGCTGCTGCGCATCCAGAGCGTGTTGCGCCGCGGCCGGCCGGGCGCCGCCCCGTCGGCCGAGCCGCAGCGCCTGGTGGCGTTCGGCCCGATGCAGTTCGACGCCGACCTGGGCGAACTCACGCAGAAGGGCAAGCGTGTGGCACTCACCGATGCCGAGGTGGCGCTGCTGCGCGCCTTCGCCAGCCGCATGGGCGAAGCGCTGAGCCGCGAGACGCTGTGCAAGATGGTCGGCAGCGCCGTCAACGAGCGTGCCATCGACGTGCAGGTAACGCGGCTCCGGCGCAAGATCGAGCCCGACCCGTCCTTTCCACGTTACCTGCGCACCGTCCGCGGCCAGGGCTATAGGCTGGTCGACGCATGAGGTGGGGCGCCGCCCGCGACATCTTCGAGCGCATCGCCAGCTGGTCCGACAGGCATTCGCCGCAGACGCTCTTTGCGCGCGCGCTGATCATCATCGTCGTGCCGATGCTGTTGCTGCAGGCGCTGAGCGCCTGGTGGTTCTACAGCCAGCGCGGCGACAACGTCACCAACCGCCTCGCCATCCTGCTGGTCCGCGACCTGCGGGTGCTGATTGCGCTGCGCGCCGATTTTCCCGACGACGAGCACCGCGCCTGGATCCTGCGCCGCTCGGCACAGGACCTGCTGCTGTTCGTCAGCTTCCGCAAGGGCATCGTGCGGCCGTTTCGGGAGCCGGAGTATTTCGACATCGTGGCGCGCGAGGTCCAGGGCGCGCTCGAAGCCGACCTGAAGCGGCCGTTCTACATCGACAACGATGTCGGCGGCGGCCAGATGCTGATCGAGATCCAGCTTGCCGACGGCGACGTCATGGACGTGCTGGTACCTCATGTCCGCCTGACTTTCGGCTCGAGCTTCGCCTACGTGCTGGCCCAGCTCGGTCTGGCGCTGGTGCTGTTCGGCCTCGCCATCTGGTTCATGCGCCGCGAACTGGTGCCGATCGAGCATCTCGGTGTCGCCGCCGACGCACTGGGCAAGGGCCGCGACGTCCCCGACTTCGCCTTTTCCGGCGGCACCCGCGAGGTCCGAAACGCGGCCACCGCCTTCCACACCATGCGCATTAGGCTCCGCCGCTCGACCCAGCAGCGCACCGAGATGCTGGCCGGCGTCAGCCACGATCTGCGCACGCCGCTCACCCGCATGAAGCTGTCGCTGGCAATGCTGCCGGAGTCGCCCGAGACCAAGGAACTGGCCGACGACGTCTCCGACATGGCGCGCATGATCGAGGGCTATCTCGCCTTCGCCCGCGGCGAGGGCGACGAGGACCCGGCCCCGGTCGACCTGTCCGAGATCCTGGAGGACGTGGCCGCCGGCGCCCGGCGCGACAATGCCCATGTCGAGGTGAGCTGGCAGGGCGACATGAACGTCGAGCTGCGCGCGCTCGCCATCAAGCGCTGCCTGACTAACCTGGTGTCGAATGCGCTGCGCTACGGCACCAGGGTCCAGCTCCAGGCGGTGCGCGGCCGCACCTCGGTCGAGATCACCATCGACGACGACGGCCCCGGCATCCCGTCCGACAAGTACGAGGACGTGTTCCGCCCGTTCTTCCGCCTCGACGAATCGCGCAACGTCGACACCGGCGGCGTCGGCCTCGGCCTCACCATCGCGCGCGACGTGGCGCGCAGCCACGGCGGCGACGTGGCGCTCGGCGCCTCGCCGCTGGGCGGTTTGCGCGTGGTCGTGCGAATTCCGCTATGAGCAGCGGCGCACGGACTTGCAGTCAGGCGGTCTGTGCTACAGTCGGTAAAATATCCGAGAGAAAAATGTCCAAGACACCGTCACTGAAATTCGTCCACCATCCGCATCCGGCCCCGCTCGCCGCCGACAAGCGCGCCGAGCTCCTGAAGAACCCGGGCTTCGGCCGCGTCTTCTCCGACCATATGGTCACCATCCGCTACAGCGAATCCCAGGGCTGGCACGATGCACGGGTCGAGCCGCGCGCGCCGATCCCGATGGATCCGGCCGCCGCCGTCCTGCACTACGCCCAGGAAGTGTTCGAGGGGCTGAAGGCCTATCGCACTGCCGGCGGTGGCGCGACCCTGTTCCGGCCACGCGAGAATGCGCGCCGGTTCCGGGACTCGGCCGAGCGGCTGGCGATGCCGGCCCTGCCGGAAGAAGTGTTCCTCGAAGCCGTCGACCAGTTGGTCAGCATTGACCGCGAGTGGATCCCGGACGGCGACGGCAGCCTCTACATCCGGCCGTTCATGTTTGCGAACGAGATCTTCCTCGGCGTGAAGCCCTCGTCGGATTATCTCTTCATCGTCATCGCCTCGTCGGTCGGCGCCTACTTCAAGACCAGCGCACCCGCGGTGTCGGTCTGGGTATCGCCGGACTACACACGCGCCGCACCCGGCGGCACGGGGGCGGCCAAGTGCGGCGGCAACTACGCCGCCAGCCTGATCGCGCAAGCGGAGGCCACCAAGCATGGCTGCGACCAGGTCGTGTTCCTCGACGCCGTCGAGCGGCGCTGGGTGGAGGAACTGGGCGGCATGAACATCTTCTTCGTCTTCGACGACGGCTCGATGGTGACGCCGCCGCTGGGCGGCACGATCCTGCCCGGCATCACGCGCTCGTCGCTGCTGACGTTGGCCAAGGACAAGGGCATCGCGGTTCGCGAGGAGCGCTATTCCATCCAGCAATGGAAGGCCGATGCTGCCAGCGGCCGCCTGCGCGAAGCCTTCGCCTGCGGCACCGCCGCGGTCGTGACGCCGATCGGCACCGTGCGCTCGCCCGAGGGTGAGTTCACCATCGGCAACGGCGGCTCGGGCGCCAGCACCGAGGCACTGAAGGCGACCCTGGTCGGCATCCAGCGCGGCAGCGCCGCCGACCCGCACGGCTGGATACACAAGGTCTTCTAGGAACGCCTAGAACAGGCGGCCACCGTTCGGCACGACCCGGTCCGGCGCAAACAGCACCACGCTCCCGTCTTCCGCCGGGAAGCCCAGGGTCAATACCTGCGACATGAATTTGCCGATCTGGCGCGGCGGGAAATTCACCACCGCGGCGACCTGGCGGCCGATCAGGCATTGCGGCGTATAGTGCACCGTGATCTGAGCCGAGGATTTGCGGATGCCGATCTCCGGCCCGAAATCGATCGCCAGCCTCAGCGCCGGCTTACGCGCGCCCTCGAGCAGGGCTGCTTCCACGATGGTGCCGACGCGGATGTCGACGCGGGCGAAATCGTCGTAGGTAATCTGTTCCATGATGGCCGGACCCTACCGGGGTGCGGCCAAAAGAAAAGGGGCCGCTAAAGCGGCCCCTTCCCGTTCCATCGGCGTGCGCCGATGAAAGCTTACTTCTTGGCGATCGCGGCCTTGACCTCTTCGGTCAGCTCGGTGACGCGCTGGCTGAGCGTGGTCAGCGCCTCGGTGTGGCCCTTGCTGTAGAGCTCGGCCAGTTCCTTGGTGTTGGCCATGGCGGCCTCATAGCTCTTCTTCACGAAGTCGATCTGCTTGGCGGCCTTCTCCTCGACGGTCGCGGCCGACATCACGTCGCTGCCGTGCTTGGAGAGGTCTTCCATCGCGGCGCGGACCATGTCGCCCTGGCGCTGCGCGATCGCCTTCATCGACTCGACGGCCGAGGTGTTGGCGGCGGTCATGGCGGCAAAGTTCTTGCGGCCGGTCTCGACGATCGACTCGATGTTCATCGTCGGCATCTTGAACTCGCCGGCAATCTTGCTGAAGTCGAAGTCGGCGAACGGATTCTTGAAGGCGCCAGTGGCGTACATGGGATTCTCCTGGGACTAAAAACGCGGTGAAACTCTGGGAGCGCCGCTTTGCTGCGGTGCACAACAGCTCGTAATTTAGGCATGCAGTGCAGCAAGTCAAGAGACAATTTTGTGCACTGCACAAAATGTTCACGGTGCAGGCGATTCAGCCCCCGGCGCAGGCCTCTTGAGGTCTGGCATTTTCACATACTTTTCAACGAGTTGAGCCCATTTTTCAGCGGTTTTGAGACGCTCGTCCAGAGCTGCCATGGTCTTCGACAGATCCCCCGTCTCATCCTGGTCGAACACGCGGGAGACGGCATAATGAATCGCCAGCAGGCCGTTCTGTCGCAACGCACCAGAGAGGCCGTCGCTCGAGACGCCGGCGGCTTCGAGCATGGCCGCCATCGACCGCCGCATCGCCGGCCCGAGCGCCAGCAGCAGCAGCGGATCGCGGGCCGCCGCTGCCCGGATCGCGCCCAGCACCGCCTTGTGCGGACGGAGCGCGTCGTAGCGGCGCATCATGGTGTCGAACAGTCGGTCGCGCGCCGTTTCCTCGGGGTCGCCCTGGCTGGGTGTGCCGGCCAGCACCTCCGCATCGACGCGGGCCACGAAGGCCGCCACCAGTGCCGTCTTGTCGGGATAGAGGCGATAGAGATCGGCGAGGCCGAGGCCTGCCGCCCCCGCCACGTCGCGCAGCGTGACGGCGGCGAACCCCTTCTCGGCTACCAGGCCGAGGAAGGCGTCGAGCGCCGTCTTGCCTGTTTCCGTCATCCCGCGAGTTCCTTCGACCGGCGCGACGCGGCTGCGAGGGCCTTGTCGAAAACCGGTTGGATGCCGTCGTCGGCCATCAGGACCTTCAGCGCTTCGGCGGTGGTGCCGCCGGGACTGGTCACGTTGATGCGCAACTGCGCGGCGGGTTCACTCGACTGTCTCAACAATTCGCCGCTGCCCGACACCGTCGCGCGTGCGAGCTGCATCGCCATCTCCGGCGTGAGGCCGAGCTTGGCGCCGGCCGCGGCCATCGCCTCGACCAGCAGGAAGACATAGGCCGGGCCGCTGCCCGACAGCGCCGTCACCGGATCCAGCAACGCCTCGTCGTCGACCCACAGCACCTGGCCCACGGCTTCGAGCAGCTCGTGGCAACGCTTCTTCTCGGCCGCCGACACACCCGACGCGGCCGTGGCGACGGTGATGCCCTGGCGCACGGCGGCCGGCGTGTTGGGCATGGACCGCACGACCTTGGCGCCCTTCCCGAGATGGCCCGCGAAATAACCCAGAGTCTTGCCGGCGGCGATCGACAGGAACACCGCGCCTTTGTCTGCAAAGCGTTTGAGGTCCGGCAGCACCGAATCCATCGACTGCGGCTTGACCGCCAGCACGACGATCTCAGGCGTCTCGCTCACCTCGTTCGAGGCAGCCAAGGCCTGCAGGCCCGGCTTCATTGGCCGCAACCCCTCGGCCGGTTCGGCCACGACGACATCCGATGCCGCGAGCCCGCGCGCCAGCCAGCCTTCCAGCATGGCGCCGCCCATCTTGCCGCAGCCGACCAGCAGCAACTTGCCCATGCGCTTCTCCTAACGTCCCTTGAATTTCGCCGGCCGCTTCTCGCGGAAGGCTGCAGCGCCTTCCTTGCGGTCTTCCGAATTGGCGATCTGCTCGAGCTTATAACGCTCCGGCACGAAGATCTCCGCCGGGCCGCGCGGCAAGGTCTGGTTGGCGAAGTCGCGCAGGGTTCGGATCACCAGCGGCGCCGAGTCGGCGATCACCTTGGCCATGCGCCGCGCTTCCTTGCGCTCTTCGCCCAGCGGCACGACCTTGTTCACGAAACCCACGTCGTAGGCGCGCTTGACCGACATCTCCTCGCCGAGCAGCAGCAGCTCCATCGCGACCTTGTGCGGCATGCGCGACACGATGCCCGGCATCAGCCCGCCGAACACGCCGACCTTGGCCTCGGGATACATGAACTTGGTGGTATCGGCCGAGACCATCAGATCGCAGGTCATGACCATGCAGATGGCGCCACCGATCACCCAGCCCTGGGTGGCGCAAATCACCGGCTTGGTCAGGTGATGGCTGACATGCGGCACAGCCTTCCACATCGCCGACGGAGGCTCCTTGAGGTCGGCGCCGACGCAGAAGGCCGGCCCGTCGGCCTGCAGGATAGCGACCTGGTCACCGCCCGCCTCGAAGGCGCGGTAGGCGTCGTAGAGGCCATCGCACAGGGCTTGCGACAAGGCATTGCGCTTGTCCGCCCGCGTCATGGTGATGGTGGTGATGCCTTCGCTCGACTCGACCTTGACCAAACTCACGGCGTTCCTCCGATCATCGCTTGCAGTGCTTCTTGCGCCGGATGCTACCAGCCGCCCATACTCCCCGCATCAGGAGTCACACTCATGCAAACCCGCAATCCCTTCATCGACGATCTCACCAAGGTGGCCAACGGCGCCGTCGGCGCGCTCTCCGGCATGAAGGACGAGGTCGAGGCCCGCGTGCGCGACCAGATCGCCAAGATCCTCGACGGCATGGATATTCCGCGCCG
Organism: Reyranella massiliensis 521; assembly: GCA_945862125.1. Classification (GTDB taxonomy): domain Bacteria; phylum Pseudomonadota; class Alphaproteobacteria; order Reyranellales; family Reyranellaceae; genus Reyranella; species Reyranella massiliensis_A. Next base: position 43,260 of record CAMAYC010000019.1, read on the forward strand.
CGATGAATTCGACGCGGTGAAGGCGATGGCCGCCAAGGCGCGCGAAGAGAACGAGGAACTGAAGAAGCAGATCGCCGAACTGCAAGCCAAGCTGGACGCGCGCTAGACCATGCGCGTCGGTGTCGAAGTCGGCGGGACCTTCACCGACCTGGTCGCGGTCGAAGGTGGCCGCCTCGTCGTCACCAAGGTGCCGAGCACGCCCAAAAGTCCGGACGTCGGCGCCTTTGCCGCCCTTACCGCCTCCGGCATCGACCTCTCGCGCATAGAAGATCTCGGCCACGGCTCGACCGTCGCCACCAACGCGGTGCTGGAGCGCAAAGGCGCTGCCGTCGCTTTCATCGCTACCGCTGGTTTCCGCGACCTGCTGTTCATGCAGCGCCACGACCGCCGCAACATCTACGATCTCTTCTACGCCAAGCCCGCGCCGCCGGTGCGCCGCAAGGATTGCTTCGAGGCCGCCGAGCGCCTGCGCGCCGACGGCTCTATCGAGACGCCGCTCGACGAGATCAAGGTGCGCGCGGAATTGCTCCTCGCACTCAAAGCCGGCGGTTATCGCGCCGTCGCGATCTGTCTTCTGAATGCCTACGCCAATCCCGTTCACGAGCAGCGCCTCGCCACATTGATCGCGGAGTCCCTTCCCGGCGTGCTCGTGACCTGCAGCCACCAGGTGGCGCGCGAGTTCCGCGAATTCGAACGCGCCTCGACGACCTTGCTATCGGCCTATGTACAGCCCGTGATCGACGGCTACCTGCACCGCTTCGAAGGCAAGCTCGCCGACGCGGGCTTCACCGGCCGCTTCACCGTGATGCAATCCAACGGCGGCCGCCTGCCCGCCTCCGCGATGCGCCAGAGCGCCATCACCGCGCTCTATTCAGGGCCTGCCGCCGGCGTGGTCGGCGCCACGCGACAGGCCGCGCGCTCCGGCTACAAGGACCTCATCACCTTCGACATGGGCGGCACGTCGACCGACGTCTGCCTGGTGCAGGACGGAAGGCCGTCACTCGCCTCGGAGTCCGAGATCGACGGCCTGCCGATCCGCACACCGATTCTCGACATCGTGTCGGTCGGCGCGGGCGGCGGTTCGATCGCCTGGGTCGATGACGGCGGCATGCTGCGCGTCGGCCCGCAGAGCGCAGGCGCCGATCCCGGCCCCGCCTGCTACGGCAAGGGCGGCACCGAGCCCGCCACCACCGACGCCCACATCGTGATCGGCACCATCCGCCCCGGCGCCTTCTTGGGCGGCCGCATGACCTTGGATGGCGATGCCGCGCGCCGCGCCTTCGAACCCATCGCCGCCCGCTTCGACCTCGGCATCGAGCAGGCCGCCTCCTCGGCGCTGCAGCTCGCCGACGCCAACATCGTGCGCGCGATCCAGCTCGTCTCGACCGAGCGCGGCCGCGACCCGCGCGACTATGCGCTGGTGCCCTTCGGCGGCGCCGGGCCCCTGCATGCCGCGCGCATCGCAGAGGAACTCGGCATCTCGACCATTGTCGTTCCGCCCAATGCCGGCGTGATCTCGGCCTACGGGCTGGTGGCCTCCGACTACACCAAGTTCGATGCCGTCACGCGCAAGATGAAGCTCGACGATGCCGCCGCCGCGGAAGCCGGCAGGACCTTCGCCGAGATGCGCGCGAGACTCGCTGCCCAGTTTGCCGACATGAAGCTGCCGGGCGGGCTCGACTACATCCACACGCTGGAAATGCGCTTCGTCGGCCAGGCCTTCGAGGTCGGCGTCGAAATTCCCGCCGATCGCCTGGACTCGCTCGACGGCGCCTATCTCGCTGGCCTGTTCGCCGACGCCCATCACCGCACCTTCATGCATGGCGCCAATCTCGATCGCGCGGTCGAGATCGTGACCCTGCGCGTCGGCGCCACCTTGCCGATCGGCATCATCCCGAGGCTCGACCGCGAGAAACTCGCGGCCCGCGCGCCGGAGCAGGCCAAGATTTTCCACGATGAAGCCTGGCACGATTGCGCCCGCCATACGGCGGAGGCGCTCGCCGCCGGACAGAAGATCGTCGGCCCCGCTGTGATCGAAGGCTACACCGCCACCACCTGGGTACCGCCCGGCTGGACGGCCGCACTCGACCCGGCCGACAATCTGATTCTTCGGAGGTCTGCATGAGCGCTCTGCTCGGTCCGATCGACTATGCCGTCATCAGCCAGGCGCTGATCGCCTCGGCGCGCGAGATGGGCGTGAAACTCATCCGCTCGGCCTACTCCACTATCCTGCGCGAGGCGCGTGACGGCTCGGCCGGCCTGATGGACCGCTTCGGCAACACCGTGGCCCAGGCTGAACTCATTCCCATGCAGCTTGGCCCGATCGGCGAGACCTTGCGCGCCTGCCTGAGACGCCATCCCGTCGAGACGCTCAAGGAAGGCGACTTCCTGATCAACAACGACCCGTTCGAGGGCGGCCAACACATTCCCGACGTGTTCATTTTCACGCCGATCTTCGTCGCGGGCCGCGTGGTGGGCTTTGGCGCCTCGGTGGCGCACCATCTCGACCTCGGCGGCGGCGCGCCCGGCCTCAACATCCACGCGAGCGACGTCTACCAGGAAGGTCTTCGCTTCCCGCCCAGCAAGTACGACTTCCAGCGCGACTGGAACGGCGGCAGCTTCGAGCGACTCGTCACCGCCAATGTCCGCGTGCCCGACCTGACCATCGGCGACTTCAATGCCCAGTTCGCGGCCAATGCGATCGGCGTGCTGCGGGTAAAGCAGCTCTGCGAGCGCTACGGCACCGACAAGGTCGAAGCGGCGATGCAGGAGATGCAGGACTATTCCGAGCGCCGCGTCCGCGCCGCCATCGCCCAGGCGCCCAAAGGCACTTTCTATGGCGAGGACGCGGTCGACGACGACGGCCTGACCGACGAGCCTTTGGTTGTGAAGGCCAAGGTCACCATCTCCGACGACTCGGTCGAGATCGATTTCGAGGGCACCTGCGCCCAGGTGAAGCGCAACCTCAACTGTCCCTATTCCAGCACGCTCTCGGCGGCGCTCTCCTGCGTGAAGTCCGTACTGACCAGCCCCGACATTCCCTACAACGAAGGCATGGCGCGGCCGATCAAGATCAAGGTGCCCTACGGTTCACTGCTTAATCCGCGGCCGCCGGCGCCGGTCCGCGCGCGCATGATCCCGGCCTACCGCGTGTTCAACGCCGTGATGAAGGCGATGGCGCAGGCGCTGCCGGACAAAGTGATCGCGACGGGCTTCGACTGCACGACTGCGTTCTGTCTCAGCCACCTCGGCGAGAAAGGCTACAGCGTCTATCTCGAAATCTTCGGCGGTGGCTACGGCGCCTCCCGAGGTGCCGACGGCTGCGACGCCGTCGACTCGCCGCTCAGCAACTGCTCCAACGCCCCGGTCGAATCGCTCGACATCGACTACGATTTCTTCCGCATCGTCGGCTACGAACTGGCCCCCGACTCCTTCGGTCTCGGCGCCCGGCGCGGCGGCGCGGGCTTCACGCGGCGCTGCGAGATCCTGCGCGACGACGTGCAGCTCGCCATCTACTCCGACCGCTTTCGCCTGGCGCCCGAGGGACTTTTGGGCGGCGAGCCCGGCCAGCGCGGCTACTGCCGCGTCCATCGTGCCGACGGCATCGTCGAGGAACTCAAGAGCAAGGCCGCGATCGATCTTGCCAAGGGCGACATCGTGGAAATGTTCGTGGGCGGCGGCGCCGGCTTCGGCCGCGTCGAGGAGCGTCCGGATTCCATGACCGACCGCGATCTCGCCGACGGCCTGCTCACGCGCGACCCGAGAAGCGCGCGCAAGCTCGCCGCCGAATAGCTAGTACGACTTGTAGCCCAGGAACTTGCCTGACATCGCGATCTTCACGCGGTCGCCCTTCTGGTCGGGCTGGCGCTCCATGGTCATGTCGAAGTCGATGGCGCTCATGATGCCGTCGCCGAATTCCTCCTGGATCAGTTCCTTCCAGGTCGTGCCGTAGACCTGCACCAGCTCGTAGAAGCGGTAGATCAGCGGATCGGTCGGCGGGATCTGCGGCAGCGAACCGCGGTACGGCACTTCCTGCAGCAACAGCACTTCTTCCTTGCCGAGACCGAACAGCTTGCCGGCCTTGGTCGCCTGCTCCTTGGTCATCTTCATCTGGCCCATGCAGGCCGCGGTGACGATGATCTTCGAGGCGCCGCCGATCTTCTTGGCGATCTCTTCCCAGCTGAGTTCCTTCATCCGCTTGGCGGTCAGGATCTTCTCGGTCACTTCAGCCCGTTTCATTGCCTTCTCCCGGTTGTCAAAGTCACTACCTCGGCCGGCGGATTGACCGCGGCCAGTCCCGGCTTCACCAGCTTCAGCCGGCGCGGGTCGTAGTTCTGTCCGGCGATCTCCTGGTCGAACGCGCGGGAGCGGTTGACCAGGAACTCCACCAGGTGATTGCGGATGGCGTAGTACTGCGGATGCTTGTGCAGGTCGTTCCGGTGCCGCTCGTTCCTGGGCATGGTGTTGACCACGATCTCGGCGATTTTCGCTCCCGGACCGTTGGTCATCAGCACGATCTTGTCGGCCAGCAGGATCGCCTCGTCGACGTCGTGGGTGATCATGAACACGGTCTGGTTGGTGTCGGCGCAGATGCGCAGCACCTCGTCCTGCAGCATGCCGCGCGTCAGCGCATCGAGCGCGCTGAACGGCTCGTCCATCAACAGCATCTTGGGCTGGATGGACAGCGCGCGGGCGATGCCGACCCGCTGCTTCATGCCGCCCGAAAGCTGGGCCGGCCGCTTGTTCTCAGCGCCCTTCAACCCCACCAGATCGATGAAGCGGCGGGCATGTTCCTGCACCTTGGCGCGGTCCCACGACGGCCAGCGCGAGGAGACCGCAAAGGCGATGTTGCCCATCACCGTCAGCCACGGCAGCAGCGCGTGACCCTGGAAGATCACGGCGCGATCGAGGCTCGGCCCGTCGATCTCGCGGTTGTCGACGATGACGGCGCCCTCGCTCGGACTGTCGAGGCCGGCCAGCACGTTCAGGATCGTGGTCTTGCCGCAGCCGGAATGGCCGATCAGGCAGCAGAACTCGCCCTTGTCGACGCCGAACCAGATGTCCTCGAACACGGCGGGCTGGCTCGAATCGCCAAAGCGGCGCGCCAGGCCCTCTACGCTGATCAGGGGACGGTTCTCCATGGCGCGCCTATTCCGGATAGGTGACGAGCTTGGCGAGATACGCCAGGCCCTGGTCGAGCAGGAGACCGACCAGGCCGATCAGCAGGATCGCGGTCACGATGTTGGCGATCGAGAGGTTGTTCCACTCGTTCCACACGAAGTAGCCGATGCCGGTTCCGCCCACGAGCATCTCGGCGGCCACAATCACCAACCAGGCGATGCCGACCGAGATGCGCATGCCGGTCATGATGGTGGGCGCCGCCGCCGGCAGGATCACGCGAAAGGCGGTGCGGAACGGCCCGACCTCGAGGGTGCGCGCCACGTTCAGCCATTCCTTGCGCACGCTGCCGACGCCGAAGGCGGTGTTGATCAGCATCGGCCACACCGAGCAGATGAAGATCACGAAGATCGAGGAGATGGCGCTGTCCTTGATGGTGTAGAGCGCGAGCGGCATCCAGGCGAGCGGCGACACCGGCTTCAGGATCTGGATGAAGGGGTCGAGCGCGCGATAGACCAGCGGCGACATGCCGATCAGGAAGCCGAGCGGCACCGCGACCAGCGCCGCCAGACCAAAGCCCAGCAGCACGCGGCCCAGCGAATAGGCAAGCTGGATGCCGATGCCCTTGTCGTTGCTGCCGCGGATGTAGAAGGGATCGAGCAGGTGATGCCAGATCGTGGCGCCGATGTCGGCCGGTGTCGGCATCGCCGACTTGGTGCCGGTGGCCGCCGCCGCACCCACCAGCTTGGCATATTCCGGATCCATCGCCGGGCCGGTGCCCGCCATCGGCATGGTGGCGATCTGCCAGATGCCGACGATGGCCACGAAGATCAGCAGCGACAGTAGGCCCGCCCGCAAGCCGAGCGAGTTCTTGAACGCCGTCATGGCAGCTAGGTCCGCTTGATGGCGAAGCTGTTGATGTACTCGGCGGGCTTGGCGGGATCGAACGGCTTGCCCATGATCACGATGGTCTTCTTGGACGGATCGGGCGGGGTGAGGCCCATCTCCTTCATCATCTTGGCGGTGTCGGTGGCGAGGAAGACGTCGGAGGCGACCTTGGCGTAGTCGACATCGGCCTTGAGCTGACCCCAGCGCTTCATCTGCGTCAGGATCCAGATCGCGAACTGGTTCCAGGGGAACGGATCGAAATCGATGCGGTTGGGATCCTTCTTCACGCCGCCCAGGCCGTCGGCGTAGGTGCCGGTCAGGATCTGCTCCAGCACCGTCTCGGGCTGGTTCAGGTAGTTTTGTGGCGCGATCGCCTTGGCGATCTCCTTGCGGTTTTCCTGTTTGTGGGCAAACGCCGTTGCCTCGATGAGCGACTTCAGGAGCGCGCGATAGCTGTTGGGGTTCTGAGTGGCGAATTCCTTGCTGACGGCGAAGGCGCAGCAGGGATGGCCGTCCCACATCTCCTTGGTCAGCATGTGAATGAAGCCAATGCCGTCGTAGACAGCACGCTGGTTGAACGGGTCGGGGCCGAGATAGCCATCGAGATTGTCGGCGCGCAGGTTGGCCACCATCTCCGGCGGCGGCACCGAGCGGATCGAGATGTCCTTGTCGGGATCGAGCCCGTGCTCGGCCACGTAGTAGCGCAGCAGGTAGTTGTGCATCGAGTAGTCGAACGGCACGGCGAAGCGGAAGCCCTTCCAGTCCTTGGGATTACGCTTGTCCTTGTGCTTGTTGGCCAAAGTGATCGCCTGGCCGTTGATGTTCTCGATCGCCGGCATCGTCCACGGCACCGGATTCGAGCCGACGCCGAGCGAAATGGCGAGCGGCATCGGCGAGAGCATGTGCGCGGCGTCGTATTCCTTGGCCAACGACTTGTCGCGGATCACCGCCCAGCCGGCCGTCTTCACCACCTCGACGTTGAGGCCGTGCTTCGAATAGAAGCCCATCGGATGGGCCATGATGATGGGGGTGGCGCAGGTGATGGGGATGAAGCCGACCTTCAGGTCCTTCTTCTCCAGCGCCCCTCCCTGGGCGAAGGCCTCGCGGGCGGTCGCCAACGGGAACACCGACGAGATCGCCGCCATCGCCGTCGACGCGCCGACGGTCTTGAGGAACAGCCGGCGCTGCGCATCGACCGGGAAAACTGCCTGCAGGACGGCGGCATCGACGACCCGGTTCCACTGCGCTTCCTCGCCGGCAGGCGCCGCCTCGGCCGTCAGCCGCGCATGGTCGGCCGCCGCATGATTGCCGCCGCAGCCGCAGCGCCGCTTGAAGAGGGCCTTGGGATCGAACGGGTCCTTGAAAATCGACATGCTTCCTCCGTGCGCTTCGGCGCTTGGGGCCAAAGGAAGCAAGCGACATGCCAAGGGATGCAGACATGCAAAAACCTGAGACAATCCGCAGGTCGAGCCCGCAATTGCCCATAAACGGGGCAGTTTCGCCCGATTCGTTATGCGAAATTCTGCGACTCGAATCTTAGCGCTGGGGATTAAATTTATGGAATCGCTGACTCTTTCCCCGATTTCCGCTTCATTTCTTATTGCGTCCCGACTCACCCTTATGGCAGGCTACAGCTTGTGGGTTGTTGGGTGCCCACCACGATATGTCGGCCACCCGCCTCAAGAATGGTTCCCCCAGGAACCGCATGGCGGAAATGGTTGGGGAGTGGGTCGATGGCGTTATCGCGACACGAGCGGACCAGACGAAAAGTCGATTTGAACCCGCTCGAGATGATCGAAAGAGTCGTCTCCGACAATGATTGGCCCTTCGACCGCACCTCCGACCGGGAAATCGCCGTCGAGGTCGCCGGCCGCTGGTGCGACTACCGCATGTTCTTCAGCTGGCGCGACGATGTCGAGGCGTTGCACTTCACCTGCGCCTACGACGTCCGCATCCCAGCCGAACGCCACAGCGAAATCCATGTCCTGCTGGCCTTGATCAACGAGAAGATGTGGCTGGGCCACTTCGACCTGTGGACCGAGGAAGGCCTGCCGATGTTCCGCCACGCCATCCCGCTGCGCGGCACCTCGGGGCTGATGCCCGACCAGTTGAACGACCTCGTCGAGGTGGCGATCACCGAAAGCGAGCGCTTCTACCCTGCCTTTCAGTACGTCGTGTGGGCCGGCAAGACGCCCGCCGACGCGCTGACCGCCTCGATCCTCGAGACGGTCGGCGAAGCCTGATCCAACTACCGGGACCCTCCGACGCCCCCTCTCGTCAAAAAACAATAAACGTCACTGTTCGGATCGTCCCCGCGGCGCCGGCCCCCCAGGCCGGCGCCGCATCCATTCTGGGCTATAGTCTCCGCACCCATGACCCCTCTTCTGATCCCCTATCCCGAAATCGACCCGGTGCTGATCCAGCTCGGGCCCTTCGCCATCCGTTGGTATGCGCTCGCCTATATCGCGGGACTCGTCATCGGCTGGCAGGTCATGCGGCGCGTCTGCGCCGAGCCCCCCAAGATCCTGTCGCCGCTCAAGATCGACGACTTCCTGCTGTGGGCGGCGTTGGGCGTCATCCTCGGCGGCCGCATCGGCTACGTGCTGTTCTACAAGCCGGGCTTCTACATCGAGCATCCGCTGGCGGTGCTGACCCTGTGGGAGGGCGGCATGTCGTTCCACGGCGGGCTGCTGGGCGTGATCGCCGCCATCCTGGCCTTCGCGATCCGCAACAAGACCGACCCCTTCATGCTGTCCGACCTGGTGGCGATCGTGGCGCCGATCGGCCTGTTCTTCGGCCGCCTCGCCAACTTCATCAACGGCGAGCTGTGGGGCCGCGTCACCGACGTCCAGTGGGGCATGATCTTTCCCCGCGGCGGTCCGCTGCCGCGCCATCCCAGCCAGCTCTACCAGGCCTTCTTCGAGGGCGTGCTGCTCGTGCTCGTGGTGGCTGCCGTGTGGAAGCTCACCGACGGTCGCCGCCGTCCCGGGCTGCTGACCGGTGTGTTCTGTGCCGGCTACGGCGTGGCGCGCATCGCCGGCGAGTTCTTCCGCGAGCCCGACGCCCATCTCGGCTACCTCTGGGGACCGCTCACCATGGGCATGCTGCTGTCGGTACCGATGATTGTCTTCGGCGGCTGGCTGATCGCCCGCGCCTACACCAAACCAAAGTTGTCGTGACCACGGAGCTCGGCCGCCTGATCGCGCACCGCATCGCGCTCACCGGCCCGATTTCGATCGCCGACTTCATGGCCGAGGCGCTGGGCCATCCGCGCCTCGGCTACTACCGCCGCGCTCTGCCGCTGGGCGCCCCCGGCGACTTCACCACGGCGCCCGAGATCTCACAGATGTTCGGCGAGCTCTTAGGGGCCTGGCTGGCCGACCGCTGGCTGGCGATGGCAAGCCCTGCACCCGTCAGGCTGGTCGAACTCGGCCCCGGCCGCGGCACGTTGATGGCCGATGCGCTCCGCGCCACGCGTGGCGTGCCGGGCTTCCATGCCGCGCTCGACCTCCATCTCGTCGAGACCAATGCACCGCTCCGCGAGGCCCAGCGCGCCGCGCTCAACGGCTTCGCGCCCACCTGGCACGAACGCCTCGACGACGTGCCGGCAGGGCCGCTGCTGCTGATCGCCAACGAATTCTTCGACGCCCTGCCGGTCCGCCAGTTCCACCGGACGGCCGAGGGCTGGCGCGAGCGCATGGTGGGCCTGGCGGCGGACGGCACGCTGCGCCTGGCGCTTGCCCCCGGCCCGACGCCATTTGCCGCCGCGCTGCCCGAGGCAGCGCCCGGCGCCGAGACCGAGCTCTCCGAAGCCGGCCGGGCGCTGGCCGCCGCACTCGGCATGCGCCTTGGCCGCGACGGCGGCTGGGCGCTGATCGTCGACTATGGCTACGATCAGTCCGGCCTCGGCAGTTCCCTGCAGGCCGTGCGCGGCCATCGCGGCGCCGATATCCTCGATCGGCCGGGCGAAACCGACTTGAGCACGCACGTCGACTTCGCGGCCCTGGCCGCTGCGTCGGGCGTGCGTTCCTTCGGCCCGGTGGGCCAGGGCGACTTCCTTTGCCGCCTGGGAATCGCGGAGCGTGCAGGAACACTGAAGCGCCACGCCAGCCCGGAGCAGGTCCGCGCGATAGACGCGGCACTCGCGCGCTTGATCGCGCCCGATCAAATGGGCACCCTCTTTCGTGTTCTGGCCTTGGGCGACGACAGAAGCGCCCAGCCGGCCGGCTTTTCGGATACCCCCTCGGACACGACATGATCCAGGCACCAGCGCTTGCCGACCTCGACGGCGTGCAGCACCGATTCTTCACCCGCCGCGGCGGCGTGAGCAGCGGTCTCTTCTCCTCGCTCAATTGCGGCTACGGCTCGGCCGACGCAGCCGAAAACGTCCGCGAGAACCGCCGGCGCGCAGCGCTGGAATTCGGCCTCGCCGAGCCCGACCTGCAGACGGTGCACCAGATCCATTCGACCGACGTGCTGACCGTCGCCGATGAACGCTGGACCTCTCCCGGCGCGCCCAAGGCCGACGGTCTCGTGACCGACCGGCCCGGCGTCGCGCTGGGCGTGATGGCGGCCGACTGCGCGCCGGTGCTGCTGGCCGATGCCGCCGCCGGCGTGATCGGCGCCGCGCATGCCGGCTGGAAGGGTGCGCTGGGCGGTGTCGTCGACACGACCATCGTCGCCATGGAAAAGCTCGGCGCCCGCCGCGAGCGCCTCAAGGTCGCGGTCGGGCCTTGCATCGGTCCTCGATCCTACGAGGTCGGCCCGGAATTTCCCGCCCCGTTCCTGGCGCAGGACGAAGCCAATGCCGCGTTCTTCCGCGCGGCGATCCGCGCCGGACACTTCATGTTCGATCTGCCCGGCTATCTCGTGCACCGCATTGCGCGCAACGGCGTCGCGGTGGCGGCGACCGGCCACGACACGCTCACGGCCACCGAGGATTTCTTCAGCTACCGACGCAACACGCTCCAGGGCGTGCGCGACTACGGCCGGGGCCTGTCGGCGATCGCCCTCGAGACCTGACGTGCCCTACCTGATCATTCTGATGCTCTGCTGCCTGCTCGGACTTGTTGTGACATGCGTCATGTTGTGAGTCTTCTCTGCTGCCTCCTGCTGGCGGCATGCAGTACGGGTTACAAGCCATTCGAGGCGGTCAGCGGTGATTCCGCCCCCTATCGTTCGCCGCTCGACAAGATCGACATCGCGATCGGCCCGCCGCGCAACATGCCGCCCGACATGGGCAAGAGGCTGGCGGCGGCGCTGGCCATCGAACTGCAGTCCTATGGCGTGGTGGCGGCGATCCAGCCGGCCGACGCGCCGATACAGGTCGGTGGAGTCATGAGCACCCGCGACGCCGGCGAAGGCATCGAGATCCAGATCGACTGGCGCATCGCGGGCAAGCCGCCGACGCAGGAACCCGCCGTCAGCCGCACGCGCACGCGCGGCGAGGACTATGCCGAAGCCAGCGACAAGCTGATCTCGCGCATCGCCCAGCAGGCCGCCCCGCGCATCGCCACCCTGATCGGCCGGCCGCCCACCTTCCAGCCGCGCTCGCCCGGCCAGGTCGCTGCCGGCATCAGCATGATGCAGGAGCAGGCGGCAGCCGAAGCGGCAGCGGCCGCGTCGGGTGCGACGCCCGTTGTTGCCGCCGCCGCCTCGACCGAAACGCATGTCAAGGTGCTGGTGGGCGCCATCACCGGCGCGCCGTCCGACGGCAACCGCCAGCTCTATTCCGGCATGCGTCGCGCGCTGGGCTCGAGCAAGATCGTCATCGTCGATGCGCCCGGCCCCGAGATCTACTCCGTCGTCGCCGTGGTGAGCCTGACACCGGTCGACGAGAAGACCGGCACGCTCGCCATCAAATGGACGTTGAAGGACCCGGCCGGCAAGACCATCGGCGACATCGACCAGTCCAACCCGGTGCCGCTCGCCGCCGCCAAGGGTTCGTGGGCGGGATTCGGCGACATCGTCGCGACTGCCGCCTCGGAAGGCGTCAT
>CAMAYC010000020.1 GCA_945862125.1 Reyranella massiliensis 521
ATCTCGCTGCTCGGGATGTGGGCTGCGATGGCCAGTACCGGCACGCGGTTGCGGTAGCAGTCGAACAGGCCGTTGATCAGGTGCATGTTGCCGGGCCCGCAACTGCCGGCGCAGACGGCGAGTTCGCCGGTCAGGTGGGCCTCGGCGCCAGCCGCGAAGGCGCCGGCCTCCTCGTGGCGCATATGGACCCAGTCGATCTCCTTCATGCGGCGCAGCGAATCGGTGAAGCCGTTCAGGGAGTCCCCGGCGACGCCGTAAATCCGCTTCACGCCGGCGGCGCGAAGGGTCTCGGCCATCAGGTCGGCAATCGTTTGCGCCATGTCGGACTCCGTCACAAGGAATGAAACTCCTCGTGACTATGCCACGCCTTCCGCGACGTTTGCTAAGGAGTTGATGTCATCCCGAGACCGCTTCAGCCGCGACCCTTTTCGAACCCTGCCAGGAACTGGACGAGATTGCGGCCGAGATCGTCGCCGAGATAGCCGCCTTCCTGGACCAGTACGGTCGGCAGGCCGAGGCGCGCGATCCTGGTCGCCATGGCGTGGAAGCCGGCGCCGGTCACTTTCAGGCCCTGCAGCGGATCGCTTTCGCTGGCGTCGAGGCCGAGTGCCACGACCAGGGCGGTCGGCGCGAAGGCCGCAATGCGCGTCAGCGCCGTATCGCCGGCCGCGAGCCACGGGGCATCGGCGGAGCCGAGCGGCAGCGGCAGGTTGAGATTGAATCCGTCGCCTTCGCCCGTGCCGGCTTCGTGCGCGTGGCCCCAGAAATAGGGATAATAGTTGGCCGGGTCGGCGTGGATCGAGACGGTGAGCACGTCGGCGCGCTCGTAGAAGATGCCCTGCGTGCCGTTGCCGTGGTGCACGTCGACGTCGAGCACGGCGACGCGCGCATGTCTCGACCGCAGGTGCTGGGCGGCAACCGCGCTGTTGTTGAGGAAGCAGAAGCCGCCCGCCATGTCGGCGAAGGCGTGATGGCCGGGCGGCCGGCAGAGCGCATAGGCCTCGCGTGTGCCTGCGAGCACAAGGTCGGCCGCGGTGGTCGCGACCTCGGTGGCGGCAAGGGCAGCGTCCCAGGTGTGCGGGCCGATTGGGCAGGCCATGTCGGCCTGGTGCCAGCCGGCGCGGCCGGCCAGCGCCTTGGGATAGGAGGCATGAGCGCGGGCGGGGTGCATGTTGGGCACGACCTCGTCGGAGGCGCCGGGCAGTTTCGCCCAGTCGCGCGCTGCAGTTTGCAGGAAGTCGAGGTAGTCGGGCGTATGCACCAATGCGGCCGGGCCAGGGCCGAAGGCTCTTGGCGCGATGACGTCGTGGTCGGCGCCGGTGGCTGCCGCCAGCAGGCGCGTCGCGCGCTCGGGCTGCTCGGCGCTGCGCTGTTTTACGCCGCGGACGATGAAGGTCTGCGGGTCGTGCTGGGCGTGCTTGTCGGAATAGACGATCTTCATGGTGCGCCCCTCATGGTGCTCCAACAGCCTTGGAATTGCGGAGTGCGGCGATCTCGGAGTCGCTGTAGCCGACACCACGCATGATCTCGATCGTATGCTCGCCGACCCGAGGCGCGAGTCGCCTCACTTCCAGCGGAGCCTCGGAAAGCCTCATCGGATTGGCCGCGGCCTTCACCGGGCCGAGGCCGGGATAGTCGTACTCGACGATGCTGCCGCGCGCCCTGGCATGTTCGTTGTCCATCAGGTCGCTTACTTTCTGGACGGCGGAGCACGGCATGCCGGCAGGCAGCAGGATGGCCAGGAGCGCCTCGCAGGTATGCTGGGCGAAATGCGCCTCCATCATCGGCTCGAGAATGGCGCGATGGGCGACACGGCCCTCGTTGGTGGCAAAACGCGCGTCAGCCAGCCACTCCTCGCACCCCAGCGCCTTGCACAGGATCTTCCAGAAGGGGTCGTTGGTGCCGGCGATGTAGATCGGCTTGGTCCTGGTCTCGAACACGCGCAGCGGAAACAGGATCGAATTGCCGGTGCCCATGCGCACCGGATCCTCGCCGGTGAGGCCATGGTTGGTGATCCAGTGGCTCATCAGGTGCACACCGACGTCGAACAGCGAGAGGTCGAGGCGCTGGCCGCGGCCGGTCTTGTGGCGGGCGAGCAGGGCGAAGGCGATGCCGCCGGCGCAGGCGAGGCCGGTCGAGTAGTCGACCGCCGCCGTGCCGACGCGGCACATCTCGCCGTCCATCGGCCCGGTCGCCTCGATCAGGCCGACCTCGGCCTGGATGCAGGGATCGTAACCGGGGCGGCTGGAATAGGGGCCGGTCTGGCCGTAGCCGGAGACCGAGGCATAGACCAGTTTCGGATTCACCTTCGATACGGTCTCCCAGCCGAAACCGAGCTTGTCGATCACCCCCGGCGTGAAGGCCTCCATGAACACGTCGGCCTTGGCGACGAGCCGCATCAGCACGTCGCGGCCGCCTTCCGTGCGCAGGTCGAGGGCGAGGCCGCGTTTGTTGCGGTTCATCGACGGCACCCAGGCGCCGCCGAAGTGCGGGCGGAAGTGCTCGCCCTGCAGCGGTTCGACCTTGATGACGTCGGCGCCCATGTCGCCCAGGATCTGGCCGGCGGTGGGGCCGGCGATGACCTGCGTGAGGTCGAGAACGAGCGTGTCGGAGAGCGGAAGCATGCGGACGGGATTCCTCCTGGGAGTCGCACCCTTGCAAGCGGAAGGGGCCAAGCTCAAGCACTACCTTTCGCTGGCTGGCATTTGCCGCCGGCGCAGCTATTTTGGACACTTGTTCACCCGGAGTTCGCCATGAAAGCCGCCGCCCCCACCGAAAGGCCCAACCTCAGCATCGATCCCGACCGGCTTTGGTCGAGCCTGATGGAGCTGGCCGAGATCGGCGGCACCGAGAAGGGCGGTGTCTGCCGCATCGCGCTCACCGACCTGGATCGGATCGGGCGCGATCTCTTCGTGCGCTGGGCCAAGGAAGCGGGCTGCACCATCAAAGTCGACCAGCTGGGAAATGTCTTCGCCCGCCGCGAAGGCCGCGATCCCACGAAGGCGCCGGTGATGACCGGCTCGCATCTCGACACCCAGCCGACCGGCGGCAAGTTCGACGGCGCCTATGGCGTGATGGCGGGGCTCGAAG
Organism: Reyranella massiliensis 521; assembly: GCA_945862125.1. Classification (GTDB taxonomy): domain Bacteria; phylum Pseudomonadota; class Alphaproteobacteria; order Reyranellales; family Reyranellaceae; genus Reyranella; species Reyranella massiliensis_A. The sequence goes on from CAMAYC010000020.1 coordinate 3,091, forward strand.
TGCTGCGCGTGCTGCACGATTCGAACTACGTCACCGAGGCGCCGATCGAGGTCGCGGTGTGGACCAACGAGGAAGGCTGCCGCTTCGCGCCGGCCATGGTCGCCTCGGGCGTGTTCGGCGGCGCCTTCACGCTGGATCATGCGCTCTCCATCAAGGACCGCGACGGCGTGACCTTTGCCGAGGCGCTGAAGAAGATCGGCTACGACGGCAAGGAGCCGGTCGGCGGCCGCAAGGTCGGTGCCTTCTTCGAGGCTCATATCGAGCAGGGCCCGATCCTGGAGCGCGAGAAGAAGACCATCGGCGTCGTCACGGGCGCGCAGGGTCAGCGCTGGTACGAGATCAACTGGACCGGCATGGAAAGCCACGCCGGCACGACGCCGATGGAAGGCCGTCGCGATGCGCTTGTGGGCGCGGCGGAACTCATCGTTGCGGCGCGGAAAATCGGCAACAGGCCGAATGGCCGTTCGACGGTGGGCGTGATCGAGAGCCAGCCGCAATCGCGCAACACCATTCCCGGCCGCCTGTTCATGACGCTCGACTTCCGTCATCCCGACGATGGTGAACTCACGAAGATGGATGCCGAGATGCGCGCTGCCGCGGCCGACATTGCCGCGCGCCACCGGCTCGACGTGAAGATCGAGCAGATCTGGTATTTCCCGCCGTCGCCCTTTGCCAAGGAACTGGTCGAGGCGGTGCGTCGAGGCGCGGTCCAGGCAGGCTACCCCCACATGGACATCGTGAGCGGCGCCGGTCACGACGCCTGCTACGTCTCGCGGGTCGCGCCGACGGCGATGATCTTCGTGCCGTGCAAGGACGGCATCAGCCACAACGAGATCGAGGACGCGACCAAGACCGATATCGGCGCCGGCGCCCAGATCCTCCTGCAGGCGATGGTGGAACGGGCGAATGCTTAGTTCTTTCCCTCCCCTTCGCGTAATCCGCGAAGGGGAGGTGGCGCCGTCTTACGGCGACGGAGGGGTCAGGGCATCCCGACTGCCGCTCATGACCCCTCCGCCCGCGCAGACGCGGGCACCTCCCCTGCGCGGCGTCCGCGCAGGGGAGGAGGTATGACATGAAGTCGGGATTGCTTTCGGTCGCGACCGCTGCCCTGGTCGCGACCATCGCGGGCGTGGGCGGTGCGCTGCCGATCGTGCTGGCGGCGACGCAGGCCGTCGGCGCCACGCCCGAGCAGACGAGTTCATGGGTGTCGGGCCTCGGCATCGCCACGGCGATCAGCGCGCTGGTCCTAAGCGTCCGCTACCGCATGCCGATCATCGCGGCCTGGTCGACGCCCGGCGCGGCGCTGATTGCCTCGACTCCCGGCGTACCGAGCTTTGCGGCGGCGGTAGGCGCCTTCGTGCTGGCGGCAGTGCTGATCCTGCTCACGGCCGCGGTGCGGCCGCTCGGGCGCCTGATCGAGAAGATCCCGGCCAGCATCGCGGCGGCCATGCTGGCCGGCATCCTGCTACGACTGGTGATGGCGATGTTCGAGCACGTGCCGACCGCGCCGCTGCTGGTGCTGCCGCTGCTGCTGTTGTTCCTGGTGGCGCGCGCCTTCCTGCCGACGCTCGCCTCGCTGGTCGTCCTCGTTGCGGGCGCGCTGCTCGCCTGGTCGCTGGGGCTGGTGAAGCCGCTGCCGGCGCTCGGGCTGACGACGCTCGAGTTCACCATGCCGGCGTGGGACGTGGCGACGCTCGTCGGCCTGGGCGTGCCGCTCTATCTCGTGACCATGGCGTCGCAGAACCTGCCGGGCTTTGCCGTGTTGCGCGCCTCGGGTTACCAGCCGCCGGCCTCCCCTGTGCTCGCGGTCACGGGCGCGGCGTCGCTCGGCACTGCCTTTCTCGGCTCGCACACGTCGAACCTGGCGGCGATCTCGGCAGCCATCTGCACCGGGCCCGACGCGCATCCCGATCCGGCCAAACGCTGGATGGCCGGGCCGTTCTATGCCGCGTTCTGGGCGCTGTTCGCGCTGTTCGGCGCCTCGGTGGTCGGTCTGTTCGCGGCCCTGCCGCCGGCGCTGCTGGCGACCGTCGCGGGCACGGCACTGCTCGGCTCGACGGCAGGGGCGCTGGGCTCGGCACTGTCGGGCGACCAGGACCGTCTGGCGGCGGCCGGCACGCTCGCCGTCACGATCTCGGGTGTCAGCCTGCTCGGCATCGGCTCGGCCTTCTGGGGACTGGCGTTTGGGTTGTTGATCCTCTGGATCGACCGGGTCCTGAAGCGCTAGATCAGCCGGCTTCGCGCAGCAGGTTGCTCAGGATCGGTTCGATGAGCACGAGCGACCGGACCCTTACCCCAGGTCCGGTAGGCGGCGCGGACTTCCTTGAAGTCGATGTCGGCCATGCGCCGGGATCGGACCATGGAACGGCTGGAAAGGGAACCCGGACCTAGCCGACCCGGCGGCTTGCCGGGAATCGCGCGCCGTAGCTTTCGAATGGCAGCTCCAGCCCGCGGCAGAGGAAGCTGATGGTGTGGTAGTAGCCCACCAGGGCGATCACCTCGAGGATCCGGGCCTCGTCGAAGTGCATCGCGAGCGCTGACCAGGTTGAGTCCGTGATCGTGTGGCGATCGACCAGGTCGTCGGCGGCGGAAAGCAGGGCCTGCTCGTCGGCGGTCCAGCAGGCGGCATCGGCCGGTCCCGTCACGGTCGCCGCCACCTGCTCCGGATCGAGGCCGGCTTTCGTGGCGAAGAAGGCGATGTGGACCCCCCATTCGTATTCGCAGCCGAGCCGCGCCGTCGTGCGGTCGATCACGATCTCGCGCTGGCGCAGGCTGAGTGCTCCCTTGTCGAGCAGGCCGCCGGCGAACATCTTTTCGAACACGCGCGGGTTCCTCGCCAGGGTGCGGAACAGCACCAGCGGCTCGACCCCCTTCGGCATGATGCGCGCGAGTTCGGCCGCGATTTGTGGCGGGTAAGGAGCTTCGGCAGAGGCAATGCGGGGCATGGTCGGTCTCCAGGTTTGTGCTACAATTTATGTAGTGATTCAAAATGCGACACGCTACATAAAATGTAGTAACGGAGTGTAATAGATGGTGAAGCGAGTCCGCGGCTCCCGGACGGGCCGGCCGATCATGGTGCTGCTCGATCTGCTGGGCAGGCGGTGGGTGTTGCGCATCGTCTGGGAGTTGCGCGAGGAGCCGAAACGCTTCCGCGAACTGCAGGATCTGATCGGCGCCAGCCCCACCATCGTCAACGGCCGGCTGGCCGAATTGCGCGAGGCGAAGCTGGTCGAACTCGACGCCGAGTCGGGCTATCGCCTGACGGCGCTGGGCAAGGAGCTGCTGCGGCTGTTCCTGCCGCTGCATGCCTGGTCGGAGAAGTGGGCGAAGGCGGCGGCTACTTGAGGAACGGGTTGTCGCCGCCGCGACCGCGCCGGCGCGGCGGGAACTGCTCGGCGAGGTAGTCGAGGATCTCGGCGCGCTCCTCGGGCTTCACCGGTGCCATCTTGTGCCTCTCGAGCATCAGGTCGAAGGTCGAGTCCCAGAGGTCGCGCGTCAGGCCCTGCGCCTTGATCAGCGCTACGCCATGGCAGGCCGTGCAGGCGTAGAAAGTAACCTCGCGGCCCTTGCCGTCGGGCATATCCTCGACGGTGTCGTTGTGCGGTGGCGGCTTGCCCTTGTCGGGATCGACTTGCGCGACCGGGGCCGTCGGCGCGGCCGGCGGCGTGTAGGTTGGCTGAGGGCCCCGCAGTCCGCCGGCCCGATCCAGGGCGACCAGAAGGAACACCGCCGTCAGGGAAATGACGACGACGTGCGTGATGTTGAGCTGGGTCAAGAAGCGACGAGCACCCGGATGCGGTTGATCGGGTTGCCGCCGTAGCCCTGCGGGTTCCAGTTGCCGGCGACGAAGGGCTGGGTGACGCCCTTGGCATCGGTGGCCTTGGCCCAGACCTCGTAGTAGCCAGCCGACGGCAGGTCCACCGACGCAGTGAAGCGCTGCCAGGCATATTTATTGGGCGGCGCATCGACCTTGGCCGGCTTCCAGGTGACGCCGTAGTCGGTCGAGATGTCGACGGTCTTGACCTCGTTCTCGCCAGCCCAGGCATGGCCGCGCAGGTCGAGTTTCTTGGACGAGAGCTTGGCGCCATCTGCGGGGAAGCTGATGACCGCGCGCACCGGCATCGCCTCAAGGATCACAGTATCCTTCTCGTCGCCCTTGCTGCCGGGCACGATCGGCGTCCTGGCGAGGCGGTAGGAGAAGCCGCCCATGCCGGGGCCGTCGTGTATCTTGTCGCGCACCCAGATGCGGGTCAGCCACTTGGTCGAGCTCGAGCCAGCCCAGCCCGGCACGACCAGCCGTACAGGTCCGCCGTGGATCAGCGGCAGGTCCTTGCCGTTCATCTTGAAGACGATCAGCGTGTGCGGCTCCATCGCCTTGGCGATTGGCACGCCGCGCGAGATCGAGGGCTTGGTGGCATCGCCGCTGAGGTGCGGGTCGGCACCATACTGGCCTGTGTAGACCGCGCTCGGCTTCACGCCGGCGGCTTTGAGCACGTCGGCCAGCCGCACGCCGGTCCATTCGGCGCAGCCGGCGCCACCGTTGGTCCACTGGTTGCCGCGGGCCTCGGGCGAGAAGAAGGCACGGCCGTTGCCGCCGCACTCCAGCATCATCTTGTAGGAGACGTTGGGAAAGCGGCTCATGAGATCGCCCAGCGTAATGTCCATGGGCTTCTCGACCTCGCCGTCGATCTTGATCTTCCACGCCTTGGCGTCGGCCGGCGCGTCGGGCACCAGACCGTTGTTGCGGATGAAGAACTTGTCGATGGGCGTGACGTCGTCGTCCATCAATTCGGCTTGAGTTTCGGCGACCAGCGGCTTGTCGCCCAGAACCGCGAGCTTGGCCTTGCCGTCCATCTCGAGAAGCTTCGGCCCTTTCGGGGCGGCGGGCGCCGTCCCCTGGGCCAGGGCCGCTCCCGCGGGCGATAGTGAAGCACCGACAGCGGCCATTCCGACCCCCTTCAGCACGTTACGCCGTGACGCCTTGATGGTTCCGGATTTCGGCATTTTTTCCTCCCGAGTTGAGGATTCTTAGCTCAAACCGTCCGCCTCGTCAGCCACCCGGAAAAGATAAGTGCACAGGCCGCCACGATCACGATGATGGTGGCGAGTACGTTGATCTGCGGGTCGACGCCCAGCCGCACGCTGGAATAGACGCGCATCGGCAGGGTCTGCGACTGCGCCCCGGACACGAACTGGGTCATGATCAGGTCGTCGAGCGAAAGCGTGAAGGCCAATAGCCAGCCCGAGCCGACCGCTGGGGCGATCAGCGGCAGGGTCACCGTCAGGAAGGTGACCCAGGGCGTGGCACCGAGGTCCATCGCCGCCTCCTCGAGCGAGCGGTCGAAGTCGGCGAGCCGCGCTTGCACCACGATGGCGACGAAGGCGATCGAGAAGGTGGTGTGGGCGATGGCGATCGTGAGAAAGCCGCGTCCCGGCCCGCCGAATAGCCGCTCGGCGCCGACGAACAGCAGCAGCATGGAGATGCCCATCACCACCTCGGGCATGACCATGGGCGCGATCACCATCCCGCCAAACAGGCTGCGGCCACGGAACGATGCCGCGCGCGCCAGGGCATAGCCGGCAGCCAGGCCGATGAGGGTCGCCCCCGTGGCGCTCACGAAAGCGATGCGGAGCGACAGCCAGGCCGCCTGCAGCATCGCCTCGTTGGCCAGCAGCGTGCTCCACCACTTCGTGGAGAAGCCACCCCACACCGTGACCAGGCGCGACTCGTTGAAGGAATAGATCATCACCAACGCGAGCGGCAGGTAGAGGAAGGCGTAGCCGAAGCCCAGCACCGCGAAGGCGAAGCGTGCGCGGCCGATCATGACAGGCCCGGCATCAGTGGCGTTCCAGGCTGCGCGCCTGATGGCGTTGGAACAGCATGATCGGGCCCACCAGCAGCACCAGCAGTGAGATCGCCACGGCGGAGGCGAGCGGCCAATCGGCATTGGTGAAAAATTCGTCCCACAGGACCTTGCCGATCATCAGCGTCCGGGTGCCGCCCAGCAGGTCGGGGATCACGAATTCGCCGACCGAGGGGATGAACACCAGCAGGCAGCCGGCAACAATGCCCGGCGCCGACAGCGGCAGGGTGATGGTGAGGAAGGCCTTGAATGGCGTGGCGCCGAGATCGGCCGCGGCCTCGAGCAGGCCGGCGTCGAGCTTCTCCAGGGTGGCGTAGAGCGGCAGCACCATGAAGGGAAGGTAGGCGTAGACGATGCCGAGAAGGATCGCCCATTCCGTGCCCAGGATCGTGCCGGGATCGGCGGCGATGCCGCTCCAGCGCAGGAACTGGTTCAGCAATCCGTTCTCGTCCAGCAAACCCATCCAGGCGTAGACCCGGATCAGGAACGAGGTCCAGAACGGCAGCACCACCAGCATCAACAGCAGCGGCCGGCGCTCGGGCGCGGCGCAGGCGATGGCATAGGCCATGGGGTAGCCCAGGAGGAGCGCGCCCAGTGTCGAGATGGCGGCGATGCGCAGTGAGGTGAACCACGCCGAGACGTAGAGATCATCGGTGAACAGCAGCGCGAAATTTTTCAGGCTTGCGCCGAGTTCGACCGGCGGCACCGAGTCGGGCGAATTGGTGCCGAGCGCGATCGCCAGCACCAGCGCGAAGGGCAGCAGGAAGAAGATCCCGAGCCACACGAAGGGAAGCGCGATGACGAAGCGCATGGCGCTAGCCGTCGAGCCGATGGCCGGCGTCGGCGGCCCAGCCGAGCCAGACAAGATCGCCCCGACGATGCGAGAGGTTGGGCGCGGTCGACACGATCATCACGGTGCCGTCGGTGGCGATTCTGTAAAGCGAGCGGTCTCCCTCGTAGGCGATGTCCACGATCTTGCCGGCGATCACATTTGCGAGGCCGGGGCGCTCGGTCGACAGAGTGATCTTTTCCGGCCGCAATGCTAGCCAGCCGCCCTCGATCTTGAGGATGTTGGCGATGCCGATGAAGTCGGCAACGAAGCGCGAGGCCGGCCGTTCGTAGACCTCGTGCGGCGTGCCGATCTGGACGACACGGCCGGCCTGCATGACGGCCAGCCTGGAGGCCATCGACATCGCCTCTTCCTGGTCGTGGGTCACCATCACGAAGGTGAGGCCAAGCTGTTCCTGCAGGCGCACCAGCTCGAATCGCGTGCCCTCGCGCAGCTTGCGGTCGAGCGCCGCCAGCGGCTCGTCGAGCAGCAGCAGTTTTGGCCGCTTGACCAGCGCGCGCGCCAGCGCCACGCGCTGGCGCTGGCCGCCCGAGAGCTGCGCCGGCCGGCGCGTGGCGAAGTCGGAAAGCTTGACCTGGTCCAGGACCTCGGCGACCCGGGTCGCAGCCTCGACCTTGGCGACGCCCTCGCGGCGGAGGCCATAGCCCACGTTCTCCGCCACGTTCATGTGCGGGAAGAGGGCATAGGACTGAAACATCATGTTGATCGGCCGCAGATGCGGCGGCACGCCGGTCATGTCGTGGCCGTCGATCAGCAGGCGGCCCGAATCGGGAGTCTCGAAGCCGGCCAGCAGCCGCAGCAGCGTGGTCTTGCCGCAACCCGATCCGCCCAGCAGCGCGAACAGCTCGCCGCGCGCGACGTCCAGATCGACCTTGTCGACGGCAGCGACGGCGCCGAAGCGCTTGGTCAGGCCTTCTATCCTGATGATGGGGTCGCTCACCGGCCCGTCTTCACGGTGGTCCACAGCCGCGTGCGCTCGCGCGTCTGCTCGGGCGTCCCGGCGGTGATGGTGTAGAACTTGGCACGCACGTCTAGAGGCGGATAGATCAGCGGATTGCCGGAGATGTCTTTGGGCAGCAGCGCGAACGCCGCCTTGTTGCCGTTGGCATAGCCGGTGAGTTCGCTCGAGGCGGCGGCGACCTTGGGCTCGAGCAGGAAGTCGAGGAAGCGGAGCGCATTGGCCGGGTTCGGCGCGTCCTTCGGAATCGCCGCCACGTCGATCCAGAGCAGCGAGCCCTCCTTCGGAATGGCGTAAGCAATGTCGCGCTTGTCCTTGGCCTTGGCGGCACGATCGCGCGCCTGGAAGATGTCGCCGGAGAAACCGAAGGCGAGGCAGATATTCCCGCCGGCCAACGCATTGAGGTACTCCGACGAATGGAACTTGCGGATGAAGGGCCGTACCGCCTTCACCACGTCGGCGGCCCTGGCGAGATCGTCCGGCTTCTTGGAGTCGGGATCGAGGCCGAGATACTTGAGCGCCGCCGGCAGCACGTCGGTGGCGCTGTCGAGCACCATGACGCCGCAATCCTTGAACTTGGACACCACCGCCGGATCGAAGATCATGCGCAGAGAATCGACCGGCGCGTCGGGCATGCGCTTCTTGATCTCGTCCACGTTGTAGCCGATGCCCGTCGTGCCCCACATCCAGGGGATGCCATGGGTGTTGCCGGAATCGTACTTGGCCAGCGCCGCCAGGATCTCCGGATCCAGATTGTTCCAGTTCTTCAGCTTCGTCCGGTCGAGGGGCAGGTAGAGGTTGGCCGCGAGCTGGCGCACGAAGAAGGGCGAGGCCGTGGGCACCACGACGTCGTAGCCCGATCTGCCGGTCCTGAGTTTGGCGTCGAGGATCTCATTGGAATCGTAGGTCGTGTAGTTGACCCTGGTGCCGGTGTCCTTCTCGAAGATCTTGAGCTGGTCCTCGGCGATGTAGTCGGACCAGTTGTAGACGTTGACGCTGCCGCCCTGAGCCCGCGCGACGTTGGGGGCCGCGATGGCGGCAAGGGCAAGCAGGGCAACGAGGGCAGACAGACGCATCGGAAACTCCGCAGGATCAGACGCCAAGATACCTGTGCTGCAATTCCTTGTCCCCGGCCAGGGCCGTGGATGAACCGGTCCAGACGACGCGGCCTTTCTCGACGATGTGGTGACGGTCGGCCAAGCCGATGAGCGCGCCCACATTCTTGTCGATCACCAGGATCGCCTGGCCCTCGCGTTTCAGCCGTCCGAGACAGGACCAGATCTCCTGGCGGATCAGCGGCGCCAGCCCCTCGGTCGCCTCGTCGAGGATCAGCAGCTTGGGATTGGTCATCAGGGCGCGGCCGACCGCCAGCATCTGCTGCTCGCCGCCGGAGAGCTGGTTGCCCATGTTGCGCTGGCGTTCGGCCAGGCGCGGGAAGAACTCGAAGGCGCGTTCGATCGTCCAGGGATTGGCCCGGGCGCTGCGATTGGCGGCGGCGGCAAGAAGATTCTCGCGCACCGTGAGGTTGGGGAAGATCTGCCGTCCCTCGGGTACCAGGCCGAGGCCGAGGCGCGCGATGCGGAACGAGGCCATGTCGTCGACCCTGACACCGTCGAACTCCACGACGCCGCGGCGCGTTTCGACCAGACCCATGACCGCGTGAACGGTCGTGGTCTTGCCCATGCCGTTGCGGCCCATCAAGGTCACGACCTCGCCGGCATCGACGCTCAGCTCCATGCCGAACAGGGCCTGACTGGCGCCATAGAAGGCTTCGAGGTCGCGGACGCGCAGCATCAGGCGACCTCCTCGCCGAGATAGGCCTGGCGGACCTCGGCGTTGGCGCGGATCGCGTCGGGCGTGCCGCTGGCAATGGCGCGGCCATAGACCAGCACGGTGATGCGGTCGGCGAGCTGGAATACGGCATCCATGTCGTGCTCGATCAGGAGTATGGCGCGCTTGGACTTGAGCGCGCGCAGGAAGCCGATCATGTGCTGCGACTCCTCAGCCCCCATGCCGGCCATCGGTTCGTCGAGCAGCAGCAGTTTTGGATCGCCCGCCAGGGCCATCGCAATCTCGAGCTGGCGCTGCTCGCCGTGGCTGAGGGCGGCGGCCAGCGTATCGGCGCGCGCGCCCAGCCCCACCGCTTCGAGGCCAAGCCGGGCGGGGCCGCGCAGGCGTTCGTCGCGACGTGCATCGGCCAGGAACCGGAACGAGTGGCCGGCGTGCGCCTGGACCGCCAAAGCCACATTCTCCAGCGCGGTGAACTCGCGCAGCACCGACGTGATCTGGAACGAACGCGCCAGACCCAGGCGGACGCGGGCATGGGTTGGCAGGCGCGTCACGTCGCGGCCGGCGAAGTGGATGGTGCCGGCATCGGGCGCCAGGCTGCCGGTAAGCTGGCTGACCAGCGTTGTCTTGCCGGCACCGTTGGGGCCGATCAGGGCATGGATCTCGCCCGGCCGGACGTCGATCGAGACCGCGTCGGTGGCGACCAGCCCGCCGAAGCGCTTGACCAGCCCCCTGGTTTCCAAGAGGGCCGTGCGAAGGAGCGGTTCAGCCATGGCGGCGTCCCAGCAATGAATCGATGCCGCCCTTCGCATAGAGCGCGATCAAGATGAGCATCGGGCCGAACACGATCTGCCAATATTCGCCCCAGCCCTTGCGGCCGAGATCGAGCAACGGCTTCAGCGACTCCTCCAGCACGAAGAAGGCGATGGTGCCGTAGAGCGGGCCGAACAGCGTGCCCATGCCACCCAGCACCACGATGACGATGAGGTCACCCGACTTCACCCACGACATCATGGCAGGCGAGACATAGGCGCCCTCATTGGCGAGCAGGATGCCGGCCAGGCCGCCGAAAGCGCCGGAGAGGATGAAGGCGGCGAGACGGTAACGGAACACCGGGAAGCCCAGAGCCATCATGCGCTGGTCGTTCGACTTCGCCCCGCGCAGCACGAAGCCGAAGCGCGAGTTGGCGAAGCGGCTGCAGAACCACAGAGTGCCGAGCAGGAGCACGAAGCAGAGCCAGTAGAACGAGGCCTTGTCGCGCAAATCGATCAGGCCGGGGAAGCGGCTGCGGCTGATGTTGAGCCCGTCGTCGGCACCATAGGCCTCCAGTCCTGCGCTCACGTAGAAGACGAGCTGGGCAAACGCGAGCGTGATCATGATGAAGTAGAGGCCGCGGGTCCGGAGGGACAACGCGCCCACCAGTGCCGCCCACAGCACCGAGGCGGCGATGGCGACGGGCCATTGCAGCCAGCCACTCTGCAGGCCATTGGCCGACAGGATGCCGACGGCATAACCGCCGATGCCGAAGAACACGGCATGGCCGAAGCTCACCAGCCCGCCATAGCCCAGGATCATGTTGAGGCTGACGGCCGCGATCGACCAGATGACGATGCGTGTGCCGATTGACAGCAGATAGCGCTGGTCGAAGGCCTGCGTCAGCAGCGGCAGCACCGCCAGCACCAACAGGAGCACGACCGTGATCAGGCCGCGCGGTGTGCGGAGCGCGGCGATCATGTCCTTTGCCCGAAGAGTCCGGTCGGACGCCATACCAGGACACCGGCCATCAGCACATAGACCAGCACCTGCGAGATCGCGGGCGCTGCACTTGAGGCCGCGGCGGAACTCATGAAGGTCTTCAGGAAATCAGGCAGGAAGGCGCGGCCGACGATGTCGATCTGCCCCACCACCATGGCGGCCACGAACGCGCCCTTGATCGAGCCGATGCCGCCGATGACGATGATGACGAAGGCTAGGATCAGGATGTCGTCGCCCATGCCGATCTTAACCGAGCTGATGGGCGCCGCCATCAGGCCGGCGAGTCCGGCGAAGACGGCGCCGAGGCCAAACACCAGGCTGAACAGCAGCTCGATGTTGACGCCCAGCGCGCCGATCATGCGCCGGTTGGAGGCGCCGGCGCGGATGAGCATGCCAAGCCGCGTGCGCGCCACCAGCCAGGCGAGGAGGAGGGCCACCAGGGCCCCGACTACGATGATCGCGAAGCGGTAGGCGGGGTAGAGCACGCCGGGCAGGATCTCCACGGTGTGGGCGAGGAACGCCGGCACCGCGATGCTCTTGCCGGCCGGCCCCCAGACGGCGCGCACCAGTTCATTGAAGAACAGGATCAGGCCGAAGGTCGCCAGCACCTGGTCGAGATGGTCGCGGGCATAGAGCCGCCGCATCACCACGGCCTCGACCGCGACACCGAGCAAGAACGTGGCGGGCAGCGCCAGCAGCGCGCCGAGGACGAAGGAGTCGGTGAGCCCGATCAGGGTCCAGGCGAGATAGGCGCCCATCATGTAGAGCGACCCGTGCGCCAGGTTCACGAGGTCCATGATGCCGAAGGTGAGCGTGAGGCCGGCGGCGAGCAGGAACATCAGCAGGCCGAGCTGCACGCCGTTCAGCATCTGGATCAACAGATAGTCCATCACTCCCCGCAAACGAAACGGGAGCGCGTTGCCGCGCTCCCGTCGTTGACTGGCCCCGCCGGCCTCACTTCATCGGACACTTTTCGTAGTACGGATCCTTGGCGTCCTTCACCGCCGTGGCGATGGTCTTCACCGTCATCATGCCGCCCGCATCCTTGACCGCTTCCTGGATATAGAAATTCTGGATCGGGAATTGATTGGTGTTGAACTTGAAGTCGCCACGCAGCGACTTGAAGTTGGCCTTCTTGAGCTCGGCGCGGACCTTGTTCTTGTCCGAGAGGTCGCCCTTCAGTGCATCGGCCGCAGAGGCCATCAGCATGATCGCATCGTAGCTCTGTGCGCCGTAGTAGGACGGGTACACGTTGTACTTCTTCTTGAAGTCGGCGACGTAGCGCTTGTTCTGCTCGTTCGGCAGGTCGTTCACCCATTCCTGGGCGCCCAAGGTGCCGAGCGCGAGATCACCCTGCTGCGGCAGCGTGATCGCGTCGATCGAGAACACCTGGTAGAGCGGCACGGTCTTGTTGAGGCCGGCCTGCGCCCATTGCTTCACGAACTGAACGCCGTGCGCGCCGGGATAGAAGATGAAAATACCGTCGGGCTTGGCAGCGGCGATCTTGGCGAGTTCGGCCGAGAAGTCGATCTGGTCGGGCCACTTGGTGAAGTCCTCGTTCACGATCGTGCCCTTGTAGGTGCGCTTGACGCCGGCCAGCATATCCTTGCCGGCGGCGTAGTTGGGACCCACCAGGTAGAGGCTCTTGACGCCCTTGGCGTTGAGGTATTCGCCCATCGCCATCGGCGTCTGGTCGTTATTCCAAGAGGTCGAGAAGAAGTTCTTGTTGCAGAGCTCGCCCGCGATCTGCGACGGGCCGGCGTTGGCGGAGATCAGGATGGTGTCGCCCTCGTCGGTCACGGTCTTGAGGGAGGCCAGAAGCACGTTCGACCAGATGTAGCCCGCGATAAAGTTCACCTTGTCCTGCAGCACGAGCTTCTCGGAGCGCGCCTTGCCGACGTCGGGCTTGAAGGTGTCGTCCTCGTAGATGATCTCGAACGGCTTGCCGCCCATCTTGCCGCCGAGATGCTCCTTGGCGAGTTCGACCGAGCGGCGCATGTCCTCGCCGATCGCGGCCTGCGGGCCGGAGAAGGTGCTGACGAAGCCGACCTTGATCGGGCTTTGTGCCATGGCGGGCAGGCTGCCCATCCCCATGGTGGCGAGCGCCGCTATTGCTGCGGGTCCAAACAATTTGCTTTTCATGGGCCGAAAACTCCCTGTTTCCCTTGGCGCTATAGAAGCCGAAAACCTCGCCTGCAACAACGGCTTATTGCCCTTCGCACCCCATCCAGAGCGTTCGTCCCAAGGCGGGCGCTTCGAGGGTGAGCGCCTCGAATCCACGTGCTCGCCAGAACCGGATCGCGCGTTCATTGGCGCGATTGACGCCGACATGCATTGACCGCGCGCCCCGGCCATCAGCTGCCTGGCGCCAGGCATTGAGCAGCGTCGATCCGATTCCGCGCCGCTGCAGGCGTGGCAGGAGGTTCATGTGCAGATGCGCGGGAAATCTTGCCGTGACCTCAGCCGGCGTCGATACCGGATGGTGGATCATGAAAGCCCGCCGCTGGTCCGAGGTCTGCATCTCCGGCGGCACATCGGAAGGGTCTGGATATCGAGAGCGCAGCGGCGGCCACCAGTCCCGCTCGAGCCTGTGCTCCCAGGCCTCGGTGTCGGTCGCGCCGGCCACGAACCCCGCGACGCCGTCGCCGTCTTCGACGACCAGCACCAGGTTCGGCTCGAACTGCGCATAGGGCGCGATGTAGATGTGCCCCATCAGTTGTGGATCGACGTAGAGGTACGAGGCGTCGCTGCCGGCGAGACCCGTCGCCAGGGAGATCGCATAGCAGGCCTCGATATCGGCCGCTTCGAAACGGCGAATATCGATCGCGCGATCCATTACGACCTGAGCTTGAACCGCTGGATCTTGCCGGTCGCGGTCTTGGGGAGTTCGGGAACGTACTCGACCCAGCGCGGATATTTATAGGGTGCCAGGGTCTTCTTGCAGTGCGCCATCAGATCGTCGGTCAGGGCAGCGCCGCCGGAACCCGCCTGCTTCAACACGACGATCGCTTTGGGCTTGATCAGCGCCTGCTCGTCGGCATGGCCCACGACGGCCGCCTCAAGCACGGCGGGATGGCCGATCAGGCAGTTCTCGATCTCTACCGGGGAGCACCATATGCCACCCACTTTCAGCATGTCGTCGCTGCGGCCCTCGTAGATGAAGTATCCGTCGGCATCCTGGCGATAGGTGTCGCCGGTGTTGAGCCAGCCATTCACCATCGTCTCCGCCGTCTTCTCCGGCTTGTTCCAGTAGGAGGTGGCGGCCGACTCGGCCTTGATCCAGAGGCGGCCGCTCTCGCCCTGGTCAACTGCGTCCCCATTCTCGTCGAGGATGCGGCAGTCGTAACCCGGCACTGGTCGGCCGCTGGTGCCGGCGCGATAGTCGCCGAGGCGGTTGCCGATGAAGATGTGCAGCGCCTCGGTCGAGCCGATGCCATCCAGGATCACCGTGCCGGTCTTCTCCTGCCAGCGCCGGAACATGTCCGCCGGCAGCGCCTCGCCGGCGGAAACGCAAGCCCGCACCGACGAAAGATCGCGCGGGCTGGCGTCGAGGGCGGCGAGCTGCGCGGCATAGAGTGTCGGCACGCCGTAATAGAGTGTCGGCTTGAAGCGCTCGATGTTGCCGAAGGTCGTGTCCGGCGTCGGCCGGCGGTCGTCGAGCACTGCGGTGCCGCCGGTCCACAGCGGGAATGTCATGCCGTTGCCGAGTCCGTAGGCGAAGAACAGCTTGGCCGCGGAATAGCTGATGTCGGCCTCGGTGACGCCCAGCACGCGCACGCCATAGAGTTCGCTGGTCACCACCATGTCGCGTTGGGCGTGGACCGCGCCCTTGGGCCGACCGGTCGAGCCGGAGGAGTAGAGCCAGAAGCAGTCGTCGGCGGCAGTGGCCATGCGCGGCTCCAGCTCGTCGGAAGCCGCTGCCATCTTCGCCAGGAACGCATCGACGGTGAGCGCATCGACGGGAGCCTGTTTCAATGCCGGCTCGATTTCGCCCGCAAATTCGCTCGAATAGACCACGAGTCGGCAGCCTGAATCCTCGATCATGTAGGCATAGTCGGGCGCCCGCAGCAGCGTGTTGGGCGGCACTGGCACGATGCCGGCTTTTATGGCGCCCCAGAACAGATAGAAGAACGCCGGACAATCCTTCACCACCATCAGCAGCCGATCTTGGGGCTTCAGCCCGAGGTCGAAGAGCGCATTGCCGGTGCGGTTCACGCGCTCCGCCAGCTCGGCATATGTGACCGCTTCCGACGACGTCCGGATCGCCGCCTTTGTGCCGCGCCCCTCGCCGACATGCCGGTCGATGAACGGCACCGCCACGTTGAAGCGCGCCGGCAGCGAGACCTTGTGGTCGGACGAGAAGGAGATGCCGGAAGGAAGTGCCATGACGGGACCCGGAATGATTTTTCAGTGCTCTCCTGTAGCCCAAGCCGGCGCCCAAGGGGAGCTTGTCCCTACCAGGGTGGCGTCTCCCGGGAAGATGGCGGACGCAGCGGCGGCGCGGGGGGTGGCACGGGGGGCGCGCCGCCCGCTTTTCGAATATCCGCATAATGCCGATTGAGCTGGACCGCGAGCGCGATGGCGCGACCTTGCATCGCCGCTGCGCCCGCCATGGCCGCCAGCGCCGCGACGTAGCGGACGACCATCAGCTCGGGCGCCGCGCGGGCGCCCACGATTTCAACCGCGACCGCGGCGGCCACCACCACGGCGACCCAGAGCAGCACGAAGCGCGCCCGAACCGATACCGCCACCATCGGCCGGTAGAGGTCGTGCTCGACACGCATCAGGCCGCCGCGCAGCCCGCCGGCGAGGAGACCCACCGCCAGGGCCAGCAGGAACGTCCAGCCCGGCTGCCGGGCGAGCACGATCTGGATTAGTGCAAGGCCCAGCGCTGCCCCGAGGCCGAGGGTCGGAGGCACCAGCAGACGCCATTGCGAGATGTAGCGTCGTCGCACTTCGCGCCAGGCAAGGTAGAGGCTGCCGCAGGCCAGGGCAGCCAGAACGATGTGCAGCAGGGTGAGTTTGGCGATCACGCCGCCATCCTCTATTGCAATTCGGGCTCGCCAGAAAGGTGGCGAATGGTCGTAGAGCCCCTCACGGCCCGAGAGCCTCGCCGGACATGCGTGCCTTGCTCCACCAGCCGCGAGATAGATGACGCCGGTGCCGACTTTGTCCGGCCTCTGACCGGTGAGCAGCAGCGCGTAGCCATCGCCGCAGCTGCCGCCGGCAACCGGAGCGCGCCCGTCGTCATCGTGGCGCATGTTGAGCGTGAAGCCGAGCTTGTCGACATAGAAGACGTCCGCGACAATGAAGGCTGGAGATCCCGCGGATCGCCGCTTTTGATCGCGAAACCGATCGCCCATTTTGGGCAGTAGTAGGCGCGCGTTCCCTCTCTGGTTGCGCATAATCGCGGCGGGACGGTTGACGCTCCTGGGAAAATGGAAGGCTGGTTTTCATGAGGACGAGCAGGTTCATGTGTGCGTTGGCAGTCGCTGGTTTTGCATTGGCCTGGGCTGGTTCGGCAGGTGCCCAGGACACGCTGCGGTGGTCCGACGTGGATTGCGCCCAGTCGCGGCTCTCTACCCCGCCCGGCATGCAGTGCAAGGCCACCCAGAACTATGCTGGCGGAGACAGCTCGACCGGAAGTGCTGGCGGCACCTTCAGGCGCTGGCTGGCGAGCGGTCGGCTGAACGGCGCCGGAGTCTTTTACTTCCTGGCCGAGGCGACCAGCCTGGGCGCGTCCATGATGGAAACCGCGTCACTGCAGAAGGACATCCGGTCCGTGATGAACGACAGCAACATGATCCACGAGTTCTCGCCCATGGGTAATCGCGGCGGCGCCGACTACATGACCTTCATGACCGGGGCGGGCAATTCCTGCGTCGGCATGCGCCGCTACGGCCCGTCGCAGGGCGCCGGCTATCAATGGATTCTCTACGGCGTGAGCTGCGATCCGCGCGGCAGGACGATGACCGATGCCCAGATCGACGGGTTCCTCACTGCGGCGAGCTACCGGGGGGCCTGAGGGCTGCGGGCGAGGAGGGGCGCCGCGTGGTGCCTGGGAAAACCGGGTCCGGGGCCCCTACGGACGGCTACCGGCGGGCCGGATTGACGCCATTTGGGGCCTTATGCGCAGGCTTTTGACGCAGGAGGCAGGTAATTGGCGGGTGGGGGCCAGTTTGACGGGAGCCCTGGGAACCGTTAGGGCCCGCTATACGTAGATAACCGGGGGCACGCGTCGCGTGTCGCCGCACTTAGCTCACGCTCTCTTACTAACCAGGATACAGAAAATGGCTTCAGGCACAGTCAAGTGGTTCAACGCCACCAAGGGTTTCGGCTTCATCCAGCCCGATGGCGGCGGCAAGGACGTGTTCGTCCACATCAGCGCCGTCGAGCGCGCGGGCCTGAACGGGCTCAATGAAGGCCAGAAGATCACCTACGAAGTCCAGCAGGACCGCGGCAAGGATGCCGCCGTGAACCTGAAGGCCTAGGCTCTTCCAGCTCCAGGAATTTCAAGGCCCGTCCCGGTTTCGCCGGGGCGGGCTTTTCTTTGTCCGGAAATCTACGAGTGCCGGGGCTCGGCGCCGCGATCGACCCGCTCCTGCGCCATCAGGACCAGGCCGGCGGTCGCCACCAGCAGGAAGAGCACGTTGGCGTAGAGTGTGTAGCTCTGTACCTGCGCGGCGGTCGCCGGCGGGACGACGCCCAGGGACTGCACAACGATCAGCCCGATCCGGATCAGCCGCGTGGCGGCGATGCAGGCCAATGCCCCGGCGGCGATGTGGCGGCTGCGCAGCCCGTCGTGGCGGAAGCCGCGCCAGGTCTCCCACGCTGCCGCGAGGGTGAGGCCGGCGATGAAGAGCGCGAACAGTGCCGATTGCGCCCGCTGCGGCCAGCCGAGGTAATTCGCTAGCAGGAACAACAGTGCGAAGGCGGCGCCCACGGCCAGCACGGAAAGCACCTGGCGGCGCAGCGACAGGCTGTCGTCGTTGAAGCGGCGCAGGCTGGCCCACATCAGCGTGTAGCCAGCGAGGAACAGGAGATTGGCGAGCAGCGTCACCGGCAGGTCGTTGCCTTCGCCGCGGTAGGAGCTGACCGTCATTGCGAGCGCGCTCAGGAACATCGCCACCGACCAGCCGAGCAGACAGACGACATGGCGATGGATGTACCAGGCGAGCAGCGCGATGCCCGATGCGGCCAGCCTGACCAGGATGCTGACGAACAGCAGAACCGATGCGTCGAGGACCATCGACGAGTTATGACACCGACAGCAGAGATGACAAAGCCACGGGCGGATGGCCTATGCTCGGGCCGGGGGGAGGATTTCATGACCATCACGCGCTGGTTGCCGGGGCTCGCGTCGCTCCGTGACTACAAGCTCGCCTCGCTGCCGCACGATTTCGCGGCCGGGCTGACCCTCGGTGCCGTAATGGTGCCGGTGGGGCTTGCCTACGGCGAACTGGCAGGACTGCCGCTGGCGGGTCTGTACGGCAGCATGCTGCCACTGCTGGCCTATGCGCTGTTCGGCAGCTCGCGCCAGCTCGTGGTCGGGCCCGACACGGCGATGGCGGCGATCGTGGCCGTCGCGGTGGCGCCGCTGGCGCTGGGCGATCCGGGGCGGATGGCGCTGCTGGCGGCGGGGCTCGGCGTAATGACGGGCGTGCTCTGCCTGCTGGCGGGCGTTCTGCGGCTGGGCTTCGTCGCCGATTTTCTGTCGAAGCCGGTGATCGTGGGATTCATGCATGGGTTGGCGCTGGTAATCATCGGCGCGCAACTGCCCAAGGTGCTCGGCTTGAAATCCGAGGGTGAGACGACGCTCGAGCAGTTCGCGAGCCTGGCGGCACGGCTGGGCGACACTAACTTCGTGACCTTGGTGATCGGGGGCGCGAGCTTTGCCGTCATATTGCTGTGCCGCCGCTTCGTGCCGCGAGTGCCGGGTGCGGTGCTGGCGCTGGTCGTCTCAGTGCTGGCCGTCGTCTGGCTCGGGCTCGACAAGCAAGGTGTGGCGGTGGTCGGAAAGATTCCAGCCGGGCTGCCCGCGCTCTCGCTGCCTGTGCTGACGCTGGACGACTTCGAGGATCTCCTGCCGGTAGCGCTGGTGGCGGCGCTACTGTCCTTCTCCGACACGATGGTCACGGCGCGCGGCTTCGCGGCGCGCAACCGCTACCGCATCGACGGCAATCAGGAGCTTCTGGGGATCGGCATGGCCAACCTCGTCTCGGGGCTCAACCAGGGCCTGCCGATAAGCGCCAGCGACACGCGCACGGCCGTGGCCGAGGCGGCGGGCGGGCGGACGCAAGTCACGTGCGTCGTTGCGGCGGCGGTCGTGGCCGGGGTTACGCTGTGGCTGGCAGGGCTGCTGTTCTACCTGCCGCAGGCTGCACTCGGCGGCATCCTGATCGCTTCGGCCTGGGGCCTTTGCGACTTCGCCGAGTTCGGCCGGCTATGGCGCTTCCGCGGCATCAGCCTGGCCGGTGCGGTGGTGACGCTGGCGGGCGTGGTGACGCTGGGCGTGATGGAAGGCATCCTGGTCGGCGTGGTCTTCGCGCTGGTGTTGCTTCTGCGGGCGCTGGCCTTTCCCGTTGGTGCCGTGCTCGGTCGTACGCCGGACGGCCGCTGGCACGACACCGGCTATCGCGCCGATGCGGTGCCGGTGCCAGGGTTGCTGGTCTACCGCTTCGCGGCACCTCTGTTCTTCGCCAACTGCAACCAGTTCCGCGACCGCATCGAGGCGTTGATCGCTGCGGCGCCCGCCTCGGCGCCGGTGACGGGCGTGGTGCTGGACGGCGGCGCCATCGTCGATGTCGACCTGATGGGCTGCGAGACGCTGTCCGAGGTCCATGAAGCGTTGCAGGCGCGCGGCATCGGCTTTGCCATCGGCAATCTTCGCGACCGGGTGAAGCGCGACATCGAGCGCGGCCTGACCGTCGTACCCGGTGGCGGCGACGACATCACTTTCCCTGACGTGGCCGCGGCCGCCAGCTATTTGGAGAAATGACCTTCAGTTGAAGCGGACGTACTCGAAATCGCCGGGCTGGTTGTTGATGCCGCGCGCCGGCGGCGCGATCCAGTGCGCGAACTTGCCCGGCTGCGTGATCGCTGGTCCCATCAGCGACGTGACGTAGGCGCGGTCCTCGTCGGTCGGCAACCACTTTCCCTCGTTGGCCTTCCAGTCGGCCTCGGAGAGCACCTTGCCGTCGGGCGAGATGCGCATGCCGGCAAAGGCGCCGATGCGGCGGTTGAAGGCGCGGTGCGGCAGCTTCATCTCGAAATTGAAGCCCGCCCGCTCGATCGCCTTGTTCCAGCGCAGCACGCCCTTGGCGCAGTCCTCGATATAGTCCTGGCGCAGCCGCTCGTTCAGTGCGGCGAGGGCGGGCACCGTCTTCTTCACGATGCGCCCATCTTCGGCCGTGTCGATTTCGTAGGTCGCGTTCGTGAGCAGATGGTCGTCGTCGATGCGCGTCTCGAGGAAACGCCCCTTCACGCCCATCGTGTAATAGTTGGCGGCGTTGGTCGACGCTTCCTGGCCGAACAGGTCGAGCGATACCGAGAAATGGAAGTTGAGGTACTTCTGCATGGTCGCGAGATCGATCGCGCCCAGGCTGCGCACATCGTCCGTTTTGTGCTCCTTCATCAACTCGCAGGTGCGTTGGAGGATACGGGTGATGCCGGTCTCACCCACGAACATGTGGTGCGCCTCTTCTGTCAGCATGAACCGGCAGGACCGCGCCAGCGGGTCGAAACCTGATTCGGCCAGCGAGGCGAGCTGGTACTTGCCGTCGCGATCGGTGAAGTAGGTGAACATGAAGAACGACAGCCAGTCCGGCGTCGCCTCGTTGAAGGCGCCCAGGATGCGCGGCTTGTCGGGATCGCCCGAGTGCCGCACCAGCATCTCCTCGGCCTCCTCGCGGCCGTCGCGGCCGAAGTAGGCGTGCAGCAGGTAGACCATCGCCCAGAGGTGGCGGCCTTCCTCGACGTTGATCTGGAAGAGGTTGCGGAGGTCGTAGAGCGACGGTGCGGTCTTGCCGAGCAACCGCTGCTGCTCGACCGACGCAGGCTCGGTGTCGCCCTGCGTCACGATCAGGCGGCGCAAGGTCGAGCGCAGTTCGCCTGGCACGTCCTGCCACACGGATTTTCCCTTGTTGTCGCCGTAGGCGATCTGCCGCTCGGGATCGCGGTCGGCCAGGAAGATGCCCCAGCGATACTCCGGCATCTTCACGAAACCGAAGTTCGCCCAGCCGTTCGAATCGGTGGAGATGGCGGTGCGCAGATAGACCTCGTAGGCCGAGGTGCCATCGGGGCCCATGTCCTTCCACCAGTCGAGGAAGCGCGGCTGCCAGTTCTCCAGTGCGCGCTGCAAACGGCGGTCGCTCGAGAGATCGACGTTGTTGGGAATGAGCTGGCTGTAGTCGATGGCCATTGGTGCCTCCTATGCCCGCTTGCGGTCGTACTTGGATTGCTTGCCCGTGCCGTAGAGTTTCAGCGCACCCTCGGGTCCGGTGGCGTTGGGCCGCTGGAAAATCCAGTTCTGCCAGGCCGACAGCCGCGCGAAGATCTTGGTCTCCATCGTTTCTGGCCCAGCGAAGCGCAAGTTGGCTTCCATGCCGATCAAGCCATCCGGCGAAAAGCCGGCGCGCTCTTCGACAGCGAGGCGAACCTCATCTTCCCAGTCGATATCGTCGGGCGTGAAGGTGACGAGGCCCGCCTTGTCGGCGGCCTCGGCGTCGAGCGCTGCGCCGATTTCTTCCTTCAATCCGTCGACGTGCTTGGGATCGGACAGGAAGCGCGTGGCTAGTCGCGTCAGGCCGTTGCCCATGGGGTAGGGGCCGAAGTTCATCACTGTCAGGCCGAGCGTTGCGGCCGGGAGGTTCGATCCTTCCACGGTGCCGTCCAGCATGTAGGAGCGGTCCGCAGCCAGCACGATTTCAAGCAAGGTGCCCGTGAAGCAGGATCCCGGCTCGACCAGCGCGATCAGGCTGCGTGAGCTGACGTCGAGGCGCTTCAGCGTGCGCTTCCAGTAGAGCACGATCTCCTGCACCAGCCAGTCCGACGCCTGCTTGGCGAGCAGCTCGTCGTAGGCCCCGACCAACGCCGCATCGCCCTGGCTCGTGAGCACCCAGGTACCGATCTCGGTCTCGTTGAGGCGGAGATGCATCATCGCGTCATCGAGATCGCGCGCCAGCGCCAGCGGCCAGAAGGTAGCGCCGGCAGCATGGATGTCGGCCGGCGGCGCCGCAGCCGGGCCGTTGATCCGCAGCTTGGCCGAGCGGCCCTCGCGATCGATTTCGACGATGAGATGGCCGTAGCGGATCGTGTCGCCGTCAATCGTACGCTCGACCTGAGGCAGCGTGATGCCCCTGGCGTCTTTTGGGCGCGCCGATTTGGCCGCAGTCGCCTCGGCGATCTTGCGGGTCTCATCCGCGAGCCTGCTGGGCGGGATCAACCGGTCGACCAGCCGCCATTCCTGCGCCCGCTTGCCGCGCAGGCCTTCGGCGGTGGTGCAGAAGAAATCGGCGTGATCGCGCCGCACCAGGCGCTTGTCGACGAGCCGCGTCAGGCCACCGGTGCCAGGCAACACGGCGAGCAGCGGCAGCTCGGGCAGGGACACGGCACTCGACCCGTCGTCGGCCAGAAGGATCTGCTCGCAGGCCAGGGCAAGTTCGTAGCCACCGCCCGCCGCGATGCCGTTGATCGAGCAGATGTAGGTCTGGCCGGAATGCTGGCTGGCGTCTTCGATTGCAAGCCGCGTTTCGTTGGTGAACTTGCAGAAGTTCACCTTGTGGTCGTGCGTGCTGAGACCCAGCATGTTGATGTTGGCGCCCGAACAGAAAACGCGGTCGCGCTGTGAGCGGATTACCACCGCGCCGATCTCGGGATGTTCGAAGCGCAGCCGCTGCACGGCGTCGGCCAGTTCGATGTCGACACCGAGATCGTATGAATTGAGCTTCAGCTTGTAGCCGGGCTTCAGCCCGCCATCCTCGCTCACATCCATGGTGAGATAGGCGACGCCATTCTCCAGCGCGAGCTTCCAATGCCGGTAGCGGTTTGGCTGGGTGCGGAAGTCGATGATGGCGGTCTCGGCCATGGCGTTTCCAATTCAGGTAATTCGGTACGGAAATACCTATTTACTTTCTCTGCCGCAAGGTCATTCTGCCCCTATCCATGGTCGCTGTCCGCCCCGCCCAAATCTCGGATCTGCAAGCTATTTCGGCGCTGGATGCCCGTCTGACCGGGACCTCCAAGCCGGATTACTGGCGGGAACGGCTGGCCCCAGGGCTGCATTTCCTCGTGGCTGAGACGGGCAAGGGGGCTTTCGCGGGCTTCATCGCGGGCGAAGTCCGGGCCTGGGAGTTTGGCCAGCCGCCGGCCGGCTGGGTGTTCGCCATCCAGATCGATCCCAAGCTCCGCCTGAAGGGCACCGGCAGCGCGCTGTTCGAGGCGCTGGTGGCGCGCTTCAAGGCAGAAGGCGTGACGCGCGTGCGCACCCTGGTCGATCGCAAGGATCATCTCATCCTCTCTTTCTTCCGCGCGCAGGGGATGGTCGCCGGACCGTCGCTGCAACTCGATATGGATCTGTCGTGAAGCTCCAGACGGCGACGCGGCTCGGTCTCTACGCCACGCTTGAACTGGCGCGCGATCCCGCACAGACCCTGTCGTCGGCCGATCTTGCGGAGCGCTTCGGTGTGTCGACGCACCACCTCGCCAAGGTCCTGCGTACGCTCTCGACCGCGGGCCTGGTGCGGGCCGAGCGCGGGGCCTCGGGTGGCTATCGCTTCACCGGTAACCGCCGCCGCATCACGCTGATGGACATCGTTGCCCTGTTCGAGCCGGCACCCGGCCGGCGCGCAAAAGAGCCGGGTGAGGACACCGCCATCGGCGCGGCGCTGCATTGTGTGCTTCAGGAAATCGACGAGATCGCGGAAGCGACACTGCGCTCCGTCAGCCTGGAGACTATGCTGAAGCACCCGACCAGCCGGTAATCGCATGTTTGCACGCCTGGCCTGTCTTGCCGCCCTGCTGCTCCCCGCCGCTGCGCTTGCGCAGATGACCGGCGAGGAACTGAAGGCTTGCGTGCCGAACGGCGCGCCGCCCAGCCAGGAATACGAGCGCGAAAACCAGACCAAGGAGTGGCCCGAGGAAGCTCGGCGTTTCAAGGGCGACTTGCCGAATGTGGCGCGGCGGGGCGACCGGCTCCGTCTGGCAATCGACGGCGGCAAGGCCGTCGAGCTGCAGGACTGTCCTTACGGCGACACCGCCTATCAGTATCTCTACGAACGCTTCGACGATCCCGGCCGCTTCTACGTCATCCGCACGCCGGCCTATGAGGACTTCTCCTACACGCTGGTGATGAAGCGCACGGGCCGGCAGTTCACTGTCTATGGCGCGCCGGTCTGGGCATCGGACAAATCGAGGTTCCTCAGCGTTGCCTGCTCACTCCTCCCGGAACGAGGCACGCTCTCCATTTACAAGCCCTCTGATGACGGTCTCGCAGCCGAAGCGGAGATCGCCTTGCCGTGCGCGATGGAAAGCTGTTCGGCGCGCTGGGATTTCCAGTCCTGGATTTCGGTCTCCTGCACGCCGCGCGACGAGGCGGGCAAGAAAGGCGCCGAGTTCGTCGTGCTGCGCGGCAACGACGGCAAGTGGAACAGGTTTGGACGCTAGTCTTTGGCCCAGCCGTCACGCGTCTGCGGTAGCTTCTTCTTCAAAAGCGCGCCGGCCACGACGTTGCGCAGGACCTCCGCGGTGCCGCCGCCGATGGTGAACATGCGCACGTCGCGCGCCATGCGCTCCAGCGGCAGCTCGCGGCTGTAGCCGCGGGCGCCGAAGAACTGCAGCGCTTCGTTCACGATCTGGATGGCGCTCTCGGAGGTGAACACCTTGGCCTGCGCCGCCATCAGCATGTCGGGGAAGCCGCCTTCGCCCGAGCGCGCGGCGTTGTAGACCAGCGCGCGCGCGGCCGAGAGCTTGATCGACATGTCCGCGAGCTTCCACTGCAGGCCCTGGAACTCGTTGATCGGCCGGCCGAACTGGTGGCGCTTTTCCGACCAGTCGAGCGCGAGCTGGTAGGCGCCCTCGGCGATGCCGAGCGCCACGGTGGCGGCGCCGACCCGCTGGCTGTTGTAGGCGGTCATCAGGTCGGCGAACCCCTTCTTGAGACCACGCGGCGGGATCACCAGCGCCGACGGCGGCACGTCCATGTCCTCTAGATCGATCACCGCTTCGGGAATGCCGCGCAGCCCCATGGTCGGCTCGCGCTTGGTGATTTTCAGTCCCTTGGTCTCGTCGCGGATGGCCAGGAAGCCGCCGATGCCCTCGAACGCGCCCTTCTCGTCGTAGACCTTGGCGAAGATCAGGTGCAGCCGCGAAACACCACCGCCGGTGATCCAGTGCTTGCGACCGTTGATGACGTAGCGGTTGCCCTTCTT
Organism: Reyranella massiliensis 521; assembly: GCA_945862125.1. Classification (GTDB taxonomy): domain Bacteria; phylum Pseudomonadota; class Alphaproteobacteria; order Reyranellales; family Reyranellaceae; genus Reyranella; species Reyranella massiliensis_A. Next base: position 28,732 of record CAMAYC010000020.1, read on the forward strand.
GTCGGCGCGCGTGGTCATGCCGTTGGCATCGGAGCCGGCCTCGGGCTCCGTGATGCAGATCGCAGGTTTATCGCCCGCCAACACCATGTCGGCGCACATCTTCTTCTGCTCTTCGGAGCCGTAGGCCATGACGGCGCTGATGGCACCCATATTGGTCTCGACGGCGATGCGGCCGGTGACGGCACAGGCTGCCGAGAGCGCCTCGATTGCCAGCACGGCGTCGAGCCAGCCCTTGCCCTGGCCGCCGTACTGCGTCGGGATCGTCATGCCGATCAGCTTGGCGTCCTTCAGGAGCTCGACATTGTCCCAGGGGTACTGCTCGGTGCGGTCGACCTCGGCGGCTCGCTTGGCCACCGGCCCCGAGGCCAGTTCGCGGGCACGCGCCTGCAGCTTCACTTGATCGGGCGACAGTCCGGACACGTTCATGAAGTTTTTTCCTGGCTGTTGGGATCGACACTGAAGATGGCAACCACATCGCTGCGGCCGCGCACGGCTACGCTGCCCAGGGCGTTGAAGGAGAATTCGTCGCCGCAAGCCGCGCAGGTGCTTTGCGCCACGAGAATGCGCGTGCCGTGTTGCTTGTTCAACTCTTCGAGCCGCGATGCGAGGTTCACCGTGTCGCCCAGCAAGGTGAAGCTCATGCGTTCGCCGGCTCCGACCGAACCGCCGATCACGCTGCCGGTGCTGATGCCGATCCGGGTAGCGAAGGCCACGCCCTGGCTGCCGAATGTCCGCGCGCCGACGGCGCGCTGGATGTCGATCGCGGCGCGCACCGCGGCCGCGGCGTGGCCCTCGCAGATGAGCGGCATGTTGAAGCTCGCGAACAGGCCATCGCCGATGAAGGTATTGACCACACCGCCGTGGGCACGGATCGGCCCCAGCACCGTTTCGAGATATTCGTTGAGCGCCGCCACCAGCTGGTCGGGCGGCAGGTATTCGGCAATGGTGGTGAAGCCCGCGATATCGGTGAACAGGACGGTGGCCTCGCGGGTTTCGCCCGCCAGCACGCCCTCGCCCTCGCGACGCAGGATGGTCGAGGCCACGCTGGGATCGACGTAGCGGCCGAAAGTCTCGCGGATGCGTTCACGCTCACGAAGGCCCTCGATCATGTTGTTGAACTGACCGGTGAGCTCGCCGACCTCGTCGTTGGACGTGACCGGCACACGCAGGCTGAGGTCGCCGCCGGCAACCTTCGTCATGGCGCTCGACAGCGCCCGCAGCGGCAGCAGCAGGGAGCGGATGATGAAGTAGGCCGAAATCACCACGCCCATCATGGCCGAGGCGATATCGACCAGGATCTCGGACTGCAGCCGGTCGGCTTCGTAGGAGAAGAGGTCGGCCAGGATCGCCGCCAGTGGGCCGATCGAGATCACGATCAACGCCACCATCAGCTTCTGGCGGTAGCTGCCGAAGAACAGGCCCAGGTTTTTTCCGTGGTGCCTGAAGATAAAGGTGCAGAGGCCGGCGAGATAGTCGCTGACGACGAAGTAGGTGTAGGTGAAATAGAAAATCGTGAGCACGGCCAGGCCGACCACGAAGTCGGCGAGCGTGGGCTTCGCGAGGATGATTGAGGGATCGACCCAGAAGGGCACCGAGAACCGGAAAGCCCAGAGAAGGAAGGCGAGGGCGGCCGTTGCCCGCGCCGAGAGCAGCGGCAGTTGGGTGAGGCGGCGCTGGATGTCCTCGAACGGGATACGGCCCTCGAGAAAGTGCCGGACGGGCTCGAAGAGGTAACGGTCGTACAGCCAGTTGACGACCAGGAGCAACGTCACGCCGACGCCGATCGACCGCCAGGCATTGTCCCAGGCGCCCGAGGACGTGGTGAAGATCAATGTGATGGCGAGGTCGAGGAAGAAGACCGACGTCGCCATCCAGAGATAGCGGCGGCGAATCGAGGCGATTTCCGCCGCTGTGGCTGGGACGGGGGCTTGCATGCCCGCCGGTATATACCCGGCGGGCCCGATGTTCGAAACGTCGAAGAGCTGGCGAAACGTCGAAGAGCGCTAGGCCGTCAGCTCGCGCGCTGTGATGCGGTACTTGAACTTGTCCGGATCGAGCGAATCGAGGAAACCGGTCTTGTTCTCGGCCTGCGGGTACATCAGGAACGGGATCGCCGGTTCCTTCGAGCCGGGCAGCTTCACGTCGTGCGCGACGTTGAAGGCGACCCAGTTGCCTTCCCACGAGCCGAACAGCGCCCGGCGCGCCGCCACGACCTTGGGATCGGTCATGGCGAGGTTGGCCGGAGGCTCCTCCAGCACGACCTTGCGCACATCGGCGGGATCGACCGGCGTCCAGCCGCTGCCCGCGAGCCAGACCTCGGCGCGGCAATGCTGCGCCTTGCTGACGACCTCCGAGCCCGCGCCCAGCGCCTTGAAGCCGAACTCCGACGGCGCCACCCGGATGCCGTAGACGTCGCGCGCCGGCAGTCCGACAGAGCGCGCCAGCCCGACGAACAGCGCATTCAGGTCGGCGCACTTGCCGTTGAGGTTGCCGGTCCTGATCATCGTGGTGATGTCGCCGATGCCGCATCCCAGAGTCTTGGCGTTGCGGAAGGTGTTCTCGACCACCCAGTCGTAGATGGCGCGGGCCTTGGCGGTGTCGTCGCGCTTGCCGCGCACGATGCCTTCGGCGGTTTCCTTGACCAGCCCGTCGGTCGGCAACAGCTCGGTGGAGGCGAGGTTGAGCTTGCGCTCGGCGTCGCTGAGCGGTGCGGCCGTCCCCTTGCCGGGCGTAACGGCACGATTTTGCGTCTGTACCTGCGCGGTGACCTCGATCACCGGCGAGAGCTGATCGGCCGCCCATTCGACGCGCAGCATCTCGGCGCCGTACTTGGGATCGCGGACCCGTTCGGTCACGCGCGCGTTGCCCTTCCAGGTCACGTTGCCAGGGCGTTGCCAGTCGGCGGCCTCGAATGTCGGCAGCGGGATCCAGGCCTTGTTGGCGCCGGCCGTCGGCTCGACCTGCATGGTCAGCACGAAGCTCCGCCAGCCCTTGGGTACGGGCGCGAAGGTGGCCTGGGCCGACGCCAGGCGCGGCGCAAGACCGATGGCGCCGGCGGCGATGCCGGCTTTGAACATGTCGCGACGATTGATCATTTCTTGTCCTCCCCATGGCGATGCGTGCCGGGGAGGGTGCGCGTTCCCGTCGTCGGGAAGGAGGCAAACCATCCCGGATCAAACCCGCGCCGCACGCGACAGCGGTCTGTACCGGAAGCGGCGAGAATTGCAGGCTGGTGGTGCAGGCGTCAACTGGCCGTGCTAGGTCGGCCGCCATGACGAAGAAGCTGGCCGACCTCAATCAAATGCCGCTCCCGGCCTTTGCCGGCGCGGTCGGTGAGACCTTTGAACTGGCGCCCTGGGTCGCCGAGGCGGCATGGGTCAAACGGCCTTTTTCGAGCGTGGCGGCGCTGCACGAAGCGATGATGGGCGCGGTCCGGTCGGCGCCGCGCGAGCGTCAGCTCGAGTTCCTGCGCGGTCATCCCGACCTCGCCGGCAAGGCGGCCCGTGCCGGTACGATCACCGAAGACTCGAAGAGTGAGCAGTCGAGCGTCGGCCTCGATTCTCTGAGTGAGGCCGACTTCGCGCGCTTCCATCGCCTGAACGATGCCTACAAGGCGAAGTTCGGCTTTCCGTTCATCGTCTGCGTGCGGCGCCACACGCGCGATTCGATCCTGACGCAGTTCGAGCGCCGGCTCGGTCACGATGCCGCTACGGAATTCGCCGCCGCGCTGATGGAGGTCTTCTACATCACGCGTCTGCGCATCGCGGCCAAGGTGACGGGCGAGGGCATGCCGCGGGTAACCGGTCGCCTCAGTACGCATGTCCTCGACACGCATGCCGGCCGGCCTGCGGTAGGCGTTGCAGTTGAGCTCTACGAGTTCGCAGGCGATGCCGCGCATCGCATCGCCACAGCTGTCACCAATGCCGATGGCCGCACCGACCGGCCGTTGATCGGCGACCGTCCTCTGCCGATCGGTCGCTACGAACTGCGCTTTGCCGTCGGTGACCATTTCCGCAGCAGGGGTATCGAGCAGAGCGATCCGCCGTTTCTCGACATCGTACCTTTGCGCTTTTCCATTGCCGAACCGGAAGGGCATTATCACGTGCCGCTGCTCTGCACGCCCTGGAGCTACTCGACCTATCGCGGAAGCTGAAGAATTTTGGAGGAAACGATGACCTACAGCGATGTCTCCCTGATGATCGATGGCGCCTGGACCAAGGGCGCCAACGGACGGACCATTCCCGTCATCAATCCCGCGACCGAGGAAGTGATCGGTCATGTGGCGCATGCGGAGAAGGCCGATCTCGACCGTGCGCTGGCCGCCGCCGACAAGGGCTTCAAGATCTGGAAGAAGGTCTCGGCCTATGAGCGCTACAAGATCATGCGCAAGGCCGCCGACCTGATGCGCCAGCGCCTCGAAGAGATCTGTGCGATCATGACCATGGAGCAGGGCAAGCCGCTCTACGAAGCCAGGGTCGAGACCAGCCTCGCCGCCGACATCATCGACTGGATGGCCGAGGAAGGCCGGCGCACCTATGGCCGCATCGTGCCGGCACGTGCCGAGAACATCTATCAGCTCGTCACGAAGGAGCCGGTCGGTCCGGTCGCGGCCTTCACGCCGTGGAACTTCCCGATCAACCAGGTGGTGCGCAAGGCCTCGGCGGCGCTGGCCACCGGCTGCTCGATCATCATCAAGGGACCCGAAGACACGCCCGGCTCCTGCGCACAGCTCATAAAGGCCTTCGTCGATGCCGGCGTGCCGGCGGGCGTGATCCAGCTCGTCTACGGCGTGCCGTCGGAGATCAGCGAATACCTGATCCCGCACCCGATCATCAAGAAGGTGACCTTCACCGGTTCGACCCCGGTCGGCAAGCAGCTCGCCGCATTGGCCGGCGCACACATGAAGCGCGTCACCATGGAACTCGGCGGCCACGCGCCCGCCATCGTGTTCGAGGACGCCGATCTCGAGCAGGCCGTGAACGTGCTGGGCGCCAACAAGTTCAGGAATGCGGGCCAGGTCTGCGTCGCGCCGACGCGCTTCCTGGTGCACGAGAAGGTCTATCCGGAGTTCGTCGAGCGCTTCACCGCCTACGCCAAGAACATGAAGGTGGGCAACGGCCTCGACGCCGACACCAAGATGGGTCCGCTGGTGGCCGAGCGGCGGCTCCATGCGATGGACACGTTCGTGTCCGACGCGATCTCGAAGGGCGCCAAGATCCATACCGGTGGCCAGAGGAAGGGCAACAAGGGCTATTTCTACGAACCCACGGTCATGACCGACGTGCCGCTCAGCGCCAAGATCATGAACGACGAGCCGTTCGGTCCGCTGGCGCCGATCACTCCGTTCAAGGATTTCGACGGCGTGATGAAGGAAGCGAACCGGCTCGATTGGGGCCTTGCAGCCTATGCCTACACGAAGAACACCAAGACGATGGCCCAGGTCGGTGCTGCCTTCGAAAGCGGCATGGTGTCGATCAACCACCACGGCCTTGCCCTGCCGGAAGTGCCGTTCGGCGGCATGAAGGATTCGGGCTACGGATCGGAAGGCGGACTCGAGGCGCTTGAGGCCTATCTCAACACCAAGTTCATCAGCCAGCTCGGCATGTAACGGATACGGCCCTTCTCCGCATCGCGGAGGAGGGCCGTCGTTTCCCACGACTGTTAAGCGTTTGTGACGGCGCGTGGCCTACCCTTCGGAGGCCAATGAGGTAAGCTCCCGACCGCATGATGGGGATGGCAAGGCGTTCGGTGCTTGGCGGGTTGCTGGCGGCAGCCACGGGCGCCGGTGCGCGCGCGAGCGAATGGCCGGCGCGGTCGGTGAGCTGGATCGTGCCGTTTCCGGCTGGTGGCGGATCGGACATGTTCGCCCGGCCGATCGCCGCCCAGGCCACGGACCGGCTCGGCCAGACGATGGTGATCGACAACAGGAGCGGTGCCGGCGGCACGCTGGGCACGGCGGTGGCGGCCCGCGCGCCGGCTGATGGCTATTCGCTGCTGGTGGGCGACACCGGCCTCACCTACGCGCCCTTGATCTACCCGAAGGCCGGCTTCGACTTCAGCCGCGACTTCGCGCCGATCAGCGCGTTCGGCCGCGTGCCGTATGTGCTGGTGATCAATCCGGCCCGCCTCGATGTTCCGAGCCTCGCGGCGTTCCTCGAGGCTGCAAGGAAGAAGCCGGGCGAGATCGACATCGGATCGGCCGGCCTCGGGACCGTGACGCATCTGGCGATCGGGCGTTTCGAGGGACACGCCGGCGTGAAGCTCAATCATGTTCCCTATCGCGGTGGCGCACCGATGCTTCAGGACCTGCTGGCCGGGCAGATCGCCGCCGCCTTCGTCCTGGTCAGTGCCGCCGCGGGCTACGTCAAGTCCGGCAAGCTGCGTGCGCTCGCGGTGGCCAGCCGCCGCCGCGAGGCGTTGATCCCCGATGTCCCCGCGGCACACGAGGCGGGTCTTGCCGATTTCCGCATGACCACCTGGTTTGGCCTGTTCGCGCCGGCCCGCACGCCCGATGCGATCCTCGACCGGTTGCATGGCGCCGTGCAGGAAGCGATCGCCGACGAAGGCGTGAAGCGCCTGTGGCGTGAGCAGGGCGCCAAGGTCGAACCCGAGAGCCGCGCCGATTTCGCCCGCTTCGTGGCGCTCGATACCGAGCGCTGGAGCCGCATCGCCAGGGCCGCCAATGTGCAGATGGAGTAGCCGATGACGATTCCTCGGAACATCCCTCGTCGGACCGCCTTGGGCGGCTTGCTCGCCGCGAGTGTTGCCACCTCGCTCCACGCTGCCGACTGGCGGCCGGCGCGGCCGATGAACTGGCTCGTGCCGTTCCCACCCGGTGGCTCGAACGACACGTTTGCCCGCCCCGTGGCGGCTTACGTCGGCCAGCGATTCGGTCACCCCATCGTGGTCGAGAACCGGGGCGGCGCTGGCGGCACGCTGGGTGCCTCGATCGTGTCGCGGGCGCGGCCCGACGGCTGCACCCTGCTGGTCGGCAACACCAGCCTCACCTTTGCGCCCGTGGTGTATGCGGAGTCGGGTTTCGACCTGCTGCGCGACTTCACGCCGGTCGCCGCGATCGCGGGCGTTCCGGTGGGCCTGGTCGTCAATCCCGCCAAGCTCGACGTAAAGGACCTGGCGGGTTTCCTGGCGGCGGCGCGCAAGTCGCCGGAAGCCATCAATATCGGCTCGTCGGGACTGGGAACGATGGCGCACCTCGCGATCGAGTTGTTGCAACGGCGCACCGGTATCAAGCTCACCCACGTGCCCTATCGTGGCGGTGGGCCCGCGCTGCAGGACCTGCTCTCGGGCCAGCTCGACGCCACCTTCCAGCCGTTCAGCACCGTGTCGTCCTACGTGCAGTCCGGCCGGCTGCGGGCGCTCGCGATCGCCACCAGCCAGCGCGAACCGCTGCTGCCCAAAGTGCCGACCTTCGCCGAGGCGGGCGTGCCGGATTTCAACGTCAGCACCTGGTACGGACTGTTCGCGCCCAAGGCCACGCCGGACGAGCCGCTCGATGCGCTGCATGCCGCCGTCCAGGCGGCGCTGGGCGAGGGCGACGTCAAGCTGGTCTGGCAGGAACAGGGCGCGCGCGCCGACCTCGAGAGCCGCAAGGCCTTCGCCGAGTTCGTCGCACGCGAGGTCGAACGCTGGACCGCCGTCGCGAAGACGACCGGCCTTCCGATGGAGTAGGGGCCGATGGAGTAGGGGCCGATGGAGTAGGGGGCGGCGGCTAGGTCTCGGCGCCGCCGTTCACCTGGATCATCTGGCCGTTGATGTAGGCGCCGTTGTCGGAGACCAGCAGCCGCGCGGCGGCGGCAACCTCGACGGGCGTGCCCATGCGGCCGAGCGGCACCTTGGCCATCGTCTCGCGGCGGTGATGCGACGAGGCGTCGTCGTCTTCGACGTCGGAAGCGATGGGGCCGGGCGAGATGGCGTTGGTCGTCACACCCTTGGGTCCAAACTCCTTGGCCAGCGACTTGGTGAGGCCCCACACGCCGTGCTTGGCGACCGACACCGGCGCGCGTCCCGCGTATCCATGGATGGCGTTCATGCCGGTGAAGTTGACGATCCGGCCCCAGCCCTTCTGCAGCATGCCGTGCAGGCAGGCGCGCGACAGCCAGAAGGCGGCGTTCATGTCGACGTCGATCACGCGCTGCCACTCGGCATCGGTCATCTCGAGGAACGGCTTGCCCGGCCGAAGGGCGGCGTTGTTCACGAGCACGTCGACGGCGCCGAAGGCCGCGATCGCCTCGGCGGCGATCCGCTTGCACTCCCCGGGCTTGCCGACATCGCCCATGATGACGAGCGCCTTGACGCCAAGCTTGCGCGCTTCCGCGGCGACGCTCTCGCAGGCGGCGCGGTCGCTCGAGCCGTTGATCGCGACGTTGAAGCCGTCGGCAGCGAGGCCCAGCACGCAGGCGCGGCCGATGTTCCTGCCGGCGCCCGTGACGAGCGCGGCCTTACCGTTGGCGGCCATCAGATCACGCCTCCGCTGCGCAGTTCCTTGATCTTCTTCGCACTCATGCCGAGGCCCTTGAGCACCGCGTTGGTGTGCTGGCCGAGGTCGGGCGTGGGCTTCAGTTTCTTCGGCTGCGGCGAGCCCGTGAGGTTGATCGGGTTGCCGACCACCTTGATCTCGCCGAGCTTGGGATGTTTGACACTGCGCGCGATGCCGAGATGTTTCACCTGCGGCTCGGCGAAGGTCATGTCGATCGAGTTGATCGGCCCGCACGGCACGCCCGCCTTGTTGAGCGCCGCGATCCAGTGTGCCGACGTGTTGGTCCGCGTCACCTCGCTGATGCGCTCGTTCAGCGCCTTGCGGTTCTCCGAGCGCAATGCGGGCGTCGCGTGCTCGGGATGGTCGAGCAGCTGGCCGCCGCCCATGGCCTGGGCGAAGCGCTTCCACATGCTCTGTCCGGCGGCGGCGATGTTGATGTAGCCGTCGCTGGTCTGGAACACGCCGGTCGGGATCGAGGTCGGATGGTCGTTGCCCGCCTGCTTGGGCACCTCGCCCTTCATCAGCCAGCGTGCGGCCTGGAAGTCGAGCATGAAGATCTGCGCCTCGATCAGCGAGGTGTGGACCCACTGGCCCTTCTTGGTGCGTTCGCGATTGTAGAGGGCGAGCGTGATCGCCTGGGCGAGCAGCAAGCCTGCCGTGAGATCGCAGATGGGAATGCCGACGCGCATCGGCCCGCGGCCGGGCTCGCCGGTGATCGACATCAGCCCGCCCATGCCCTGCGCGATCTGGTCGACGCCGGGGCGCGCCGCATCGGGGCCGCTCTGGCCGAAGCCCGCGGTCGAACCGTAGATGATCCTGGGGTTCACCTTCTTGACCGACTTGTAGTCGACTTTCAGACGGTATTTCACGTCGGAGCGGTAGTTCTCGACGATCACGTCGGCCTTCTTCGCGAGCTTCATGAAGATCGCGTGGCCTTCCTTGCTCTTGAGGTTGAGCGTGATCGCCTGCTTGTTGCGATGCAGGTTCTGGAAGTCGAAGCCATGGCGCGCGCCGCCCATCGAATCGGTGGTCGAGCCGGGTTCGGGCGGCTGCTCGATCTTGATCACCTGCGCGCCCCAGTCGGCGAGCTGGCGCACGGCGGTCGGGCCGGCGCGGTGCGCGGTGAGGTCGAGGACCTTGATGTGGGAGAGCGGGAGCTTGGCCATGGTGTTTACCGTCCCTTGAACATCGGCTTGCGCTTTTCCATGAAGGCGCGGCGGCCTTCCTTGAAGTCGTCGCTGTCGAAGCAGGCCTCGGCCATCTTCTCGAGCTTCGCGTGGTCCTGCTTCGATTCGGGCTTGGCGATCTCACGCGCCGCGGCCTTGGCGAGCCCGATGGTGAGAGGGGCGTTCTGGGCGATGGCGGCGGTGATGCCGTCGACCATGGCATCGAGCTCGGCGTCGGCGGCGACGCCGTGCACCAGGCCCATGTCGTAGGCTTCCTTCGAGGAATACTGCTTGGCCGTGAACAGGAACTCCATGGCGCGCGGCAGGCCCACGATGCGCGAGAACCGCTCGATGCGCAGGAAGCCGTAGCCGAGGCCGAGCTTGGCCGCCGGCACACCGAAGCGGGCGCCTTCGTTGCAGTAGCGCAGGTCGCAGCAGGCAGCCAGGTTCATGCCGCCGCCGATGCAGTAGCCGGTGATCTTGGCGATGGTGGGCTTGGAGAAATTGTAGAGCGACTCGTAGCCTTCCTTGGAGATGGCGTCGTAGCGGACCTGGGCCTCGGCGTTGGCGCGCTCGCTCTCGAACTTGGAGATGTCGGCGCCGGAGACGAAGGCCTTGCCGCCGGAACCGCTCACCACCAGGCAGCGGATCTCGGGATCGGCGTCGAAATCCTTCAGGATGTCCGCGAAGCTCGCCCACATGTCGAGCGAGACGGCGTTGAGCTTGGCCGGGTTGTTGAAGACGAGATGTCCGACCGCGCCGTCGCGCCGTCCGTAGATTTTCTGTTCCTGCATCGACTACTCCTGCGTGAGGCCGGGACTATAGCGCGCCCGGAGAAGAAGCGGGCAAACTCCCTGCCCGCGTCCCCGGCAAAGTCCCACATGGTTTTTCACGGCCCGGGAGGCCGTCCGATGCCGTGTTTGCACGGCTTTCGCGCATTATTTGTGGACGCCTGAATGTAACGCGTTCTGTCCGGAAACCTGTCCGGAGTCACGTCGCAAACCGGTCGCCCGGGACCGACGTTCGCCGTCGGCATTCATTTGCTGTTTGGGTCTCAAATCGTCGTCAACGGCGTGGTCAGGACCACACCAAGGCGCAGCGCTCTCTGAAGAGCTTTTGGGGCACGCCGGGGGGAGTCCCGGTGGCACGGACGCCTTTCTTCTGGACCGCGAGCGTCCCGCTCGCCTCATGAGGCGCGCGGGACGCGCGCGGTCCGGAAGATTTAGTCTTCGTCGAATTCGTCTTCCTCGTCCCAGTAGTCCTCTTTGAAGTCGCGATAGAGGTCGTACTTGGTGATGCAATATTCCTGAACCGGCACCTCCAGGTCCCAGGCGAAGCTGGTGGCGGGGGCGGCGAAGGTGAGGGCGAGCGCATCGCCGATGTCGGGCGAGGCGAGGCCGCGCTTCTTCATGTCCTCCTTCTTCTCGAGCTGGATCTCGCCCTTGGCGTTGTAGCCATATTCGATGCCCGTCAGATCGGCGCGCAGTTCGGGGTCCGGCGGCAGGCAGCCGGTTTTTAGCCAGTCGCGCAGATTGCCCCAGATCTCGGCCCGCTTGTTGGCGTAGAGCGGCTTGGCGCCGTCGGCGTCCCAGCGCTCGGCGCCGCTGCCGAAGTTGACGCCCACGACATAGCGCGCGCCGAGCTGGCGCAGCCGATCGACCACGCCGGCGCCCAGCCCGCCCTCGTCGACGAAGATGCCCTTTACGCCCTCGGCCATGGCCCGCTCCATCACCCGCGACGCGAGCGTCATCAGGTCGAGATCGCGATGCCGCTCGATCCGCCACGCCCGCGCGTTGCGGCCCTTGCGCAGGACCATGACGCTCGAGTCGTCGCCGAAGCGCGCGACATCGACGCCCATCACCAGCGGCTGGTGCCGGTCCACCATCAGGTCCGGCAGCCGGTTCATGGCGGCATCGACCAGGTCAGCCGCGATGAACTGCATCGAGCCCGCCGCCGGGAACTGGCCGCGCACGCGGACCTTCACGAAGTCGGACTCCTCGCCATAGTCGGCGACCCAGCGCGCGAGCTGTTCCTTGTCGGTGAGGCTCACCGTCCGCGAATCGACATGGTGGCCGTGCCAGCGGCTGCGCAGGCGGCCGAAGCACTGGTGGAAGCGACCCGCCGTGCGCGTGGGATTGCCGAACACCAGCCAGATGATCTCGGTGCCGGCATCGGTCAGCGCGCCCTCGGCGGTGTCCCAGATGGTGTCGGCGATGGCCGAGGCCTCGTCGAACACCATCAGCAGACGGCTGCCCTTGTTGTGAAGGCCCGCGAAGGCTTCGGCGTTGTTGGCGGCCCACGGCACCATGTCGACGCGGCCGCTCTCACCGCTGCCCGGCAGGGCCGAGACCAGCGCGGTGGCGCCGAGGCTGTACCAGTTGTGCGACATCACCAGCCGGTGCCACTTGCCCAGCTCGACCCAGGTCTTGGTCTTGAGCTGGGTCTCGGTGTTGGCCGTGACGACGCCTCTGGTGCCGGGGGTGGTGGCCATGGCCCACAGGATCAGCCACGAGACCAGCGCCGACTTGCCGACGCCATGGCCCGAGGCGACCGCGACGCGCACCGGACCCTGCTTGGCGCGCAGCCCTTCGCCGATCTGGGCGAGCACCTTGCGCTGCCACGCCTCGGGGCCTTCATGGCCCGCCAGGACGCCCTCGCCCCAGGGGAAGGCCCATTCGACGAAGCCGAGCGGATCGTGGCGGAAGCTTTCGATGCGCTGCAGCCGTAGCACCTCCGCGCGGGCGAGTTCATTTCGCATGCGTCGCCCCCTTGGTCTTCGCAGTTGCCTTCTTTGCGGTGCCGGGCTTTGCCTTCTCTCGCTGGGCCAGCCGCGCCTCGGCGTCGGCCATGCGCTTCACCAGGTCGAAGGGCAGCCCGGGCGCCGCGGCCTTGCCGCGATCGCCGTAGAGATCGGGCCGGTGCGCCTTCAGCAGGAACTGCAGCAGGCGATTGTCGAACTGCCGGACCGAGCCCACCTCCTGGCCGTTGCGCCAGATGGGCTTGGGCGTGCCGTTCAGGGCGCGGTTCATGGCATTGTCCTGCAGCCGCTCGACCCCGAGATCGAGCGCCTGGGCCCAGCGTTCGGCGAATGCCTCGTCGTCCTGGCGTCTCTCGTAGAGCGTGCTGCGCCGGAGCTGGGCGCGGTTGGCGGCGACCGTCACCGAGCCGGTGCGGCCGAGATGATGGAAAAAGGCGTTCACTTTCGCCGCGGGCATGGGCGCGCGACCGGGGCCGCGGCTTTCCGGCTTGGACATTCTGGACCTCGTTTGAACAGGAAAAAGCCCGCCGCGGCGGGGCCGGGCGGGCTTGGCTTGCGGCGGATATGCTTTCCGCCACGATAGGCTTTTTCTTAGCTGGAACCTGCTGATCTTGTCAAATTTTGTTGGAATTTTTGAGTGCTAGCAGTGCTAGCAGTGCTGGCATTGTCTCGATGCACATCTTCGATCCCGTCTCGGGGCACCATCTCCCTACGATCGACGTCCAGAACCGTCCGGAGATCCGGATCGGTCCGATCTGACCGTGGCGGCACGCCCGGCCTCCGCCCGCAGGGCAGGTCGCAGAGACGCCTGCTGCCTCGCTGAAGCCTTGCAGGGGTCAGCGACTCGCTCCGCCACGCGCCATGACGGTGGTCAGCTCGAACATCGCCTCGTGCGCGCAGCCGTCGAGCGGCCCCGTATGCCCGCCGAAGGCAACCAGCAGCGGCGTGATGTCGGGCAGGCCGATGTCGGTCCGCTTGCCGGGCTCGAGCCGGAAGATGGTCTTTCCTTCCTTGACCGTCTCGGTGACCTCGATCTCGGCAATCGTGGTCGCTGCGACCGATGCCGGATCCTTCGACAGGATGACGAAGTCGGCAAGCTTGCCGACCTCCAGGCTGCCTTTCGCCTTCTCCTCGAAGATCTGATGGGCCGGCCAGATTGTCATCGCCTTCAGGGCGGTGATCACGTCCACCCGCTGATCGGGGCCGACGATGCGGCCCGAGCCGCGCGCCCGGCGTGTGACGGTGGCGTCGAGCACACGCATCGAGTCGGGGAAGGCAACCGGTGCGTCATGGTGGGTCGTAAAGATCATGCCGCGCTTGCGGGCCCAGCCGGTGGGCGAGATGTTCATGCCCGCCTGCGGGCCGACGGTGTGGTCCAGATGCCAGTCGCCCCAGTAGAACGTGTGCATCGGAAACAGAGAGGGAATGACGCCCAGCGCCTTGTAGCTGTCGAGCTGATCCTCGCGCAGGAACTGGCCGTGGATCAACACCGGGCGCAGTTCCTTGCCGTCGGGCGTGCGCGCCTGCGCCGCGCGGTGGGCGGCGATCAGCAGATCGGAGGCGCGCTCGCCATTGGCGTGGGTGATGATCTGGATGCCGCTCTCGGTCGCCCACTGCACGGCACTCATCACCTGTTCGGCCGAGGCCGCAGCGTAGCCGGAATAGCCCGGAGGATAGTTGCCCACGGGCTTGAAGTAGGGCTTGTCCCGCCAGGCGGTGAAGCCTTGCGGACTGCCGTCGATGGTGAGCTTGGCACCGGCGACGCGGAAGCGATTGGTATAGGTGCCGCTCTGGTTGGCCTTGATGTAGGCGCGATCGACCAGCACGTCCGGGTAGGTTGCCACGTCGATGGCGAAGCCGCCTTCGGCGGCCACCTGCTTCATCAGGTCGGCGATGGGAGGGACGGACCGCCCTTCCTGGGCCGTGGTGTAGCCGAAGCGCGCCCACAGCTTCGCGCCCTCGCGCGCGAATACCTTCAATCCCTCCGGCCCAATGCGACCCAGGACCACCGGCACGGCTGCAAAGAACGCCGTTTCCTCCAGTGTGCCGTTGGGTTCGCTGGTTCCGGACTTGCGCTGGATGACGCCGCCGTCCGGATTCTTGCTGGTGGCGTCGTAGCCCATCAGCTTCAGCATGGCGGAGTTGGCCGTGGCCAGATGTGAGGACTGGTGGATGATGAGAACGGGGATGTCCTGCGACACCGCGTCCAGCTCTTCCTTGGTGGGGTGGCGCAGTTCCGCGAGCTGCGCGTTGTCGTAGCCGAAGCCGATGATGACCTTGGCCTTCTCGACGGCAGCGGCGTTCGTCTGCACCCAGTCGCGCAGTGTCTGCTGCAGCGAGGCGATGTCGCGTACCTTGCCGTCGGGCGGCGCCAGCAGGTTTGCCGACAGCGCCTGTAATCCGCCGACGACGACGTGGCCATGGGGGTCGACGAAGCCGGGAACGAGAGTTCTGCCCCGGAGATCCACGAACTGAGTTGCGGGCCCCTGCAACTTCATGACATCGCTGCGCGGGCCCACGGCGAGTATCCTGCCGTTGGCCACGGCCACCGCCTCGACGCGCATGGCCTTGTCGTCCATCGTCAGGATGGTGCCTCCCGACCAGATGCTGTCGGCGGCCTGCTGGGCCGACGCTGGTGTCGCGGCGACCAGACACAATACTGCTGCGGCCAGGCAGTTCGACGCCCGCGGCCGAAGTCGTTCGATCATCGTCTGCCCCTCCGGCTTCGCACCGAACCTCGGCATTCTGCCGACTGTTCGGCGCCTACTATAGAATACGAGCAGGGAGGCAGGTCCAGACCCATCAGTCTCCTTTGGCGACTCCCGCGCGCCAATCCTGTGCAAGAGGGAGAATGTCGGGAAACGCCAGACACTTCAGCCGCCCAAGACCGATTGAAGACGTGGAGTGGGACACCTCACTTCAAGAACCTATGGTATGCTGTGGAGAGTTCGATCGTCCCACTTTGCGCTGAGTTCTTCTGGCGTAAGATCTTTGATGGCCCGTCTCGGGGCACCATCTACTTTTAGTCTATCAAAGACATCAGGCACTTAGCGCCTGGTGCGACACCCTTGGCGAAATTGGAACTACACGCGGCAGGCTTAGCGGCCAATTCGCGGACTCCTCGGACGCTTTGCTCGTGTGCAGAAAACCTAGCGATCGAGGTCGGCTTTCCCCCGATAGCGGACATGCAGCAGGCTTTTCGGCATGTCCGCGTAGTGCCAACAGGCGACCTGACGGTACGTCGGCGTCATGTCCCGTCTCGCCCCAACAGCAGTCACCCTCGGCGGACATCCAAATAGCTAGTTGTTAGAGACAGTAGCGGATGAACTATGGGGTGACTTGGGCCGTCACCGGCGACCGAGGCTCCAGTTTAAATTGTTTGGAGCGGACATCTTCACCATTTTCTGCCGCGGTCAGCGTGACAATCCATCTACGCAAGCCTCTCTCGGGCGGACGCTTGGTCCAGTGTGGTGCGCTCGATGTTCAGGAACTTGTAGACATAGGGACGGTCCGCTTCACCCAGGATCGAACTCTCAGTGACGGCCAGGAGCCGTCGCAGGTGAACGACAGCTTCCTGGCATCTCGCTTGGCTACGCTGCCGTTGGTGGCGGCCTCTGGAGATACGCACCCGAAGGTGGGCACCGCGCCAGACCGCGCCCCCACCCATTTTCCGCGCTGTTCCCGAACAAGGGCGGTCGAGTCACTTGACCTCTTCGAAATCGTCCAACACCCAAGAGCGATCGAAGAAAGGTTGCGTCGGGCCGTAAAGCCGGAAGTAGGAGAACCATGACTTGCCCGGCAGGGATTGCACCCAGTTGCTCTCCATGCCCTTGGGAGCCTTTGGACCTACGTAGAGGTCCACCGACCCGTCGGGGTTCTTCCTGGGATCCATGCGCGAGGAGCGGTCGGCCTGTTGCGTCCGATTGTTGATCAGCGCGCGAGTGTCGGTGTCATAGACCGTCATAGACCAGAAGTTCGCCACCGGTGCGTCTTTCGCGACCCGCAGCCGATACGTCTTGCTGCCATCGAGCCAGTTGCCCTCCTTGTCCTTGTAGGTGCCGAGATAGATCTGGCCCACACCCGGCGTGGTCGTCACCATGCCCGCCGAGGTCGTCGTGGCCTCGTAGAACCAGGCCGCGCGTTCGTCGAGTTGATCGTAGTTCGCGGCGCGCTGGCTGGGGTCGAGCGCCAGTGCGAACTCCCACCGTCGACCATCGACATAGTGGGCGGCCGGGAACCGCTTTTCGAAGTCGTTGGCTTTCGCCATCGCCTCGCCGACAACAGCGCCTTCCGTCAGCAGCTTCTTCTGGCGCTCGTCGGGCCTGAACGGCTTGCCCTTCTCGATGCCCAGAGGCTTGAGCATGGCCATGAAGAACCTGTCCCGCTCCTGCACGGGCTCGCGGTTGATGATGTCCGAAAGGCTCTGCCAATAGGCAAGGCCGCGAGGCTGCGTCTGTGACCACGACTTGCCGCTGACATCGACGAACCGCACTTTGGGAGGATTGTCCTTCTGGGCCAGTGGATAGATCTTCAAGGCATCGAGCAGGGCCTGCACCTTGGCGGGATCACGCTCCAGCGCGCGAAAGCCCCAGAAGATGTTCGTGGTGGACGGATTGACGATGTAGTAGCCCTCGGTGTTGTCGACCTTCTGGCCCGGACCAACCAGCAGGTACTTTCCGCCCTTGCCGTTGTCGGGACCGGTCTGGCCCATGTCGACCACGGGCCGCTGCCACATGTCGTTGACGAAGCCGGCGACCGAACCTGCTGGCATGTCGATGACGACCGGGCCGGTCTCGGCAAGATTGAAGAAGCTGATGACGTAGGGTGTCGTGGCATTGGCCGTCAGGATGCCGCGCTTGCTGACGAAGTCGTCGTAGATAATCACGTCGCCTGACTTGGCGCCGAAGACCTCCTCGTGCGCCTTCTGCCAGTTGGCCATGCCAACGATGGGCAGCGCCCAGAGGTACGCCTGCGTGGCCCGCTGGAAGTCGCGTTCGTCGTACAGCTTGGCGATAGTGGTGTCGCTCGGGTAGCTGCCCTGGAATTCGAGCTTGCCGACCCGGGTGGCGAGCGTCTCTGCGCGAGCAGCCGAGACGAGCGCAAGGCTAGCGGCGAGCGCCACTGGAATGACCTGCAGTGATTTCATCAGCTTCCTCTCAATCGGGCCGCCATGGCTACTTGGCGACAGTCGGCTGCGGCGCCTGCCACTCGCCAGCAGCGAGCTTCCCTTCCGGCCCGTACATCCTGAGCACCATGAAGAACGGCCCCTGCTTCGGCGTCGGCAGCCAGTTGGACTCCTTGTCAACTCCGGGTGAGGTCGACTGAAGGTAGATGTCGACCGAGCCGTCGGCGTTGGTCTTGAGCCCCTGCGTCCGGCTGCCGATGGCATAGCGCTGGATCGTGTTGTCGACCAGCAAGCGATCCGGCAGGTCGTACATGGTCATGGACCAGAAGAACTTCACCGGCGGCACCTGGTCCTTTGAGAATCGCAGCACGTAGCGCTTGCTGCCGTCGAGCGGCTGCTTGCTCGCATCCACGCTGTAGGCCGTGTAGTAGGCCTCCTCCTTCGAGTTCCCGTAGATGCCGATGGCAGCACCAACGGCCCGACGCATGACGTAGTCCGAGCCCAGAAACGCGCGGGTGCCGAAGAGGTCGACCGAACTGGTTGTCTTGGCGAGTTCGGCCTGGAGCTTACTTGCCCCCTCCTTGATGCCGGCCTCGATCGCGGCGCGTGTCGCCGGCTCGATGGTTGCCGGATCAAAGGCTTGTGCGGGGCCAATGCGGATCCTGGCAAAGCGCTCCATGATGGCCTTCTCGCTCTCGACCACGGGGGCAAAGCGAAGCAGGAAGTTCAGGTAGTCGATGAAGCCGATGGAGTTGGCGCGGGCCTCGTCCCACGCCGGGAACTGAAAGGTCGGCGCGGGTTGCGGCGGCTTGCCACCCGTGAACTCGCTCAACGGCCGGATGCGGTATTGCCGCTGCATCGCCACTAGGCCATCACGATCCGCTGTTCCGGACCAGCTCGTGCGCGTCAGAGTGCCGATGATTTCGGTCTCGGATCGCAGCACTTTGGTGATGCCAGCCGGTGTCTCGCCGTTCCAGTTCGGGCCGACGAAAAGATAGTCACCCGCTGCGGTGCCGGTCGCCCGTGAGCCGATGTAGGCGAAGTTGTGCGTGTACAGGTCGAACCACTGCTGGACGTAGTACCGGTCCGGCGACGCCGGAACTGACACCACCATCGGCTCGGTCCGCAAGTCGAGCCAGGCCCAGGAGTACGGCGTGTCGTTGCTAGGCGTGACGATGTCCTTGTCGGCGGGCGTGAAGCCGCGCGAATAGTGACGGAAGCGGTTGAAGCCGCCCACGTAGCCGGGGAACGAAGGGTCGGCGGTCTGCTGGAACAGCGTCTTGTAGTTGTAGAGCATCGGGTAGGCATACAGGTAGGCCTCGGTAGCAATCTTCTTCGCCTCGTCGGCGGATACCGTCTGCGCATGCAAGGGCACGCCAACCGCAACTCCAAGCATGACGGCCGAGGCCGAAGCGGCGAGATGAGCGAAGACGTTCCGCACGTTGATCTCCATCCAATAGCGGCAGCGGGATCGCGTTCGTCCGACATGATCAAGGCGGCTTTGGAGCCGTCTTGGCATGTCCTGTACAGCCACGCGCAAAGAAACTTTGAGTTGGCCACTCGTACTACACGCGGCCGGGAGCAGACTATGCAGAGCGTGCCAAAGAGCTGGTCCTGCCTTCCGGCCATGCGCGAGGTCTCTGCTTCGCAAGCGTTTCGCTCGGGAGCTCACCGAAGAGATCGCGATACCGTCGGGCCATGCGGCCCAGTTCGCTGATGCCCCATTGATTGGCGATGAGCGCGACGGTGCAGGCCCGCTCCTCGTCGCTTGCCAGGTCGTGCCGGATGCGGTGCAGCCGCAGACGCATCACGCAGATTTGCGGCGTGTCGTCCAGGATTTCCGCAAAGGCGCGGAACAGCGTCCTACGCGATGTGAGGGCGGCCTGCGCCAGTTTGTCAGGGCATATCGGCTCGGCCAGATGCGCCGCAATGTAGGCGCGTGCCCGCCGGACGATCATGGCGTGTGCATCTGTGCGGCCAACTCGATTGCTCACTCTCGGGGCTCGCCCGAGGTGAACGATCAACGCGCGCAGCAGTTCCAGGGCGGCCCGAGTCTCTCGCATCGCGTCATAACGGCCTGCGTGGATCAACTCGAAGGCGCGACGAATCCGCATGAGCGTCGCCTTCGCGAGCGGCCGTGCGTGAAGCCCGGTGCCCCCAAGAACCGGACGGTCGAGGACGAGCTCGTCGGCTGCCGCCAGCTGCTCGAGGCGGTCGAGCGAGAGCGTTGCCGTCGCATAGAGAGAGCCTTGCGTGTAGAATGCGTCATGCTCGTCGCCTGCATGAAAGACACCGACGGCGCCGGAAGCGGTTTCCTCGAGCCAGTGACGGGTGCCAATACCCATCCGCAGGCCGACCCCCACAGTGATCTGGTCGTTCGAGAGGGGCCCCCGTAATGCAACTCGGCCGTCGATCAGGCCGCTGCTGTAGAGGACATCACCGCGCCGCGCGAACGTCAGACTGCCCGAGAGACCGCCTGTCGACATCTGCGTCGCTTCGAGCCCAGCGCCATAGACCGCATCGCGCAGGTCTTCGATCCGGGCAATCGGAATGCTGGTCCATGTTGCGTCCATGTTGGAGGCGCTCCTCTGACTCCTAACTCCATTGCGACAGCAGCATCTGCATTCGTGAACGCCGGGATGACTCCGCCGTTGCCTTCCGCCTCGACCTTGAGCCGTTGAAGCAAGGTCAGCCGCTCTTGTTTGCGTGCGCTGTCCCGCTGCCCAACGATCCGACAACGGGGGTGCCGCAATCAATTCCCTCGCTGACGCAATCAAGACTGTACGATTGTGGCGGTAAACGCATCCGCGAAGTCCGCTTCGGGTCATTCGCGTCGTCCACAGGGAGCGTCGATCACCTCTGGTCTGGCCCCAAAAGCGGGCCTCCGAGGATGGCTTAGGCCATCGACAGGTGGAAGTAGACGTTCGGGATCGTGATCTCGAGCACGTGGTCCTGGCTGCGGATGGTCTTGCCGCCGGCCCATGACATCCTGACCATTCGGTCGCTGGCGCCAGCGAATTGCGGCTCCTTCACGCTTTCCGCGAATCGGCCGGACCGCCTCTCGCGCCAGATCGCCGCGAGAGGCGCGCCGAGCCTACGAGGGGTTGGCGCCGGCGATCGCCTTCACCTCGAGGAATTCCTCCATGCCGAACTTGCCCCACTCGCGGCCGTTGCCGGACTGCTTGTAGCCGCCGAACGGGGCGGTGCGCTCGTTCGGCACGCCGTTGAGGTTGACGTTGCCGGCGCGGATCTGCCGGCCGACGCGGTTGGCGCTTTCGACCGAGCCGGCCGAGACGTAGCCGGCAAGGCCGTAGGGCGTGTCGTTGGCGATCTTGACCGCGTCGGCTTCGTCTTTGGCGCCGAGGATGGTGATCACCGGTCCGAAGATCTCCTCGCGGGCCACCGTCATGTCGTTGGTGACGTCGGCGAAGATGGTCGGGCGGACGTAGAAGCCCTTGTTGACGCCCTCGGGCAGGCCGGGGCCGCCAGAGACAAGCGTCGCCCCCTCGTCGATGCCCTTCTTGATCAGCGCCTGGATCTTGTCCCACTGCGTGCGATTGACCACGGGCCCCATGGTGGTGCCCTCGGCCTTGGGGTCGCCCACCTTCGTCTTGTCGGCGACGGCTTTGGCGATGGCCGCCACTTCCTTCATCTTCGCCGCCGGCACGATCATGCGCGTGGGCGCGTTGCACGACTGGCCCGAGTTGTTGAACACCGAGGCCACGCCGCCGGAGACCGCCTTGGTGAAGTCGGCGTCTTCCAGGATGACGTTCGGCGACTTGCCGCCGAGTTCCTGGCTGACGCGCTTCACGGTATTGGCGGCGCGCTTGGCGACGTCGATGCCGGCGCGGGTCGAGCCCGTGAACGAGATCATGTCGATGCCGGTGTGTTCGCTCATCGCGACGCCGACGTCGGGGCCGAGGCCGTTCACGAGGTTGAACACGCCCTTCGGCACACCGGCGTCATGCATGACTTCGGCGAAGATCAAGGCCGAGGTCGGGGTGAACTCCGACGGCTTCAGCAGCATGGTGCAGCCGGCGGCGATCGCGGGCGCCACCTTGCAGGCGATCTGGTTGAGCGGCCAGTTCCACGGGGTGATCATGCCGATGACGCCGACCGGCTCGCGCACGACGAGGGCCGAGCCGACCTTTTCCTCGAAGTGATAGTCCTTCAGCACCTGCAAGGTCGACATCAGGTGGCCGAGGCCGGAGCCCGCCTGCGCGCGCTCGGCCATCATCATCGGCGCGCCCATCTCGTCGGAGATGGCGAGCGCGATGTCCTTGGCGCGGGCCTTGTAGGCCTCGATGATTTTGCCGAGCAGCTCGATGCGCTCCTCGCGGGTCGTCACCGAGAAGGTCTCGAAGGCGCGGCGGGCCGCGGCGACCGCCTTGTCGACGTCCGCCTTCGAGCCGACGGCCACGTCATAGAGACGCTCTTCGGTGGCCGGATTGACCACCGGGACGGTCTTCATGACGGCCGGATCGACCCAGGCGCCGTCGATATAGAACTTCATGCGATTGACCATGGTGCACCTCGTTGAAATGCCGGGTTGAAATAGGGGGGGCCGCGGCGGGCGGCCCAACCGGGCCAGAAGATAAGGCTGCCCGGCCTCGAATCCTACGCCGTTCTTTTCGGTGAACCGTGCGCCCGGGCGTACCTCGTCGGCTGGCAGCGCCATGGCCCTGCATCTCAGTCCACCCTTATCAACACGGTCGAGTTGACGCATACTGTCACCAAGCCGCCAAGGAGGGTGCGCCGTGGTTCATGTGTTGACAAAGGATCGCGACAAGCTCGCCGAGTTCTGTCGGCGGCACTCCATCGAGCGATTGTCTCTTTTTGGGTCAGTGCTGCATGGCACCGCACGGCCGGACAGCGACCTCGATATCCTCGTCGAGTTCTCGGCAGGCAATGAGCCGGGACTTATCGGCCTTTCGGCCATCGAAGCCGACCTTTCGGCGTTGCTTGGGGGCAGGCGGGTCGACCTGCGCACGCCGCAGGATCTCAGTTCTCATTTCCGTGGCGAAGTATTGCGGACGGCCGAAGTTCAATATGCGGCCTGACGACCGCATCAGGGTCCTCCACATGATGGAAGCCATCGAGGCGGCCAGCGATTTCATCGACGGCCGCAACCGTGGCGATCTGGACAGCGATCGCCAGCTGCTGTTCGCGATCGTTCGGGCCATCGAAATCGCCGGGGAAGCCGCCGCCAGGATTTCGCCGGAGAGCCGTGCGCTCGCCCCCGATGTGCCGTGGCAGTCGATCGTGTCGATGCGCAATCGCCTGATTCACGGATACTTCGATATCGATCGCAGTATTGTCTGGAAGACTGCCCAGGAGGAGCTTCCCCTGTTGCTCCCGGCGCTGCGGGCCCTGACCGAGAAAGGCTGAAGCCGGTGGCCGACGAGGGCCGTCAACGAACAGCCTCTCGAGTCGCTACGCCCTGGCTTGGGTCTGCTCGCTAATCAGGTTCCTGCCGCTGCAACACGGCTGTCCGTCAGGACTATCGCGTCGGCTGAAGCGGCGAGGGCTGCAGAAGAGTGGGCTGAAGGGGAGCGGGCTGAAGAGTAGCCGGCTGAAGGGGAGGCGTGGCGGTTCCCGTTCCCGTGCCCGTTCCAGTGCCCACGGTTCGGCTCGTGGCTTGAGCGTTCGGCCTCGGGGCGGTCGATGCCGGTTGCGGGGAACCGGGGGCGGCGGCGGGCTTTCCGGCTGAAGTCGTCGGCACCTTGTCCGGCTGTTGATCCGCGGGTGGCTGCTCCTGCTGCTGATCCACAAAGCGCGCGGCGGAGGTCATGTACAGATACTGGTCGGCGCCCGCCGTCGTTCCTTCCTTGAAGATGTCGACGGCGCGGGCCCGGTCGCCGGCTTTCCAGAAGGCTTCCGAGACGTCGCCATAGACCACGCCGGTGGCGCCTGCCCGGAACTCGGGATCGGTCAGGCGCAACGCCTGCTTGGCACTCCGGAAGCTGCTTTCGCCGCCCATCCGATCGCCGTCCAGGATCTGGTAACGGGCCAGCGTGCCGTAGGCCAGGGCCAGCGTCCCGCAGTTGACGGTGGCCTTCGGCGAGCACTGGTCGGGCTTGGAAAAGCGGGCGACTTCTTTCCTGGCGAGGTCGGTGGCCGCTTTCTGGTCGCCGCTGTTGGAGGCTTCCATCGCCGCCACCTGGTAGGACGGGTCGCCGGCGCAGGATGTCAGCGCCAGGGCACACGCCGCGACCACGACCAGCTTCTCGAGCCCGCCCATTTCCGATCCCCAAATAACGGCCGATGGCTCGACCCCCGGCGCAGTCTGGCATGCGAGATGCTGAAAAGGTAATGAAAACAACGTCTTATCGGCGAAAATTACTGTGGCAAAAATGCAACATTTATTGGACGGGGGCGTTCGCCTTCGCCACAATGGCCGGGACCGCGGGCGCCCTGCATCGGGGCCAAGGGAGATTGAGTTTATGGCGTTGAAAAACCGGATCCTGCTGCTGGCCGCCCTGGCGATGGTCGGGACGGCGGGTGTTCTTTCTCCCGCGATGGCCCAGGTCAAGGCCCCCCCGGTCAAGGCGGCCGCCAAGGCGAAGCCGAAGCCCGCGGTGAAGGCCGATCCTTCGGATACGGTTTCCGACCAGCTCAATGCCAGGTGGCAACAGGAGAACGGCGTCTACGCCGGCTTCACGCAGGCGGCACCTGCCGTGGCCGCCGTGTCCTATACCGCCCCGGCCGTCACGGTTCCCGGCACGCCCTCCGCCACGAACGACTGGGGCGACCGCCTGGTCTCGCGCGCCATGAATTACCTGGGCACGCCCTATCGCTACGGCGGCACCTCGCCGAAGACGGGCTTCGACTGCAGCGGTTTCGTCTACTACCTCTACGGCGCGGTCTTCGGACAAACCATCGGCCGCATGCCGCACGAGATGGTGCGCCAGGGCACGACTGTCGCGCGCGGCGATCTCCAGAAGGGCGACCTCGTCCTGTTCGGCTACCGCGGCACCTACACCCACATCGGCATCTATGCCGGCAACGACCATTTCGTTCACGCCACGCATCGCGGCTCGCCCGTGATGGTGACGCACCTCGACTCCGACTACTACCGCCAGCGCTACCTGACGGCGGTGAGGCT
>CAMAYC010000021.1 GCA_945862125.1 Reyranella massiliensis 521
CCCGTGAGCCCGCTCACGGCAAAGAACGGCGCCGTCGCCAGCGGCCCGAAATCGGGCGAGCGCTGGCCCGACCGGCTGCCGGCCGGCGCCGGCGGCATGCGTTTCACCGCGCTGGGGCCGGCCGAGATCGTGGCGGCGCTGGCGGCGAAATTTCCGAAGCTGGTGACGGCGTCGCCGGCCAAGGCGCCGGAGCACAAGACGGCGCTCCGGCTGATCCGGCCCGACGGCTACGTGGGCTTTGCCGGCGCGGCCACGGACCAAGCCAAGGCGGAAGCCTATCTCGCTGCCATCGCGCCCTAGGCGCGTCGACCATCGCGCCCGAGGCGCGGCGGTGATCGCGTCGTAGACGCTAGCGGCCGCCGACCCGCTCGAGGCTCTTGATAACGAGCGGCGCCTTGCCCGACTTTTCCGCGACCTCGCGGTCCTGCGCCTCGATCGCGGCCCGGGCGGAATGGTCGGTATCGTCGCCCGCCAGGGCATCGAGCGGCACGCGGCGGTTGGAGCGCTGGCTGCCGTCCTCGTAAGTGACGTTGAAGAAGACGTATTCCATCCGCTTGCCGGGTTTCGCCATGGGAGCCTCCGCTTGGGATCGGTCCGCCGACCGGGAGCGCGCTTATACGCGCTCCCCGGTGACGGCGCCCGAAGGTTCGAGATTGTTGTCGGGTTGCAGATAGAGCGTCATCCAAAGCACGGCGATGAACACCGCGCCCCAGACGAGCCATTTCTCCATGCCCGGCTTCATGGCCGCCGAATGGGCTAGAAGCCCATCCCGCCCATGCCGCCACCGCCACCCATGCCACCGCCGGGCATGCCGCCGCCGCCGCTGGCACTCGGGATTTCCGCCACCATCGCTTCGGTGGTGATGAGGAGACCGGCCACCGAGACCGCGCCCTGCAGCGCGGCACGGACGACCTTGGTCGGGTCGATGACGCCCGACTTGATCATATTGACGTACTCGGCCTTCTGGGCGTCGAAGCCGAAGTTGACGTCCTTCTGGTCGAGCATGCGACCCGCGACCACTGCGCCGTCGAAGCCGGCATTCTCGGCGATCTGGCGCACCGGTGCCTGCAGCGCCCGGCGCACGATGTCGATGCCGACCTGCTGGTCGTGGTTGGCGCCCTTCTTGCCGTCGAGCACGCGAGTCGCATAGAGGAGTGCCGCACCGCCACCGGCAACGACACCCTCCTCGACCGCGGCCTTGGTCGCGTGCATGGCGTCGTCGACGCGGTCCTTGCGCTCCTTGACCTCGATCTCGGTGGCGCCGCCCACCTTGATGATGGCAACGCCGCCGGCCAGCTTGGCCAGCCGCTCCTGGAGCTTCTCGCGGTCGTAGTCGGAGGTCGTCTCCTCGACCTGCTTCTTGATCTGCGAGACGCGTGCCTCGATGTCCTTCTTCTTGGCGGCACCATCGATGACGGTGGTGTTGTCCTTGTCGATGCGCACCCGCTTGGCGGTGCCCAGCATATCGAGAGTCACATTCTCGAGCTTGGTGCCGAGATCCTCGCTGATCACCTGGCCCGCGGTCAGGATCGCGAGATCCTCCAGCATCTCCTTGCGGCGGTCGCCGAAGCCCGGCGCCTTGACGGCGCCGACCTTGAGGCCGCCGCGCAGCTTGTTGACCACCAGCGTCGCGAGCACTTCACCTTCGATGTCCTCGGCGATGATGAGCAGCGGCCGGCTCGACTGAACGATCGACTCGAGCAGCGGCAGGATGTTCTGAAGGCTGGCGAGCTTCTTCTCGTGGATCAGGATGTAGGGATTCTCGAGCTCGCAGATCATCTTCTCGGCATTGGTGATGAAATAGGGCGAGAGATAGCCGCGATCGAACTGCATGCCCTCGACGACGTCGAGTTCCGTATCGAGGCTCTTGGCCTCCTCGACCGTGATCACGCCTTCCTTGCCGACCTTGTCCATTGCCTTGGCGATCATGTCGCCGATCGCCTTGTCGCCGTTGGCCGAGATGGTGCCGACCTGGGCGATCTCCTGGCTGGTCGAGACCTTCTTCGACCGGCTCTTCAGGTCTTCCATGACCCATTCGGCCGCCATGTCGATGCCGCGCTTGAGATCCATCGGGTTCATGCCGGCGGCCACCGACTTGGCGCCCTCCCGCACGATCGCCTGGGCCAGTACAGTGGCCGTGGTGGTGCCGTCGCCGGCCGAATCGGACGTCCGGGTCGCCACTTCGCGCACAAGCTGCGCGCCCATGTTCTCGAACTTGTCGCTGAGCTCGATCTCCTTGGCGACGGTGACACCGTCCTTGGTGATGCGAGGTGCGCCATAGGACTTGTCGATCACCACGTTGCGGCCCTTGGGACCGAGCGTGACCTTGACCGAATCGGCCAGGAGGTCGACGCCCCGGATCATGCGGGCGCGGGCGTCGGCGCCGAAACGTACTTCTTTGGCTGACATTTTTGTTCTTTCTTATCTATGAATTCTGGAACGCCGAACCGAATGGCTCAGGCGGCTTTCTTCTTGGCGGCAGGCGATCCTTCGACGATGCCCATGATGTCGGACTCGGCCATGACGAGGAGATCCTCGCCGTCGAGCTTGATCTCGGTACCCGACCACTTGCCGAACAGGATGCGGTCGCCCTTCCTGACGTCGAGGGGCACCAGCGCGCCGGTCTCGTTGCGGGCGCCGGGGCCGACGGCCACGACCTCGCCTTCCATGGGCTTTTCCTTGGCGGTGTCAGGAATGAGGATTCCGCCCTTGGTCTTGCCCTCTTCCTCGACTCGGCGAATCACCACGCGATCGTGCAGCGGCCTGAATTTCATGGCGTTTCTCTCTGATTGTCGGGGGTTCTGGGAGCGAACGCTGAGCGCGCGCGATGCAGCACGTGGGGTGGAAGTGGTGATCTTCTATCAGCGAACAAGCGCCTGTCCGACCGAAATCGCCTACAAACGCCCGGGCGGCTGGAATATCGCTCCGAAAGCCGTCAGAGTGGCCCGATGGCCTGCTTCGTTTCCGATACTCGGTGTGAGTGTCCGGAGGGTCGCAAGTAGCCACCTCATGATCTCGAGGCCCCGGTCCGGAGCGTTTTCAGAGATGGTTCAAGATCTTGTCCTGCCTAAG
Source organism: Reyranella massiliensis 521 (assembly GCA_945862125.1). GTDB lineage: Bacteria > Pseudomonadota > Alphaproteobacteria > Reyranellales > Reyranellaceae > Reyranella > Reyranella massiliensis_A. Next base: position 3,073 of record CAMAYC010000021.1, read on the forward strand.
CCGCTGGCCCCGAGCCGTCGGTTCGACGGCCGCCGCCTGCGGAGCGAGCGGACCCGGCAGCTGATCATCGAGGCCTATCTGCACCTGCTGGCCGCGAACGTGCGGGCGCCGACGGCGTCGCAGATTGCGGAGCAGGCCGGATATTCAGTGCGGTCGATCTTCGAGCGCTTCGCCGATCTTCCCGCGCTCGGCCTTGCGGCAGCGGACCACGCCATTGCCGTAGGCCAGGCGGAGGCCGCAGCACAGGACATCGATGGTGATCGGCCGACGCGGATCAGGGCGCATGTCGGGACCCGCGCCGTAGCCTGCCAGAAGTGGCTGCCGATGTGGCGGGCCATGATCGATATGCAGGAACAGCTGGCCGAACTGAAGGAGCGCGTCGCATCGGTGCGGCGGGGCAACCTCGCGCGGCTAAAGCTCATGTACGAACCTGAACTCTCGGTCCTGCCGGCCCCGGAACGCAAGCAGATGCTGTTTGCCCTGGGGGCGCTCACGAGCTTCGAAAGCTGGAACCAGCTGCGCGCCGACTACAACCTCTCGATGGAGGCAGCCCAGGCGGTCTGGTTCACCGCGATCGACCGGATGCTGCCGGCCACGCCAGAGCGACCGGACTAGGCAATGAAGATCTTGCTCCTCGCCTGCCTGTTGGCCCTCGCGGCCGGCGCTGCAGATGCCCAGCAACGACGCCCGCCGGAGCCAGACAAGGCTGCCGACAAGCCGCCCGACTGCGCCGCCAGCATGGGCGTACTGCCCAAGGACTGGAACGGCGAAGCCTATGCCATCGACGGCGTCACCCTGGGCGGGACCGGATTAAAACCGCCACTGCGGTTGTGGGGCGTGCAGACCGGCGAGCTGCGCGACCGGCAGAATGGTCAGGAGACAGTCGCGGGCATGCGGGCGCGGGCGGCGCTTGAAGATATGCTCGACAAGGGCAGCCATAAGGTGAAGTGCCGGACGATGCGTTGGGATCGCGAGTGCCGCGCCGTCGCGCAGTGCATGGTCGAGACCTCGCCGACGCCCATCGACCTCGGTGGATACCTGATTTCGAGTGGCCTCGCCTATGGCTTCCATCTGGAGGAGGCGCTGCCGTGGGAGCCACGGGCCGGTCAGCGTTATGCCGGCGCCGAGGCCGAAGCGCGTAAAGCCGCCCGCGGCCTGTGGCCGGTTTGGCTGGGCGAGAAGTAAGGCAGACGGCTGGCCGCTCAGAAAGGCGACCGCCGCCGGCGCCTGGACCGGCCGAGCGCATCGATCAGCGGTGAGGCGGGCGGTGCGACGTCGGGTACCGAACAGTCCGCATCGGTCTCGGTCAGTGCGCGTCGACGCCCCAGAACGGTAAGCGCGATGCCCTTCGGCCCCTCTTCGATCAAGCCGAGGAACTCGAAGCGCACCCGCTGCGCTGGCGGCACATCGGTCCGCCCTCCGACCAAGCCGCGCAAGACCTGGAGCTCGAGGCGGCTCAACGTCGACGGAGGATGCGCCACGAATGGCTTCCTGGTGACGATGCCTGCCTCAACGCCAGAACAGGGCGAGCAGAATAATGATGGGAATGGGAACGCCGAGCAGCCAGAGCAGAATTGAACGGCCCATGGGATTCTCCTGGAGTTGGGCTGTGAACAAATGGTTCCAATGAAAGGAAGCGGCTGTTGACGGAAGGGGCTAGGGGCGACCGTCGCGCGCCGCCCCGCCTTCGGTGGCGGCAAGGCCTGCCGCAACGGCGCCGAGCAGCATCGACGCGACAAGCCAGAACGACAGGTGCATTGCGACCCGCCGGGCAGCATCGGCCGCGATCCTGGCTTCGGCTTCGATCGCCGCAACGCGGCGCTCGGCATCGGGCGGCGCCAAACCGGTACGGGCCGCCACCATCTGGGCGAGATACTGGCGGTCATCGGCCGTCAGGCCGGCGCCGGTGCGATCATAGGCGGTGGCGAAGAGGCGCCGCGCGGCATCGCGGTCGACAGCGAGGTCACGGCCGCCCGCGAACACGCCAGCCGCGCGCTGGCCCGTTCCGCCGGTGAGCGCGGTGTAATCGGGACGGAAAAGACGATCCAGCAGAGGAGCCAGCCATGGATTGCCGCGCGCCTCGCCGTTCGATGCCGCCAGGACAGCAGCCGGGCCGGCCCCTGCCGCCACACCGCCGCCGATGATGGTGGAAGCCGAGGCGAGCAAGGCCGCACCCATCACCGTGGCGAAGGCCCACGCCAGCACGCCGTGCGCAGTATCGCGGAAATAGACTTCGTCTTTGGCGGTGTGTGCCCAGCGTACACGCAGCCTGCCCGTGACATAGCCGCCAAGCGCCGACGCCATGACGGCAGTCACGGCCATGAATATGCCTCCGATAGTGGCGGCCCTGGTGGTGGTGATGTCGGCGGTGCCAGACCACGGCGTGATGACGGCGAAGCCGATGCCGGCGCCCAGCGCCAGCAGCAACAAGGTCAAGGCAGCGGCCACGAGGCCGCCGGCGATGATGGCGGGCCAGGAGACGGCGGAAACGGGGGAAGATTCGGCTTCGACGATGACGGTGTCGACCATGTAACTCCTGCTGCTCTGCCGCCGACTAAGGTGCTGGCGGGAGGCAACGCAGGAAAATGGTTCAGGTTGCCCTGAAAATAATCAGGGAAACGATCAGGGACCGGCAGCCGCCAGATCGATGGCACGGCGATACATCGTCATCGACGCTTCCGGGGTGTTGTAGCCGGCGTGCGCCGTGAGCGTGACATTGTCGAGCGTCAACAGCGGCTCGTCGGCCGGCACCGGCTCCTTGGCGAAGACGTCGGTCGCATAGTGGCCGATATGGCCGGCGCGCAGGATATCTAGCAAAGCCGGCTCGTCGACGACACCGGCTCGCGCCGTGTTGACGATGATGACGCCGGGTTTGGTCTTCTTCAGTCGGGCGCGATCCAGGAACCCACGCGTGGCGTCGTTCAGGCCAAGATGCAGGCTGATGATATCGGCGCGCGCCAGCAGCTCATCGATCGACACCATCGGCACGGCGGTCCCGGCAATGGCCGAGCGATTGAAGGCGATCACGTTCAGACCGACACCCTGGCTGATGCGAGCCATCTCGCGGCCAATGCCCCCCAGGCCGATGATGCCCAAGGTCTTTCCCTTAAGTTCCATGCCCTGCATCGGCCGCCAGCCGCCCGACCGGACAATGCCATGCATGGTGGCGATCTGGCGCGTGGCGGCAAAGACCAACCCCATCGCATGCTCGGCGACGGTGGTATCGCCGTAGCCGCCGATGGTCGAGACCTTGATGCCGAGGCGCTGGGCAGCGGCGAGATCGACGAAGCTCGCTGCTCCGGTGCCGAGAAAGACGATGTGCTTCAGCTCATTGCAACGCTTCAGCGTCGCTTCGTTGAAGTAAGTGGCGTCGTTGATGACGGTGTCGTAGCCCGCGACTTTCCCTGGAATGTCGCCTTCATCGACAGGGCCCATGTTGATCGCGATGGAGATGTCGCCGGGGCCGTGAACCTGCTTCCAGATACGATCGATATCCGGAGTCGAATCGATGAAGAGCGTTCTGGACATCGCCGCAATCCTCCCAGCCGGAGCACGAGCCCAGCATAGCAGAACCGGGCCTGTCAGCGTCCGGCTTGCCGCTTCCGCACCGTCTTGCCGCGTGGCTTTTGTCGGGACGCCGTCGCGGGGACCTGGACGTCGCGCTGGAGATTGTCGTGCTTGTCGTCCATGCGACGGTAATCGATCGTGAGTTCCTCGCCGGCGGGAATATTCCGGACGGCGTGGTAGGTCACGTCGCCGTCGTCGGAGCCCAGGTTGGGATCGGCGGCGTGATTCATGTACCAGCCCGTCGAGATGCGCAGGAAATCGAGCGGCACCCAATATCCTCCGGTGCTGCGGATTCCGAACTTCTTGTAGAGCGCGGCGTCCGGCGAGGCGTCGACCTTCCGGGTCGAAACCCAACGGCTGTCCTTGCCGTCCCAGATGCGGACGATCTCTCCCTTTTTGATGTCCTGGTCGGCAAAGCAGCCGACACCGTGAACGCCCGAGGAGCCTAGATAGACGAATGCCTTGCTGGTCTTGCGCTTCATGGAACTCTTACTCGTGATCAACAATGTCGTGCAGCCCGCGTGCTTACCCTGCCTCATGTTGCACTGCAATCGCGCCGACACCGATACTGCAAGCCGTCTGGTCCCGCCGATAGAACGGCGATAGGCTTCAGGGCTTTTGCGAAAAGGAGAGACGAGACCGAACACGAAGGCTTGGGCCGCACGCTTCAACCCGCGACAAAAGCGGAAAGCGCACCACCCGTCACGATCAAGCGTCTGGGAGGACACCATGAGAAACCGAATGCATTTCCTTGCGTTGGCGTGTTTCGCGTTGGTTGGCGTGATGGCGTTGTCGGCAACCTCTCCTGCCGGGGCACAAAAGTCCGGCGGCATCCTGAAGATCCAGCACACGGACACGCCGCCCAGCGCCTCGATCCACGAGGAAGCGACCGTATCGGTCGCCGTGCCGTTCATGTCGCTCTACAACAACCTCGTGATGTTCGACCAGAACGTCGCCAAGAACAGCTTCGAATCGATCGTGCCGGATCTTGCGACCGGCTGGTCGTGGAGCAGCGATGGCAACAAGCTCGCCTTCAAGCTCCGTCCAGGCGTGAAATGGCACGACGGCAAGCCGTTCACGGCCAAAGACGTCGAGTGCACGTTCGAGCTGCTGCTCGGCGCCGACAAGCTCCGGCGCAATCCGCGGCAATCCTGGTACACCAACGTCGAGAAGGTGACGGCGGACGGCGAACTCGACGTCACTTTTCGCCTCAAGGCTCCGCAGCCTTCGCTGCTGGCGTTGCTGGCGTCAGGCTACACGCCGATCTACCCCTGCCACGTCCCGGCGGCGGACATGCGGCGCAAGCCGATCGGCACGGGCCCGTTCAAGTTCGTCGAATTCAAGATGAACGAGAGCATCAAGCTCGCCAGGAACACGGACTACTGGAAGCCGGGCCGCCCCTATCTCGACGGCATAGAATTCACCATTATCCCCGACCGATCGACGCGTATGCTGTCGTTCGCCGCCGGCAAGTTCGACATGACCTTCCCGACAGACGTCACGGTGCCGCTTCTGAAGAATCTGAAGAAGGACGCTCCGCAGGCACAATGCACCATGCGAGCGACCGGCGTTTCGACCAACCTCATCGTCAACCGCGACCTGCCGCCTTTCGACAACCCGAAGATCCGTCGCGCCATGGCTCTGACGCTCGATCGCAAGGCCTTCATCGACATCCTGAGCGAAGGCGAGAGCACGATAGGTGGCGCCATGCTGGCCCCGCCGGACGGCGTGTGGGGGCTTCCGGCGGAAGACCTCAAGACGATCATCGGCTATGGCGACGTCGAGAAGAGCCGCGAGGAAGGCCGTGCCCTGATGCGGGAAGCCGGCTACGGGCCGGACAAACGAATGAAGCTCAAGGTCAGCACGCGCAACATCGCCACCTTCCGCGATCCGGCGACAATCCTGCTCGATCATTTGCGGCACATCTACATCGACTCCGAACTGGAGATCATCGACACCGCCATCTACTACAATCGCGTGTTCAAGAAGGACTATGCGGTCGCACTCAACCTCAGCGGCAGCGCGGTCGACGATCCCGACGTCACTTTCTTCGAGGGCTACGCCTGCGGCAGCCTGCGCAACTACAACAACTACTGCGATCCGGAGATGACCAAGCGTTTCGAGGCGCAATCGCGCGAGCTCGATCAGAAGAAGCGCAAGAAGATGGTGTGGGAGATCGACGCCAAGCTGCAGGAAGACATCGCCCGGCCAATAATTTCCAACGGCAAGGCGGCCGGCTGCTGGCAGCCCCACGTCAAGAACGTCACGATCCACACCAACAGCATCTACAATGGCTGGCGCTTCGAGGACATCTGGCTCGACCGCTAAAGGTCGACGCTGGCGATCAGACGCCAGCTTTCAGAAGGAGCTTGCCGGCGACGTGCCGGCCCTCGAGGCGGCGGTGCATGTCGGCCGCCGCCTCGAGGGGAAACACGCCCTCGACCGGCACCTTGAGCCAGCCCGCAGCGATGCCCTCCAGGACATGGTCGATGCCGGCCTGCCACGCCGGCAGGTCATGGTCGACATGGCCGAGATGCAAACGCGTAAAGGTCTGCGAGCGCGGCAGGATGCGCTCGCGGATGTTCTTGAGGGGCTGGCCCTCGGCCTCACCGATACTTATGACATGGCCGAGCCTTCGGACGACATTGAAGGTACGATCGAGCATCGTGGCGCCGTAGGAATCGATCGCGAGATCGACCCCTCTGCCCGTGGTGAAATCGAGCACTGCCGTTTCGAAGTCCTCGGTCTTCGTCTGCACCACGCGGGACGCGCCATATTCCAATGCACGTGCTTCCTTGCCCGGTGTACCCGTCGTGCCGATGACGATGGCGCCAGCGTGAACCGCAAGCTGGGTGCACATGAGGCCGACACCGCCCCCGACGGCGTTGACGAGCACGGTATCACTGGGGCCAATCCCGCCATGGATCGTCCAGAGCATGTGATAGGCCGTGAGCGCCTGGATCGGGAAGGCAGCCGCCGTCTCCAAGGTGATGCCGTCCGGCAGCTTGATGAGACCGCTGGCCGCGGCTACGCACTTCTCCGCATAGGCGCCGCCCTTCTCCGGGAAGGCAGCGACGCGGTCCCCCACTTTCACGCCTGATACGCCCGGCCCGAGGGCAGCGACGGTGCCGGAAACCTCGAAGCCCAGGATCATCGGATAGGTCATGTGATGCGGATAAATTCCCATCCTGACCTGCGTATCGGCCCAGTTGCAGCCAGCAAAGGCAACATCGATCAGCACCTCGCCGAGACCCGGCACCGGATCGGAAAGCTCGGCAAGGGCAAGCTGCTCGGGCCCGCCCGTGGCATGGATGACGACGGCTTTCATGGCTCCTCCACGACGACAAGATCGCAGGAGGTCTTGCAACTTCAGCGCCAGAGTCCGGCTTTGACACTGCCCAGCCCGTGCGGCGAAAGTTGGCGTCACGAGGGCCATCGCCCAAGCAACGAAATCCGGCACCGGCAGACCAGCCTGGTCGAGACATTCTGAAGAGTAGGACAGCCGCATGCTTACTTTCTATTTTTCTCCCGGATCGAGCTCGATGGCGACGCACATCGCCTTGCACGAAACGGGCGCGCCCTTCGAGGCGCGCCCATTGACGTTGCAGCAAGGCACGCGCACGCCCGACTTCCTCAAGGTCAATCCCAACGGCAAGGTGCCGACCCTGGTGGTCGACGGCACGACCCTCACCGAGGTGGCGGGTACGCTGTTCTATCTGGCGCGCGCCTTCCCGCAGGCGGGCCTGATGCCCATGAGCCCGCTCGGCGAGGCCGAGGCCGTGGCGTGGATGTCGTTCGTCGCCTCGACCATCCATACCGCGGTGCCGCAGGGGCCGGAGCGCGTCGCCGAGGTCTGGCGCATCGCCGAGCAGAAGCTTCGCGGCCGGGAATATTGCGTCGGCGGCAGGTATTCGATCGCCGATATCCACCTCTTCCGCCTCTATTGGCGCTTCAGAGAGAGGTTTGGATTGAAGCCCGAGGACCATCCCTCGGTCCACGCCCACTACGACCGCATGATGCAGCGGCCGGCGGTCAAGAAGACCATCGAGGCCGAGGCGAAGGTTTCGTCCTAGCTGCCGCGCTAGCGATTCAAAATCCGCCAGACCTTCTCCGGCGTCACAGGCATGTCGATGTGCGTGACGCCAAGCCCGGACAGCGCATCTACGACAGCGTTCATCACCGACGGCAGCGCGCCTGCGCAACCGGCCTCGCCGCAGCCCTTGATACCCAGCCGGTTGGTCTTGCACGGGACAGAGTGGTTCTGGATCGAGAAATCGGGCGCGTCGGACGCGCGCGGCATGGCGTAGTCCATGTAGGAGCCGGTCAAGGGCTGGCCCTGCTGGTCGTAGACCGTGCGCTCCATCAACGCCTGGCCGATGCCCTGGATGACGCCGCCATGTGCCTGGCCCGCGACCAGCATCGGATTGATGACCGTGCCGAAGTCGTTGACCATGAAGTAGCGCACCACCTCGATCACGCCGGTATCGCGGTCGATCTCCACCTCGGCGACATGGCAGCCATTGGGGAAGGAGAAGGGCGGATTGTCCGAGATGTGACTGACGTCGAGCGACTGCGGCACATCGGCCGGCAGCTTCAGGCCGCCGCGCAGCTTGTCGGCAAGCTCCAGGACGCCGATGCCGCGGTCGGTTCCAGCGATCACGAAACGGCCTTGCGTAAACTCGATGTCCACGGCCGAGGCTTCGAGCACATGCGCCGCGATCTGCTTGCCCTGCGCGATCAATATGTCGCCGGCCTCGAGGAACGCCTGGCTGGCGACCAGCGCCGACTTCGAGCCGCCGGTGCCTCCACCCACCTTGAGCTGGTCGCTGTCGCCCTGCAGCAGGCGGAAGCGCTCCAGCGGGATGCCAAGCTGGCTGCCCAGCACCTGCGCGAAGGGGGTTGCGTGACCCTGCCCATAGTCGAGCGTGCCGCTCAGCATGGTGATCGTGCCATCGTCCTCGAAGCGGATGCCGCCATATTCCTTGGCGGGCGGCCCCGTGACCTCGAGATAGGAGCCGAGGCCGCGGCCCCGCAGCTTGTTGCGCGCGGCACTTTCCTGCTTGCGCACTTCAAAGCCCGACCAATCTGCAGCCTTCAACGCCTTGTCGAGCACCGAGGTGAATTCACCCGAGTCGTAGTTCATGCCTGACGGTGCCTTGTAGGGCATCTGTTGCGGCATGATGTGATTGCGCCGGCGCAGGTCGATGCGATCGATGCCCATCTCGCGGGCCGCGGTGTCGATCAACCGCTCCATGTAATAATTGCCCTCGGGGCGGCCGGCGCCGCGATAGGCCGCGACCGGCGTGGTGTTGGTGAACACCACTTTGGAGTTCACCTCCATCGCCGGCGTCTTGTAGACGTCGATGATGTTCTTAACGGCGTTGGTCGTCGCCGGCATCGGCGGATAGATGTACGCGCCGGCGTTGCCGGTACCGCTCAATCGAACGGCGAGGAAGCTGCCGTGCTTGTCGAGCGCCAGCTCGGCGATGCGCTGGTGATCTCGACCGGCATGATCGCTCAGGAAACTTTCGGAGCGCTCATCGGTCCACTTCACCGGACGGCCGAGCAGCTTGCCACCCAGCAGCAGCGGGGCGTACTCCGGATAAACCTGCGACTTCGTACCGAACGAGCCACCGACATTGCCGGTCAGCACGCGCAGCTTGTTCGGCGGCACATTGAGCACGTCCTTGGCCAGGCCCCCACGCAGCCCCATCACGCCCTGGCAGCCGACATGCAGGGTCCAGCGCTCGGTCTTGGGATCATAGGAACCGACCGCCGAGCGCGGCTCCATGGCATTGACCACAATGCGGTTGGAGTCGATTTCGAGCCTGGTGACGTGCGCTGCCTCGGCGAAGGCTTTCTTCACCGCCTCGGCATCGCCGTAGTGGAAGTCGAGCACCAGATTGCCCGGCGCTTCCTCGTGGATCCGGGGCGCGCCGGGTTTCAGGGCGTCGGCCGGATTGGTGACGGCGGGCAGTTCTTCGATATCGAGGTCGACGGCTTCAGCGGCATCCTTGGCCTGCACGGCCGTTTCAGCCACGACGCAGGCCACGGCCTCGCCTACGAAGCGCACACGTCCTTTGGCGAGCGACGGGCGAGGCGGCGTCTTCATCGGCTTGCCGTCGCGGTCGGGAATGTTGAGGCCGCATCTCATCGGCCCGAAGCCCGCCGCCTCGAGATCGGCGTTTGTGTAGATGGCAAGCACGCCGGGCATAACCTTCGCGGCCGACACATCGATGCCCTTCAGCACGCCATGCGCGATCCTGCTGCGCACCATCACGCCATAGGCTTGGCCCGGAATGTTGATGTCGTCGGTGTAACGGCCCTGGCCGCGCAGCAGCTTGGGATCCTCCGAGCGCGGCACCGATTGGCCGACACCGAACTTCATCAAAGCCAGACCGGTGTCGTCGAACGAGTCCATACGCTTATCCTCGAACACAAACAAAAATTCATCCCGAGCTAGGCGAAGGACCCTTCACCTCGCTCAGGATGACAGATACGCGCCTACTTCAGCGGCGAGTAGTTCGTCGGCAGCAGCAAGGTCGAGTGCATCGCCTGCAGTTTCGCCGGACCCTTGGCGAGATAGGCCTGCCACGCCGGATCCTTCATCGCCGCACCGCGCGCCTCGAAGCGCTCCTGCAGATTCTTGTAGCGCCAGAGGTGGATCCACTCGTTGGGTTGCGGAAACTCGCCCGTCCAGGCACCCCAGATCGGCGAGTACTTCTCACGCGCGGCCTGCACTTCCTTGAAGTCTTTGCCGTACTGGACAGCGCCACCCATGTTGCAGCGATAGACGCGCAGCTCGTAGATGTTGCCGGTGGTGCCATCGTCCGCGCGGATATCGACCACGGGATTCATGAGCCGCAGGTCCTGGCGCTCGATCAGAGGGCGGATCACCGGCACATAACCTTCGGTCCATGGCTTGTGCTTGGAAAGTTCGCCGCGCAGCCGCGTGCGCTCTTCGTAGCTGTCGTACTTCCACAGATGCCAGATCTGGTTCAGCGCGCCGAATTCGGCCGTCCAGTAGCCGTGGTTCACGCCGAAATTCTGGCCGCGGGCCGGCCGGCCGATCGTCTCGGCAGCCTTGAGGTATTCCGGCATCTTGCCGGGCTTCAACGTGTAGCAGCGAAGTTCGTAGACCATGCAATTTCCTCTCAGGGATGGGGATTCTTGGGCGGATGCGCGCGCACCGCTTCCTCGTTGACATCGGCGCCCCAGCCCGGCCGGGTTGGCACGATCAGCTCGCCATTCTGGATGACCGGGGGATGCGTGACCAGATCGTCCTTCCACGGCACGTCGTCGATATCGATTTCCATGATGCGGAAGTTAGGCATCGCGGCACACAAATGTGCGCTCATCAGCGTCGACATGTGGCCGTAGAAATTGTGGGGCGCGCAGTTGATCTCATAGGCCTCGGCCATGGCGGCGACCTTGAGCGATTCCATCAGCCCGTTCCACGGCACGTCGATGATCGAGACGTCGATGGAACGGTTCTCGAAGAACGGCCGGAACTGACGGCGTCCGAACAGCGACTCGCAGGAAGCGATCGGCATCAACGCCCGGTCACGGATAAGGCGCAGCCCCTCGGGATCGTAGGAGTCGATCTCCAGCCAGAATAGATTGTAGGGCTCGCAAGTCCGCGCGACCTTGATGTAGCCCTCGGTCTTGAAGTTGAAATTGGTGTCGAGAAGGATTCCCATGTCGGGGCCGGCGCCCTGGCGGAAAGCCGCAAGCCCGTCGGAGATCGCCGCGAGGATTGCGCCATCGGCGTTGAGTTCGGGGCCGCCAGGCGTACGGCCAAACCCCGGCTGGTGCATGTTGGGCGGATCGAGGTCGAAGCGGAAGATGTTGGTCTTGAGTGCCTTGAAGCCACGCTCCTTCACATGCTTGCCGAGCTTCACCACGTCGTCGAACGAGCGTACCGGGTCGACCTTCATGACGTCGGCATTGCGGAAGCGGTAGGAGCCGCAGTGCGACCAGTAGAGCGGCAGGCGATCGCGCACGGGCCCGCCGAACAGCTCGCAGACGGGAATGCCCAGCGCCTTGGCCTTGACGTCGAGCAATGCATTCTCGATCGCGGCCATCGCCTGCTGATTCATGCCGCCCGGAGCCTGGCGGGTGATGGCGTAGATGCGGCTCATGATGCGCTCGATGGGCCGCGGGTCCTGGCCAATCAGGTCCTGGCCCATGCGGCGTATGACGGCAGTAAGGCCGGCGCTGCCATAACCTTCATTATACTCCGACCAGCCGACCAGCCCGTCGTCGGTGGTGATCTTGAGGAATGAAAAGTCGCGCCAGCCGGCGTCGCAATGCAAATCCTCGATCTTGACGATTTTCATGGTGTTTCCTCCCGGGTCCGGCCCAGCATAGACTAGCAGGCGGCCACTGAGGGATGAATCAATGCCTCTACTCGGCAAGGGAATGCTGGTCGTCTTCACCGAGGTGAAGGCTCGCGACGAACGCGATCTCAACGAGTGGTACAATCGCGAGCATATCGACGAGCGGATCAATCTACCGGGGTTCCATCGCGCCCGCCGCTACGTTTCCGTCCGAGGCTCGCCCAAGTATCTCGCCACCTACGAATGCGACACCGTCGACGATCTCGCGACACCCGGCTATCTGCATCTCCTGGCCAACCAGACTCCCTGGAGCCAGGCGGTGATGGCAAAGTTCACCCACTTCCACCGTCTGACGCTCCGCCTCCAGGTCGACCTTACGCACGGTGTCGGCGGTGCCGTCGCCTGCGTGCGGTTCGTGCCCGACCCGCGCGAACGCAAGCCGCTGGTTGCCTGGCTGCAGGAAACCGCCCTGCCGACTCTCATCGCCCGGCCCGGCCTGCTGGGTGCGTTCGCAGCCGAAACCGATCTTGAGGTCACCAACGCCCCGCTTCAGGAAAAGAGCATGGACCATCCCAAGGCCGACGAGGCCGAATGGGTGGTCATGATCGAGGGGGCCGACGCGGCCTCCGTAAGCGCTGCCGCACGAACACGTTTCAAGCTTGTCGCCCTGAAGCCGTTCGGCGTTACCGCCGCGCCGACGATCGGCACCTACCGGCTTCTCTTCGGAAATCAGAGATGACGGAACTTTGACCTTCCGTTGATCGCGCCTTCGCGTAGGCTGGTCGTGTGACTACCCAACAAAAGATCTTCTGGCTGCGGCTCGTCACGCTGGTCGGCCTCTGCCTGCCGGCGGCGGAGCTCGCCTGGCGATGGTTCCTCGACGAATTAGGGGCCCGTCCCGTCACCGTGGCGACGCACGCGACTGGCGATTGGGCCGTCATCTTCCTGCTGATGTCTTTGGCGATGACGCCGCTCCGTGCGACGCTTGACTGGATGCCATTGGTGCATGTCCGCCGTCGCATTGGCGTCGCCGCGGCGCTCTATGCGATTGCCCACCTCCTGATCTACGTGCTCGACCAGAAGTGGAACCTGATCGTCGTCGCCACCGAGATCGCCAAGCGCTTCTACCTCACCATCGGCTTCGTGGCGTTGCTGGCGCTGGTGGCACTCGCCGTCACCTCGACCGATGGCTGGCAAAAGCGGCTCAAGCGCAACTGGAAGCGCTTGCACTGGCTGATCTATCCAGCGGCCCTGCTGGCGATCGTGCATTTCTTCATCCAGTCCAAGGTCAAGATCGGCGAAGCGGCGTTCGCCGCCGGCCTGCTCGCGTGGCTTCTGTTGTGGCGCGTGCTGCCGCAGCGGCTGCGCACCAGCTATCCTGGTCTCGTCCTGCTGGCGATCGGCGCCACCCTGGCCACCGTCGTCTTCGAAGCCGCCTGGTACGGGCTGGTGAACGGTATCGACCCCATGCGCGTACTGGCCGCCAACATCGATCCCGAGCTGATGCCGAGACCGGCGCAGAAGGTTCTCTTGGCGTCGGTGGCGATCATTGCAATCGTGGCCGCACGCCGCGGCTTTCTCGCCGCGAATAGGCTCTGGACGAAGCGCTATATCCAACGGACTATACCGACTTCCTGACGAAGGGTCGGCATGACCGAAGAAGAATGGACGGCGGTGAAGTTGAGCCTGCTGGTCGCCACAACGGCGACGGCGGCCAGCCTGCCACTTGGAATCGCCGTTGCCTGGCTGCTGGCCCGCGGCCGATTCTGGGGCAAGAGCCTGGTCGACACGCTGGTCCACCTGCCGCTGATCATGCCGCCGGTGGTAACGGGCTATCTGCTGCTGCTCACCTTTGGCCGTCGCACGCCGATCGGCGCCTTCCTGGCCGATGAACTTGGCATCATCTTCTCCTTCCGTTGGACCGGCGCGGCGCTGGCCTGCGCGGTGATGGGCTTCCCGCTGCTGGTAAGGGCCGTCCGGATCTCGATCGAAGCCGTCGACGCACGGCTGGAATCGGCTGCCGGAACCCTCGGCGCCAACCCGCTCTGGGTGTTTGCCACCGTCACCCTGCCGCTCAGCCTGCCGGGGGTGATCGCCGGGGCGATCCTGTGCTTCGCCAAGGCAATGGGCGAATTCGGTGCCACCATCACTTTCGTGTCGAACATCCCGGGCGAGACGCAGACGCTGCCGTCGATGATCTACACGCTGACGCAGATCCCCGGCGGCGACGCCGGCGCACTGCGCCTCACCCTGATCTCGATCGCCATCTCGATGCTGGCCCTGCTGGGGTCGGAGCTGCTGGCACGCCGCATTGGTGCCCGCGGGATGACAACGTGAGTCTCGAGGTCGATCTCGATCACGCGCGGGAGCATTTCCGGCTGACGGCGCGCTTTTCATCGGCCCCTGGCCTCACCGCCCTGTTCGGCCGGTCAGGGTCGGGCAAGTCCACCTTGGTCGACATCATCGGCGGACTCATCAGGCCGACACGAGGCCGGGTCGCGGTCGACGGCCAGGTTCTGGTCGATACCGACCGCGGCCTGTTCATTCCAAAGCACCGCCGCCGCATCGGCTATGTCTTCCAGGACAGCCGGCTCTTTCCGCATCTCAGTGTTCGCAACAACCTGCTCTATGGCCGCTGGTTCGCACGGAATGAAGGCGGCGGCTCGAGCGATCTGGCGTCGGTCGTCGAGTTGCTGGGCATCGGCGCTCTGCTCGACCGCCAACCCGACTCACTCTCCGGTGGGGAGAAACAGAGGGTTGCCATCGGCCGCGCCTTGCTGGCCCATCCGCGTCTTTTGTTGATGGACGAACCCCTAGCCTCGCTCGACGAGGCCCGGCGTGCCGAGATCCTGCCCTACATCGAACGACTGCGGGACCAAGCCGGCGTCCCGATCGTCTATGTCAGCCACTCGGTCACTGAAGTCGCGCGCCTGGCCACCACGGTCGTGATCCTGTCCGAGGGACGCGTCACAGCCGTCGGACCCGTGCTCGATATCCTGCCGCTCGCCGACGCCGGCGACGCCGGCAGCGTGCTCGATGCCACGGTGGCGCGCCACGACGAGGCTTTCCAGCTGACGGTTCTGGCGTCGGCCGCGGGCGAGTTGCAGGTCCCGCGGCTGGCCGCCCCGGTCGGCAGCGCGGTGCGGGCCTACATCCGCGCGCGCGACGTGATGATCTCGCTGCGGCCACCCGAGGAGATCAGCGCCCTCAACGTGCTGCCCGGCCGCATTGCAGCAGTCGCTCCCGATGCCAACGGCGCTCAGGCCGACGTCCGGCTCGACTGCAACGGTGCCGTCCTGTCGGCGCGCCTGACCTCCAAGTCGGTGCATCGGCTGGCCCTGGCGCCTGGCCGGCCGGTATTTGCGGTCATCAAAAGCGTCTCCTTCGAGCGTAGCTGAGTGCCGGAACGCCCCCGGCGGGTGATTTCCAGATGTCATCAAACAAGGCTAGTAGAGTAGGCCGCCAGCAAAGAGGATCGGATGACGCCTTCACTCTTGCCCTTCAGGGGTCGCTTCATCGCTTTCACCATCGCGTCGTCGGCAACCCTGGGCTTCGGCGCCCTGTGGGCAGCCATTCCCAATGCAAACTGGCTGGCGATACCTTTCGGCATCGGCTTCTTCCTGACCTGCGTCGGCATCCACGATTTTTTCCAGACCAAGCACGCCATCCTGCGCAACTACCCAATCATGGCGCACCTCCGCTTCATCTTCGAAGAGATCCGGCCGGAGATGCGGCAGTACTTCTTCGAGGGCGACAAGGACGGCATGCCGTTCAGTCGCGACCGGCGCGCGGTCGTCTACCAACGCGCCAAGATGATGCTTGATGTGCGACCGTTCGGTACCAACTACGACGTCTACAGCAACGGCTTCGAATGGATGGCGCATTCGATGTCGCCGCGGCCGGTCGGCAAGGAGCCGTTCCGCATCATGATCGGCGACGTCGACTGCACGAAGCCCTACTCGGCGTCGGTGTTCAACATTTCGGCCATGAGTTTCGGGTCGCTCAGTGCCAATGCCATCCGCGCGTTGAACGGCGGCGCCAAGCGCGGCGGCTTCGCGCATGACACCGGCGAGGGTGGCTACAGCCCCTATCACCGCGAGGGCGGCGGCGACATCATCTGGGAAATCGGATCGGGCTACTTCGGCGCCCGCAATCCCGACGGCACCTTCTCCCCCGAGAAATTCGCTGCCGGCGCCGCCAACGAGCAGGTCAAGATGGTCGAGCTGAAGCTCAGCCAGGGCGCCAAGCCCGGCCATGGCGGCGTGCTGCCCGCCCCCAAGGTGAGCCGGGAGATCGCGCTCACCCGTGGCGTGCCGATGGGCGAGGACTGCATCTCGCCGTCCAGCCACTCCGCTTTCTCCACGCCGGTCGAGATGATGCAGTTCATCGGCGAGATGCGCCGGCTGTCCGGCGGCAAACCGGCCGGCTTCAAGCTTTGCATCGGGCACGAATGGGAGTTCCTGGCCGTCTGCAAGGCGATGCTGGAGACCGGCATCTATCCCGACTTCATCGTCGTCGACGGCAAGGAAGGCGGCACCGGTGCCGCCCCGATGGAATTCATCGACCATATCGGCAAGCCGATGCGTCAGGGCCTGTACTTCGTGCACAACGCCCTGATCGGCATCGGCGCGCGCCACCGCATCAAGCTCGGCGCCGCCGGCAAGATCATCACCGCCTTCGACATCGTGCGCTCCATGGCGCTGGGCGCCGACTGGTGCAATTCGGCGCGCGGCTTCATGTTCGCGGTGGGCTGCATCCAGTCGCAGTCCTGCCACACCGACCGCTGTCCGACCGGCGTCGCCACCCAGGACCCGACCCGCCAGCGCGCGCTGGTCGTGCCCGACAAGATCGAGCGGGTGTACAATTTCCACCGCGCCACGCTCCACGAACTGGCCGAGCTGACGGCGGCGGCGGGGCTCGACCATCCCAGCGAATTCAAGCCCGAGCACATCTCCCGGCGTATCTCGCCGAGCGAAGTCATCACCTTCGCCGACCTCTATCCATCCCTGGCCGAGGGCGAACTGGTCGCGGGCTCGGGCAATCCGCGCTGGCGCCGGCCCTGGGACATGGCCCAGGCCCATTCATTCCGCGCCGTCACCTGACGGGACTCACCAGGGCGCGATACCGAAGAGCTCGGTGAATGTCTGCCGCGAGATCGCAAGCGGCGCGAAGTGCGGGCGGATACCGCCACGGCGGAACCGGATCGTCCAGGCGGAGTAGCCCGACATGAAGAAGCGCGCCTCGGCGCCGGCCAGCGCGTCCCCATCGTCTGGGCCGAGGCCAATCGCCTGCGGATACCAGCTGCCGCCTTCAACGATCCGCTGCGGCGCCGACCAGCCCGCCGGGTTTGCCAGATCGTCGTTGAAGGAAATGAATACACCGCGCTGAACGATGTCGCCGTCACCGTCCTCGGTCCAGTTCAGCATCATCACGAAGCAATCTAGATGATGATTGTAATGGACCGCCGGCCCCCACCAGGCCGCCGGATCGCGATGCCGCCAGCCGCGCCTGACGCCGAAAATCGGCGTGCCATCCTGCCGGCCAACCTTCGGCTGCCAGCGGCCGCCCCGCCACAGCTCGAGTGCCGCCGGATGTTCACGCTCGGACACCGGATAGCGCAGGACCGAGACGCCCTGGACCCGCTCTTCAGGCACATAGGCCGAATAGTGCAGGTAGAACCACTTTGCCGCGCGGTCGGGCACGACGCAGAAGTCGCCATAGCCGCCTGTCAGGAAGCCGTTCTGATAGCTGCAGTCGGCCTCGGCATAGGGCGCCCGCAGCACTTCGCCGACCGTCCGCCAGGTCTTGCCCTCGTCCTGCGACTGCAATGTCCCGATATGCGGCAGGAAGAGCGGCTTGGCGCAGGGCACGACCTCCTCGGCGTGATACCAGCCGAAGAGTCTGCCGTCCGGTGCGCGCCAGACCGACTGGATCCACTTGCCGACCTCCGGCGTCGGGTCGTCGATCAGCTTCACCGGGTCCAGAGCACCGCCTGGCCAGAGGGAATTTTCGCCGGTCCGCCGGTAGGTGTGGCCGCGTGGCTGATAGTGGGACACGAAGGCCAGCGTCCGGCCACCTCGACGCAGCAGGGGCGAATTGGAGTCCGTTCGCCGCAAGGGCGGAGCATGCAGCAGCAGCGGCGCGGCAGGTACGAGTACGACCCCAATATCGGCATGTGCCGGCATGCAACATCCTTCCCCGGATCTGGCGCCCCACGACGCCGGCCCATTTCGCGCCGTGACCGGACCCGGCCAAATCAGTTGCGAACCGGGCGATCTTGGCTCAGCAATGACGACGGAAGAAGACCGAAGAAACGCCCGAGGAAGCACCATGACCGTCCCATTCGATCTCGCGCCCCTGCTTGCGCCCAACAACCCGGCGCCGGCCGCCAAGTGGAACGGATTTCCGAAGTATAATTTCATCGGCGGCCACAACGACGCCAAGCACGTGCCCATCGACGCGCTGATCGAGGCGGCGACCACAGTGCTGAAGCGCGAGGGCGCAACGCTTGCGACCTACGGCCTGAACAGCGGCCCGCAAGGCTATCGCCCGTTGCGCGAGTTTCTGGCCAAGAAGCTCAAGGGGCACGCCGGCGTCGACTGTACCGCCGACGAGATCCTGATGATTTCGGGCTCGACGCAGGCGCTCGACCTCATCAACGGGCTGCTGGTCAGCAAAGGCGACACAGTGCTGATCGAGCAGGAGACCTATGGCAGCGCCATCAACCGGTTGGTGCGGCTCGGCGTCAACGTGGTCGGCATTCCGCTCGATGAGGAAGGCATGCGCCTCGACGTGGTGAAGGAGAAGCTCGCCGAGCTGAAGAAGCAAGGCATCACGCCCAAGTATATCTACACCATCCCGACGGTGCAGAACCCGACCGGCGGCATCATGGGCGAGAAGCGCCGCGCCGAGCTGATCGCTCTCGCCCGCCAGTACGGCGTCATGATCTTCGAGGACGAATGCTATTCCGACCTGATCTGGAGCGGCAAGCGTCCGCCGTCGCTCTACGCCATGGCCAAGGGCGAGGGCGTGATCCACATCGGCTCGTTCTCCAAGTCGATCGCACCAGCCCTGCGGGTCGGCTACATCGTCGCCAAGTGGGAAGTGCTGTCGCGCATCATCGCCCTCAAGCTCGACGCGGGCACGGGCGCGCTCGAGCAGATGGTGCTGGCCGAGTTCTGCGAAAAGCACTTCCACGACCACGTGCCGAAGCTCAACAAGACACTGCATGCCAAGCTGCAGGTCCTGCGCGAGGCGCTGGCCGAGCAGTTCGGTACCGCCGCCGAATTCGGCGACCCGGCGGGCGGCATCTATCTCTGGATCAAGCTGCCCGAGCAGGTCGACACGGTGAAGCTCGCGCAGGCGGCGCTAAAAGCTGGCGTCTCGATCAACCCCGGCCCGGAATGGTCGTCGAACAAGGCCTATGCGAAGAACCGCATGCGCCTCTGCTTCGCCAACCCCGATCCCGAGACGATCAAGGAAGGCGTCGCGGTGCTGGCCGAGGTCTGCCGCAAGGAGTTCGGCGTGCCGCTGCGCAGCGCCAACATCGACAAGGGCTGACCCGGACAAGGGCTGACCGACGCGGGCAGCGGCACACGAAACGTGCCGCAAAATGCCGCCACCTGTGCCGCTGCGCGTGCCGCCGTGGCCAAATTGCCCCAAGTTCTCAGGGACTTGGCCGCCGCCGCGATACAGGGCCGACCTCGGCGCGACAGACACCCGAATCGCGGACCTGTTCGCTCGAAAGAGTACGGCCCGCACCGGAGAACCGGGCGGGCCGCTGCCAGAGCTTCGTCAACTTGGCGGTTTTGTAGCATAAAATCTGCTGAACTTGCAACTCTATGAGGCGGCGATTATCATCCACGATACGCCGAACTTATCGGCGACGACGCCGAACTTCGGCGCGAAGAAGGTCTTGCCCAGCGGCATCTGCACCTGCCCATCCTTGGCCAGCGCCGCGAACGTCTTGTCGGCGGCGGCCTCGGTCGGCACGGTGAGCGACAGCGAGAACCCCTGGAAGCCCGGCTTGCCGCCGCACATGCCGTCGGATGCCATCACCTGGGTGTCGCCGACCTTGAAGCAGGCATGCATCACCTTGTTCTCGGAGCCCGGCGGCAGGTTCATGCCGGCGGTGTCGGCGTCGGGGTTTTCCTTGAAGCGCATCAGCATCTCGACCTCAGCGCCAAGCGTGCTCTTGTAGAATTCGATCGCCTCCTCGGCGCGGCCGTCGAAGAACAGGTAGGGCTGAACTTGCATGACTCTCTCCTCTCTCAGCTATCGATGGCGCTGTAGGCGCCGGTCCAGAAATCTGTGAACACGCGCGGCGGCTGAGGTGAGTCCATCATGCGCTGCGTCATCAGAATGCCGACCATGTCCTCGGCTGGATCGGAATGGCCCGAGGTGCCGTAGCCGCCATCCCAGCCGAAGCGCCCTGGAGTCGTCGAAAGGCTCGTGCGTCGCGTGACGACGGCATTGCCCATGCCCCAGCTCGCACCGTCGCCGAAGAAAAGCTCGGTGCCGATCCTGTTTTCCGGCGTGAGCTGGTCAGTGGTCATCAGCTCGACCGCGGGCCGCGACAGG
Source organism: Reyranella massiliensis 521 (assembly GCA_945862125.1). Classification (GTDB taxonomy): domain Bacteria; phylum Pseudomonadota; class Alphaproteobacteria; order Reyranellales; family Reyranellaceae; genus Reyranella; species Reyranella massiliensis_A. The sequence goes on from CAMAYC010000021.1 coordinate 23,559, forward strand.
AGGCGTTGGCTGCCGTGCCGGCCCTTGTTCAGCATCATGCGACAGAAGGCGTGATAGTCGTCGACGGTCGAGACCAGACCCGATCCGCCGGCGGGAAACGGCGGCGGACGGCTCCAACGGCTGTTCCCGGCATCGTCGAAAGCGACGACCGAATTGGTCTCGAAATCCATCCGGTAAGCGCTCGTCAGCCGGTCGAGCTTGCCCGCCGGCACCAGAAAGCCGGTGTCCTTCATGCCGAGTGGCCCGAACAGGCGCTCCTCCAGGAACGTGCCGAAATCCTGCCCCGACGCGCGGGCGATCAGCACCCCCAGCACATCGGAGCCGGTATGATAGAGCCAGCGTTCACCCGGTTGATGGATCAGCGGCAGGCTGCCCAGGCGCTTCATGAATTCATCGGGCGGGATATCGAGCTGGTCGGGGCCGGGCGCCACGCCCGCCGCCTCCGCCGCCTTCTGGATGGGGTACTTCGCCGGCCAGACCATCACCGCACCGTGGCCCGACCGGAACGTCAGCAGGTCACGCACGCTGATCGGCCGATGGGCGGGCAAGGTATCGTCGAGCGGCCCCTCGAGGCTCCTCAGCACGCGGCGATCGGCCAGTTCCGGCAACAGGCGGTCGACGGGCTCATCCAGCCGGAGCCGGCATTCCTCGACCAGGATCATCGTCGCGGCGGCAGTGATCGGCTTGGTCATCGAGGAGATGCGGAAGATCGTGTCGCGTTTCATCGGCACGCCGCCTACAGCCTGCATGCCAATCGCCTCCACGTGCGTCTCGCCACGCCGGCTCACCAGCGCGACGAGGCCCGGCACGTCGCCACCCGCAACATGCCGGGACAGCGTCTCGCGCAGACAAGCAAGTCGCGTCGCGGTGAATCCCGGGCTCATCGACTTTCGCTCATTTTATCTCGATGAACGCCGCGCACCGCTCCAGTCCGCCGGTCCAACCGCCGCGATGGTCGTCGCGGGAAGCCGCGGTCTCGAAGCCTGTGTGCCACAACGTCAGCCGCGTCTTGCCACCACCGATGTCGGTGAAGCTGACCGACGCCTGCTTGATGTCGCTCCATGCCGCGAACAGCCGTTCACGCGACGCCGCAATGTCGCGCGTGAGCACGAGCTCGGACCCGGCTGGCTTCGCCATGGCGCTCACGTGGACGTTCATGGGTTGCGCACAAACTCGGCGTCGATGACGATTTCAATGGCCTCGGAGAACATCGCCGGCATGCCGAAGTCCTGCGGCTTGATCCAGCTGCTGGCGCGTACGCCGAGGCGCGGCTGGCCGCCGAAGCCTTTGCCAGCGCCCACCAGGCTCACATCGAAGGTGATCGGCGCGGTCTTGCCCATCAGCGTGAGATTGCCATCCACCTTGCCGCTGGTGGCATCGGTCTGACGAAAGGCGGTGGAGGCGAACGTCACCTCGGGAAAACGCGGTGCGTTCAAAAACTTTTCGCCGGCAAGCATGCTGGCGAAGTCCTTGACGTTCGACGTGATCGACTCGGTGACGACCTGGGCCGACAACCTCGAACTCGCGACCGCGTCGGGGTTCCAGGACAACGTGCCGCTCACGCGATCGAAACGGAAGACGCTGTAAGAATAGCCAACGTGCGAAACGCGCGCCAGGACCGAGGAGTGATCGGGATCGAGCGCATAGGTGCCGGCCGTCGCGTGGGCGATCTTGCGCTCGCCGCAGAAAATGCCGGGCGGCATGCCAGGCGGGCAGGCACCCTGGGCCAGAGCGCCGACGGCGGGAAGCAGGGCCAGCATAGTGCCGAGCAACAGGGCGCGCGCGATCGAAGCGGCGGGGGCGTTCATGGTATACTCCAGATAGAGGCTTATTTTTCTGCCGCCGCCTTGAGGTTGGCGAGACCCGCGGCGAAATCGTTGCCAATCATATTGTCCATGTTCATGAAGAGGCCCATCACCCTCATCATGAGAGAGGCGGGACCGTACATCGCCCAAGTGACAACCGTGCCATCGCTCCTCGGTTCCATCGTGAATTCAGCAGTATTGTGGCCCTCGAACGGCTTGATGAAATCGAGCTTGAGCAGGATCTTTCCCGGCGGCGTCGCCTCGGTGATCTCCATCCGCCCCTTGCCGACGTTGTTGTCGCCGTCCCATTCATAGACGGCGCCCTTGCCGCTTGCGGCGCCGCTGTAGGTCCGCTTCATCGCCGGATCCTTCTTTTCGTAGGGCGACCACTGGCTCCAGCTCCGCAGGTCGTTGATCAGGGCGAAGATCTTCTCCGGCGGGGCCTTGATGGTCGCCGTGCGCTGCACGCGGAACATGTCGGGCCGCGTCGCGGCATAGACCAGAATGCCCGCGACGACGACGACAATGACAGCAGCGATATAGGCCAACGTCTTCAACATTGCCCGGGCACTCCGATAACACTTAACTATTGAGTTAAGTGTTAGAAACTTCGCAGCGCTCTGTCAACCGCCGGCAAAACGACCTAAGAAATCCTCATGGTAGACATACGCACCGGCCGTCCGGCCACCCTCGCGCCGAACGGCATGGTGACATCCCCTCATTCGCTGGCCTCGCAGGCCGGTGTCGACGTGCTGCGCGCCGGCGGATCGGCCGTGGATGCCGCCGTCGCCACCAGCGCCGCACTTTCGGTGCTCTATCCGCACATGACGGGCGTCGGCGGCGACGCCTTCTGGCTGATCCACGACGCCAAGACCGGAAGCGTGCGCTACATCGACGGCGGTGGCCGCGCCACGGCCGGCGGGACGATAGAGGCCTTCGCCCGGCGCGGCCTGACCGAAGTGCCCTATCGCGGTGTCCTGCCAGGCACCCTCACCGTGCCCGGCGCCGTCGCAAGCTGGGGCGAGGCCCATGCCGCCTTTGGCCGCCTACCGCTCAAACGCTGTCTCGAGAGCGCCATCGGCTACGCCCGCAGCGGGTTCCCGGTGACGGCACGACTGGCTTATTGGCGCGAACTGGCGCGTGAGGAACTGGCCAAGAGCCCCGAGGCTTCGGCGATCTTCCTGAAGGATGGCGCCGTCCTCACCAACCCCGACCTCGCCCGCACGCTGGAGGCGATCGCCAGCGACGGCTGGTACGGTTTCTACGACGGCGAGATCGCGCGCGAACTCGTGCGCTGGTCGACCGCGCACGACGGTTTCTTCACGCCGGACGATCTCAAGGCGCAGCTCGCGCGCTGGGGGGAGCCGCTCAAAGGCAGCTATCGCGATGTCACGATCTACGAGACGCCGGCGCCGACGCAGGGCTTCGCCGTGCTCGAGATGCTGAACCTGCTCGAGCCGCTGGCGATGGACAAGAAGCCGTTCCTCGGCCCCGACTATGTGCATTTCATGGTGCAGGCCAAGCAGCTTGCCTATCACGACCGCGACCGCCATCTCGCCGATCCGCGCTTTGCGTCGGTGCCGATGGAGCGCCTGATCTCCAAGAGGTACGCCGACGAGCGGCGCGCCTTGATGGACCCGGCCCGGGCCGTGCCCTGGGACAAGATCCCCTCCTACGGCAGCCTGGCCGGTGACACGGTCTATATCGCCGTTGTCGATGCCGAGGGCAACGCGGTGTCGCTGATCCATTCGCTCTATGGCGGCTTCGGCGCCGCGGTCGTGGCGGGACGCACCGGCGTGGTGCTGCAGAATCGCTCGGCCTATTTCTCGCTCGATCCCAAGAGCCCCAATCGGGTCGAGCCGGGCAAGACGCCGCTGCATACCCTCATCGCCTCGATGGCCTTCCGCGACGACAGACTGTGGGCCGTGGTGGGCTGCATGGGCGCCGACGGCCAGCCGCAGATCCATCTGCAGACCTACCTCGCGATGATCGACCATGGTCGCGACATCCAGGAGGCGCTGGAAACGCCGCGGTTTCTCTCCGGCCGCTTCGCCATCGGCGAGCCGCGCGACACGCTGCATATCGAGGGCCGCTTTCCGGCCGAGACCATCGACGAGCTGGAACGGCGCGGTCACATGGTCAATCGCTGGGGCCCCTGGAACGAACTCGCCGGCCACGCCCACGGCATCACAATCGATCCCGCGAGTGGCCTCAGGATAGGCGGTGCCGACCCACGCAGCGACGGCGCGGCGATCGGGTATTAATTCTTCCGGACCGCGGGCCTGGAGGCCCGCGGTCCGTCCGACTATGCCAGCGCGAAGCCCTCGTAGTCGTTTTTCACCACGGCCTCGCAGGCGGCGATGTAGGCTGGCAGGCCGCCGATATAGGGCATGAACACCCGCGGCTTGCCCGGAATGTTGGCGCCGACGTACCAGGAGCTGCACGTGGAGCGCAGCGTAATGTTGGCGAAGTCGCCGACCTGCCCGACCCAGGCTTCCTGCGCCTGCTCGACCGGTTCGATCACGTTCATGCCTTTGGCACGCAATGCTTCCAGGCAATCGGCGATGAAGTCGACGTGCTGTTCGATCGAGGGAAGCATGTTGGTCAGCACCGAGGGGCTGCCCGGTCCGGTGATGGTGAAGAGATTGGGAAAGCCCACGATCGTGAGACCGAGATAGGATTTCGGCCCCTCACTCCATTTATCCTTGAGTGCGACGCCGCCGCGCCCGCGGATATCGACCTTGAGCAGCGCGCCGGTCATGGCATCGAAGCCGGTGGCCAGCACCAGGCAGTCGAAGCTGTAGTCTTGGCCATTGGTGCGAAGTCCCCTGGCGGTGATGCGCTCGATGGGCGCTTCGCTGATATCGACCAGCGTCACATTCGGTCGGTTGAACGTGTCCCAGTAGCCATCATCCACGCAAAGCCGCTTGCAGCCGATGATGTTCTTCGGCGTCAGGATTTCGGCGGTCTTCGGGTCCTTCACCACCTCGCGGATCTTGGCCCGCACGAAGTCGGCCGCGGTCTTGTTCGACTCATCGTTCAGCAGCAGGTCAGAGAACGAGGCCATGAAGCCCAGTCCGCCGTAGGCCCAACGCTCCTCGAACAGGCGGCGGCGCTCGGCTTCCGGCGTCTCGATCGCCGAAGCCATGTTGATCACAAAATCGATGCCGGCCGGCTTGGTCTTGGCGCGCTTGCGCATCTCGGGGTAGTGCGCCTTGACCTTGGCGACGTAGGCAGGATCGAGCGGCTTGTTGTGCGCCGGGATGGTGTAATTGGCGGTGCGCTGGAACACCGTGAGGTGTTTGGCCTGTCGCGCCATGATCGGAATCGACTGGATGGCCGACGAGCCGGTGCCGATGACGCCCACCGTCTTGCCGGTGAAATCGACACCTTCGTGCGGCCAGTTGCCCGTGTGATAGGTCGGACCCTTGAAGTCTTCCAGGCCGGGAATTTTCGGTGTGTTGGGCGATGACAGGCAGCCCATCGCCGTGATGACGAAGCGCGCGGCGATCTTGTCACCCCCCTTGTTTCCGACGTTCTCGGTCTCGACCCTCCATACGTTCGCCGCCTCGTCGAATATCGCGGCGGTGATCCGGGTCTCGAACTGGATGTCGCGCCGCAGGTCGAAGCGGTCGGCGACGTGGTTGGCGTAGCGCAGGATTTCAGGCTGGGTGGCGTAGCGTTCGGTCCACTCCCACTCCTGCTCCAGCTCGGAAGAGAACTGGTAGGAATACTGCACGCTTTCCACATCGCAGCGCGCACCGGGATAGCGGTTCCAGTACCAGGTGCCGCCGACGCCCTTTCCGGCTTCGATCACACGTGCCGTAAAGCCCTTTTGGCGCAGGCGGTGCAGCATGTACATGCCGCCAAAGCCCGCGCCGATGATCACCGCATCGAAATCGACCGACATGCGCCCTCCAGCAACAGCGAGAATCCGTGGCAAACTTACTGCGACAGGGGGCGTGACCGCGCAAGCCTTCCTGTGCCACCTGTTTCGGGCAGGAATTGAGGAGAGGAACGCGACCGATGGGCGATAGCGCCTACCCGGCAAGCTGGTATGCCGCCACGCGAGACGCGGGCGCCGATCGTCCGCCTCTCGCGGTACGGATCGAGGCCGATGTGGCGATCGTGGGCGGCGGCTTCGCCGGCCTGCATGCGGCGCGATTGCTGGCGAGGCAGGGACGGCAGGTGGCGTTGGTCGAGCGCCACCGCATCGCCTGGGGCGCGTCGGGCCGCAACGGCGGCTTCGTCGGGCCGGGGTTCGCCGAGCGATCGGGGGCGCTGATCGACAAGCTGGGCCTAGAACATGCGCGCCAGCTCTATGGCCAGTCGCAACGGGGTGTTGCCATCGTGCGCGAGGCCATCGACGAACTGGGCCGACGCGACATTCGCAAGGGAGCCCTCCTCATGGGCGTCGGTAAGCTCAGCGTGTCGCGCACCGACCAGGGCCCGGGCTTCGCCGACCGCACGCGGGCACTGGCCGCCGCTCTCGGCGCCACCTTCGAGCCGTGGGACACTGCCCGGGTGCGCGCCCTGCTTGCGACCCCGCGTTACCATCAGGCCATCCACGATCCTCTGTCGTTTCACATCCATCCGCTGAACTTTGCGCTGGCCCTGGCCGCCGATATCGAAGCACGCGGCGGCTCGATCCATGAGCAAACGGAAGCGACCGACCTGTCCCGCGAGGGCAGCGTCTGGCGATTGCGGACACATCGCGGCGAGATCACGGCCCCTCACATCGTGCTGGCGGGCAATGCCGATCTCGGCCGCGTGCAACAGCAGGTCGCGCGTGCGGTGCTGCCGGTCGCGACCTATGTTGCCGTCACCGAAAAGATCGGACCAAAACTCGCCGAAGCGATCCGCTGGTCCGGCGCGATCTCCGATACACGCCGTGCTGGCGACTATTACCGCGTGATCGATGATGACCGCCTGCTGTGGGGCGGCCGCATCACCACGGACACGCGCGAGCCGCCGCGCCTGCGCGGAATGATGCGCAACGACATTCTTTCCGTCTATCCGCAGCTTGGCGATATCCGTATCGCGTACGCCTGGTCCGGCATCATGGGCTACGCGCCCCACAAGATGCCGCAGGTCGGCGAGATAGAGCCCGGCCTCTGGGTCTGCGCGGCCTTCGGCGGGCACGGACTTGCCCAGACGGCAGCCGGCGCCGACGCCGTCGCCGCCGGCATCCTGGGCGACGATGCGCGCTGGCGTCTGTTCGCCCCCTTCGGCACAAGATGGGCCGGCGGACCGTTCGGACGGGCCGCCACGCAAATTGTCTACTGGCACCTTCAGGCGCGTGACTGGTGGGACGAGAAGCGACAGGCGCGGAACGCGGAGACGTTGCGGACATGACGATCGAACGGATGGGCGCTTCACCACGTCGGCGCGAGGATGTGCGCTTCGTCACCGGCCAGGGTGCCTATCTCGACGACCTGAAGTTCGACCGCCTGACCCATGCCGTCGTGCTGCGCTCACCGCATGCGCACGCACTAATCCGGTCGATCGATGCCGCCGTCGCCCGGCGCGCGCCGGGCGTGATCGCCGTGCTGACTGCGGCGGAGGCCGCCACCGACGGGCTGAAGCCGCTCCGGCCCTATGCCGAGGCCAACGTCCAGACGGGCGAGCCCTTTGCCTTTGCGCCGCAGCCGTTGCTGGCCCATGAGAAGGTACGCTTCGGCGGCGAGCCGGTGGCGATGATCGTGGCGGAGACGCACGCCCAGGCCCTCGACGCCGCCGAGCTGGTGGTCGTGGACTACGAGACGTTGCCGGCCGTTACCACGGCGGACGCGGCACGCGCCGCAGGCGCGCCGCAGCTCGCCGCGGAAATTCCGGACAATGTCTGCCTCGACTGGCACACCGGCGATGCGGCCGGCGCCGATACGGCGTTCGCCAAGGCGGCCCATGTCGTCTCGCTCACGCTCGACAACCACCGCATCGTCATGAACCCGATGGAGCCGCGCGGCGGCGTCGGGTCATTCGATGCCGCGACCGGGCGCTACACGCTCCACGTCTCGAGCCAGAACATTCACATCAATCGCAATTTCGTGGCGCGCTCGCTCGACGTTGAGCCGAAGGACGTGCGGTTCGTGGCGCCCGATGTCGGCGGCGGCTTCGGCGCCAAGAATTTCGCCTATGTCGAGCATGCGCTGATTCTGTGGGCGGCCAAGCGCACGGGCCGGCCCGTCAAATGGATCGCAAGCCGCAGCGAAGTGTTCCTGTCCGACCATGCCGCGCGTGACATGCAGGCGGAGGCCTCCCTCGCCCTCGATGCAGCAGGCAAATTCCTGGCGCTGCGCGTCGCGAGCGTTGCCAACCTCGGCGCCTATATGGCCGGCGCCGGCGGCGGCGTGCAGACCTACCAGTACATCCATCTGCAGGGATCGGTGTATCGCATTCCGTCGATCGCGCTTCATGTGGTTGCGGTCGTGACCAACACCGCGCCGATCGGCGTCACGCGGGGACCGGGCTTCGCCGAGGCCATCAACATCATCGAACGGCTGATCGATGCCGCGGCACGCCGGACCGGCATCGATCGCGCCGAGCTGCGCCGCCGCAACATGGTGCCGCCCGATGCGATGCCCATGACCAATACCTTCGGCTTCCAGGTCGACAGCGGCCATTTCGCCGAATCCCTGGACATGGCTCTGGTGCGCGCCGACGTAGCGGGCTTCGCCGAACGGCGGCAGCGAAGCCAGGGGCACGGCCTGCTGCGCGGCCTGGGCTTTGCCTATCACATCAAGGCCACGGGCGGCCCGCCTGACGAGAATGTCGACATCAGGTTCGAGGCCGACGGCACGGTGTCGCTGATCACCGGCACACAGCACATCGGCCAAGGTCACGAGACGACGTTCCCGCAGATCCTGGCGCATCGTTTGGGCATACCCAACGAGCGCATCCGGCTGCGCCAGGGCGATACCGACCTTATTCCGGCCGGTGGCGGCCATGGCAGCTCGCGCGCCACCTACATGGGTGGCACGGCAATCTGGCGCGCTTCCGACGGGATCATCGCCAAGGGAATGGCGCTGGCAGCCGATGCCCTCGAAGCCGCCGAGGCCGATGTGCATTTCGAGGTGGGGCGTTTCGAGGAGGGACGCTTTGTCGTCTCGGGCACCGACCGCACCGTCGGCCTGCAGGAAATCGCGGCCCTGGGCCGCGCAAAGGGCACGCCGCTCGACACATTCCATGGCTGGAGGCGCGAGCACATGACCTTCCCCAACGGCGCGCACGTCGTCGAAGTCGAGATCGACCGCGATACCGGCCGCGTCGAACTGGTGCGCTATACCGCCGTTGACGACTATGGCGTGCTGGTCAATCCCATGATCGCGTCCGGTCAGGCGCATGGCGCGATGGCCCAGGGGGCGGGCCAGGCGCTGCTGGAACACGCGACCTACGATCCCGGGTCCGGCCAGATGGTGGCGGGTTCGTTCATGGACTACGCCCTGCCGCGCGCCGACGACCTGCCGTCGTTCGACCTCGGATTCAACGGCACGCCGTGCACGACTAATCCGCTGGGCGTGAAGGGCTGTGGCGAGGCCGGCGCCATCGCGGCCTTTCCCGCCATCGCCAACGCCATCCTCGATGCGCTGGCACCACTCGGCGTCCAGGGATTCGACGGACCGGCCAGTCCGGCGCACATCTGGCAGGCAATGGCGCGCGCGCGATGAAACGCCAGGCACCGGCGGCGGCCCGCAACCGTCAGCCCATTCTCGATGTCCTGACCCCTCGCCTGCCGGCTCGAGGTCTCGTGCTCGAGATCGCGAGCGGCTCCGGCGAGCACATCGTCCATTTTGCCGAGGCGCTGCCCGACCTCGTCTTCCAGCCGAGCGATCCCAGCCCAGAGGCGCGCGCCAGCATCGACGACTGGGCTCAATCGCTGACCCTCGGCAATGTCCGCCCTGCCCTGGCGCTCGATGCCGCAGCCGATCTCTGGCCGCTCGAGTGCGCCAACGCCGTGCTCTGCTGCAACATGATCCACATTGCCCCCTGGGAGGCAGCGGTCGGACTGATTGCCGGCGCGAGCCGCATCCTGCCGAAGGACGGCACACTCTATCTCTATGGCCCCTATCGCCGCGGCGGACGGCATACCGCGCCCAGCAACGAGGCCTTCGATCTCGACCTGCGACGACGAAATCCGGCATGGGGCGTGCGCGACCTGGAAACCGTGGCCTCGCTGGCCGAGGCGCAGGGCTTCGGCTTGCCCGAGATCATCGACATGCCCGCCAACAATCTGTCGCTGGTGTTCAAGCGTCTTTGAACGGGCTGGGCGGTGGCAATCCGGCATGGGATGCGGTAACGCTTGGATCGCTGGAACCCCTGGGGGAGCGTCGTCGGAACCATGTTGAATCGCAGCCTGAAGGGCTGGATCGTGCTGCCGCTGCTGGCGGTGTCGCTGTCCGCCTGCAAGCCCGAGAACAAGTTCATGCCGCCGCCGCCGGCCGAGATCAGCGTGGCACCCCCGCTTCAGCAGCAGGTGGCCCCCTTCGAGGTACTGACCGGCAATACGGTATCGTTCGCCACCGTCGACCTCGTCGCCCGCGTCGAGGGCTTCCTCACCGAGATCAAGTACACGGACGGCGCCCTGGTGAAGAAGGGCGACACTTTGTTCGTGATCGAACAGACGATGTACAAGGCGAAGGTGAAGGAAGCCGATGCCGGCCTCGCCGCCGCCAAGGCGGCGCTGGTGCAGGCGGAAGCCGAGTTCACGCGCCAGGAGACGCTGCTGAGGCAGAACGTGTCGGCGCAGGCCACTTTCGACGTCGCCAAGGCAAAGCGGGACAGCGCGCGCGCCAATGTCGAGAACAACGAAGGCAACCTCACCGTCGCCCAGACCAATCTGGGCTATACGACGGTGTTGGCGCCCTTCGACGGCATCGTCTCCAAGCATCTCATCACGGTCGGCGAACTGGTCGGCAACGGCGTCGCCACAAAACTGGCGACGATCGTGCAGCTCGACCCGATGTACGTCGAATTCAACATGAGCGAGCAGGACGTCCTGCAGATCCGCGAGAATCTCAAGGAGCGTCGCCTCGACGTCCAGGAACTCAGCAAGATCCCGCTCAGCATCGGCCTGATGAATGAGGACGGCTTTCCCCATCAGGGCTTCCTCAACTACGTCTCGCCCGAAATCGATGCCACGACCGGCACGATCCTTGTGCGCGGCCTGTTCAGCAACCCGACGCGGGCGCTCATCCCAGGCTTCTTCGTGCGCGTGAAGGTGCCGAAAGGCCTCGGCGCAACCGCCTCGCTGCTGGTGCCCAATCGGGTGATCGCCGAGGATCAGGCCGGGAAGTACCTGCTGGTCGTCAACAAGGACAATGTCGTCGAGCAGGTGCGCATAACCACGGGCCAGCTGCTTGCTGGAGGCCTCAGGGTGATCTCGACCGGACTCAAGGCCGACGACCGCGTCGTGCTGAGCACCAACAGCCGTGCGATCCCGGGCGGCAAGGTGGTTCCCAAGCCCACCACCATCACCGCGACGCCCGACGGCGCTGCCGGCGCCACGAAGTGATCCGTCCGGAAGCGCACCGATGATTTCAGCGTTCTTCATCAATCGGCCGGTTCTCGCCAACGTCCTTGCGATCGTGATCGTGCTGATCGGCGGCGTGGCGCTGATGACCCTGCCGGTCGCCCAGTATCCCAACGTCGTGCCGCCGACGGTCCAGGTCACGACGACCTACCCCGGCGCCAGCGCCAAGGTTGTTGTCGACAACGTTGCCCTGCCGGTCGAACTGCAGGTCAATGGCGTCGAGAAGATGATCTACATGCAGTCCTACAGCACGGACGCAGGCACCTACACTCTGACCGTCACGTTCGAGATCGGCACCGATCTCGATTTCGCTCAGGTGCTGGTGCAGAACAAGGTCAGTGCGGCGCTCGCTTCGCTGCCCATGTCCGTCCAGGCGCAAGGCCTGATCGTCGAAAAGAAGTCGACGTCGATCCTCCAGATCGTGTCCCTGACCTCGCCGGACCAGCGCTACGACAGCCTCTATCTCAGCAACTACGCGACCATCAACCTGGTCAACGAACTGTCGCGTCTGCCGGGCGTCGGCAACGTCAACGTGATGGGGGTCGGCCAGTACTCGATGCGCGTCTGGCTCGATCCGGAGAAGCTCTACACCTTTGGCCTCACGCCATCCGACGTCACCCGCGTCATCCAGCAGCAGAGCCAGGACGTGAGCGCGGGCCAGGTCGGCATGCCGCCGGCGCCAAAGGGGCTGGACTTCCAATACACGATCGACGTCGTCGGCCGCCTCAGCACGCCCGAGGAATTCAGCAACATCATCGTCAAGGCCGCCCAGGGCAATGGCGGCCGGATCGTCCGCATCAAGGACATCGGCCGCGTCGACCTCGGCGCCCAGTCATACGCCCAGACCTCGCAGATCAACGGCAAGCCCAACTCCGGCATCGCCATCTACCAGCTGCCCGATGCCAACGCTCTCGACGTCGCGAAGCGCGTCAACGACAAGATGGCCGAGCTTTCCAAGAACTTCCCGCCCGGCCTTTCCTACAGTGTGCCGTTCGACACCACCCGCTTCGTGCATGCGTCGATCAGGGAGGTCTTCATGACCCTGATCGAGGCGGGCATCCTGGTGTTGATCGTGATCGTGATCTTCCTGCAGGACTGGCGCGCCATGCTGGTGCCGGCAACGACGATCCCGGTCACGATCATCGGCGCCTTCGCGGCCATGGCAGCGCTGGGCTTCACCATCAACACGACAACCATGTTCGGCATCGTGCTGGCGATCGGCATCGTGGTCGACGACGCGATCGTGATTGTCGAAGGCGTGGCGCACCACATCGAACGCGGGATGACGCCGCACGACGCCGCGATCAAGGCGATGGACGAGCTGTTCGGGCCGGTCATCGGCATCACCCTCGTGCTGATGTCGGTGTTCCTGCCGGCCGCCTTCCTGCCCGGCCTGACCGGCCAGATGTTCGCCCAGTTCGCCCTGGTGATCGCGGCCACGGCCCTGATCAGCGCCATCAACGCCGCCACGCTGAAGCCGACGCAGTGCGCGATGTGGCTGCGGACGGCGGTGCCGCCGGAGAAGCGCAACATCTTCTTCCGCAGCTTCAACAAGGTCTACGGCAAGCTGGAAAACGCCTATGCGTCGCTGGTCGGCGCGATGGTCCGGCGCGCCGGCCTGATGGTCCTGCTCGCCCTGGTGATGGCCGGCATCGGCGCCTGGGGCGTCGCACGCCTGCCGACGGCCTTCATTCCCAACGAGGATCAGGGCTACCTGATGATCGGCGTACAGCTGCCGGACGGTGCCTCGCTGGAACGCACCGGTGCGACGCTCGATCAGGTGAGCAAGATCGCCATGGCCATGCCGGGCGTGGAAAACGTGGTGGCGCTGGGCGGCATGTCGGTGCTCGACAGCAACTCCGCCCTGGCGAATGCCGCTGTGTCCTACGTGATCCTGAAGGACTGGGACGTGCGCTTGAAAGCCACCGGCCAGGACCTTCGGTCGATCGTCATGGGCCTCATGAAGGAGTTGCAGGTCCTGCAGGACGGACGGGCATTCGTCATCGTTCCGCCCGCCATTCAGGGTATCGGCAATGCCGGCGGCTTCCAGATGCAGGTCGAGCAGAAGGACGGCAGCTTCGACTACGGCAAGCTGCAGCGCGTGACGGACGCTATGGTCGAGCAGGCCGGGACACAGTCCGCGCTCACCAACCTCGTCACCTCGTTCCGCGCCGGCGCGCCGCACATCCGCGTCGAGGTCGATCGCGTCAAGGCCGAGTCGCTCAAGGTTCCGGTCGGCGAGGTGTTCACGACGCTATCGGCCTACATGGGCTCCGGCTATGTGAACCGCTTCAACAAGTTCGGCCTCAGTCTCCAAGTCTACATCCAGGCCGATTCGCAGTACCGCACGCGGCCCGAGGATATCCTGAGACTGCAGGTGAAGAACCTCGACGGGCAGATGGTGCCGATCGGCGCCATCGCCGAACTGCGCGAAGCCCTGGGTCCGCCGCTGATCAGCCTCTACAATCTCTATCCCTCGGCGGCGATCGTGGGCTCGCCGGCGACCGGCTTCAGTTCGGGCGAAGGCATCTCGCTGATGGACCAGATTGCCAACGCGATCCTGCCGCCCGGCACAGGCTACGAGTGGACGGCGATGGCCTACCAGGAGAATATCGTCGGCAACCAGCTCATGTACGTGTTCGCGCTGGCCATCCTGCTGGTCTATCTCTGCCTCGCCGGCCAGTACGAGAGCTGGGTGGCGCCACTCGCCGTGATCCTGGCCGTGCCGCTCGCGCTCAGCGGTCCGGCGATCGCGCTCACCGCCGTTGGCCTCGCCAACAACATCTACACCCAGATCGGCCTGATGCTGCTGATCGCGCTCGGCGCCAAGAACGCCATCCTGATCGTCGAGGTGGCCCGCGAACGGCGCCTGATCGACGGCAAGGATATCGTCGAGTCGGCCATCGAGGCGGCCCGCACCCGCTTCCGCCCCATCCTGATGACCTCCTTCGCCTTCATCCTGGGCGTCGTGCCGCTGGTGACGGCGACCGGCGCCGGCGCCAACTCGCGCATCTCCCTCGGCCTCTGCGTGTTCAGCGGCATGATCGCCTCGACCTGCCTCGCCGTGCTGTTCGTGCCGTCTTTCTTCACGGTGCTGCAACGCTTCGAGGAGCGGAAGAAGAAGGCTCCCAAGGCGCCGCCGGCCGAGGTTGCCGCCGCATCCCCCTGATTGCGGCGGTAGATCGAGCCCCTTCCATCGTATATTCGATGGGCAATTGGGGGGATCGAATTTGGGCCTGAATAAATCGTTGTCGCTGGCGATGCTGTCGATCGGCTTCATCGCCCTCGGTGCCTGCTCGATCCCGGAACGCGGAACCGCGGTGCCGGCCGCCGACACCGCCCGCGCCCTGCCGCTCGGCATTGCAAATGCGCGGTTCTTCGCCGACGAGGATCCTAAGGCCATCGTTGTCGAAGCCTCGCGAGCGTTCGAGCGCGAACAGGCCACACTGCGTGCCGAGGGCAAATCGACCACGCGCCTTCCTCCGGTCTACTATCTTGCGGTCTCCGGCGGCGGCGACAATGGCGCTTTCGGCGCCGGGTTGATGAATGGCTGGACGGCGCTCGGCACGCGACCGGAATTCAAGATGGTTACCGGCGTCAGCACCGGTGCGCTGATCGCCCCCTTCGCCTTTCTCGGACCCGGCTACGACGACGCGCTGCGCGATGTCTACACGACCATGACGCCCGAAAAGGTCTTCCGCGTGCGTGGCCTGACTGCGGCGCTGTTCGACGATGCCATGGCCGACACCGGCCCGCTGGCACAGGTGATCGAGAGCTACGCCGACCAGAAAATGCTCGATGCCATCGCGCGCGAGTACCAGAGGGGCCGTCTGCTACTGATCGGCACCACGCACCTCGACGCCCAGCGGCCGGTGATCTGGAACATCGGAGCCATAGCCGCCAGCGGCCATCCCGGCGCGCTCGAGCTGTTCCGCAAGATCCTACGCGCCTCGGCGGCCATCCCCGGTCTCTTCCAGCCCGTTCTGTTCGACGTCGAGATCGACGGCAAGAAGTATCAGGAGATGCATGTCGACGGCGGCGCCATCGCCCAGCTTTTCCTCTACCCGCCGTCGATCAACATCTCGAACAGCGGCATCCGTCGCGAACGGCACGCCTACATCATTCGCAATGCGCGGCTCGACCCCGACTATGCGGCGAGCGAGCGGCGGACCATCTCCATCGCCGGCCGCGCCATCAACACCATGCTGGCGGCCAGCGGCCAGAACGACGTGCTGCGCACCTACTTCGTCAGCCAGCGCGATGGAGTCGACTACAACCTCGCCTATATCGGCGCGGACTTCACCGCGCCCAAGGCCGGTGAGTTCGACCAGGCCTACATGCGCGCCCTCTACGCCTACGGCCTCCAGGAAGGTCGGGACGGCAAGGCCTGGCACAAGCTGCCGCCCGGCCTCCAGCGCACTGCCACTCCCAAGCAATAGCCACACAAGGCGGATGCCTCATGACACAGGACAGCAGCACTTTCTGGAAAAAGTCCCGGGTTGAGCTTCGAGCGGCGGGGTTCGAGCCGGACAAAGCTGCCAAGACCACGGCCGTGGTGACGATCGCCAGCGCCTGGACCAACGCCCATCGCTGCAACAACCGGGTGCGCACCATCTCCGACCTGCTGATCGAAATCCTCGCCGAACGGGGCGGACAGGGCCTGGTCGTCGGCGCGCCGGCAGTGTCCGATGCTCTGACGCAAGGGACGCCCACGGCCGGCTACAGCCTCGTGTCGCGCGATGTCGTCGCCGATTGCTTCGAGATCGGTCACTACGCCCATCACGGCGACGCAATGATCGTGATCTCCGGTTGCGACAAGACCGGCGCCGCCGCCTTGATGCCACTCGCGCGGACCAACGCTTTCGGCCTGGTGCTGTATCCGGGCACCAGTTCACCCGGGAAAGTGGCCTTCGGCACCTGGGCGGCCAAGGGCAACAATCTCACGATCATGGACTATGTCGAGGGCCGCGCCGCCAACGAGGCCGGCCGGATATCGGGCGAGGAGCTGCTCGAGCTCGAACGCAACGTCATGCCCGGCAGCGGGACCTGTGGCGCGATGTTCACGGCCAACACCATGAGCACGATCGCCGAGGCGATCGGCATGATGCTACCACGCGGCGCTTCGCATCCCGCCGACTATGACGCCAAGAGCGACATCCACGCCGATGTCCGCGCCCAGGCACGGGCGTCGGTCGACGCGCTCTATCGCCTGATCGAAGCCGGCCTGCGGCCGCGCGACATCATGACCGAACGTGCCTTCGAGAACGCGATCGCCACGGTCTACGCGATGGGCGGTTCAACCAACATGTACCTTCACCTGCTGGCCATCGCGCGCGAGGCCCAGGTGCCGATCGGGATCGAGCGCATTCAGCAGGTCGGCGAACGGATTCCGCTGATCTCCAACCTGCAGCCCCATGGGCCCTATGCGATGGCGAGCCTGCACGCGATCGGAGGCGTGCCGGTCGTGATGAAGGAACTATTGCGCGCCGGCCTGCTGCACGGCGACGTGATGACGGTCACCGGCAAGACCCTGGCCGAGAACCTGGCCGATGTTCCGACGCTGGAGCAGATGCCCCGCCAGGACATCGTCTTTCCGGTCGCGCGCCCGGTCGCGGCGCCGAACAATCACATCAGCGTGCTGAAAGGCAATATTGCCCCGGAAAGCTGCCTGCTGAAACTCAGCGGCAAGACGTTGGAGAAGGGACAGTTCCGCGGCACCGCCAAGGTGTTCGAGTCCGAAGCCGACACGATGAAGGCCATCCGCGCCGGCCAGATCGTGCCCGGCACCGTCGTCGTCGTGCGCAACGTGGGTCCCGTTGGCGGACCCGGCATGCCCGAGATGGTGATGCTGACGATCCAATTGCAGGGACGTGGCCTCGGAGAGGACGTTGCCTTGATCACCGACGGTCGTTTCTCGGGCGTCAGCCACGGAATCTTGATCGGGCACATCTCGCCGGAAGCCGCACGTGGCGGCCCGATCGCGGCAGTCCGCGACGGCGACACGATCGTCATCGATCCGGGAGCGCGGACCCTCAATCTGGAAGTCCCCGACGCAGAGATCGCCCGCCGCATGGGCGAGTGGCGCGCCCCCGATCCGACCGGCCGCGTGAGGCCGGGATCGGTTCACGACAAGTACATTCGCCTGGTGTCATCGGCCCACCATGGCTGCGTGGTGTGAGGGAGCGACTTGCCCGCGACGTCACACCTTCCGCCCGATGCCTTCGCGCAGTCGCAATGCTGCGAAGGAGATGTCCTCGGCAAGGGCGACCAGCATGCGCGTTTCCTCGTCGCTGAAGGCGTTGGGCTGCTCGGCATAGAGGGTAAGGGCTACGAAGATCTTCCCTTCTATTTTTAGCGGTATGCCGATGCTGGCGTGGAAATTTCGCTGGAGCGCCGCCACGCGCCACGGCGCCATCGCAGGATTGGTCTCAAAATCCTGGTTCACCTGTACCTGCCCCGTTCGCAACGCGCCGCCGGTCGGGCCAGTCGACCGTGGGCCGTCACCCCAGCTTACGGCCGCCTGGGCGAGGTAACCATCGTCGACACCCGCGATCGCCAGGAAGCGGATAGTCTTGCCCGCATCGTTGTTTGGGGCGCTGACGCAGGCCAAACGGTAGCCGCCGAGATGGACGAGAATCTCGCACATCTCATGATAGAGATCGACCTCCGCTCCGGCCCGCAGCAGCACGCTGTTGGCGGCCTGCAGCGCCTTCTGCACGCGTGACAGCCGGACGACCTCGCGTTCCAGTTCCTTGCGTTGCGTGATGTCGCGAACGAAACTCTGACGATAGATGCTGCCATCGACGTCGAAAGCCCGTCCGCTGATCTCGACCGGGAAGATCGACCCATCCTTACGCCGGTGTGCGCCTTCGACCAGCACGCCGCTGGCTGTGTCCGTAGCATCCCAGATCGCATTGAACCGCGCGAGTTCTTCCGGCGGTTGAAGATCGCGGACATTGAGGCTGCGGAGTTCGCTCTCGCTGTAGCCATAGGCCGCGACTGCCGCCTCGTTTGCCTCGATGATAAGCCCGTCGGGCCGGGTCAGAAGCACGATATCCCGCGCCATTCTGACGAGCCGCTCGAAATGATTGGTGATCGCCGAACGCTCCTCGCGCTGTTGAGCGTGGAACGCGAGCAGGCTGGCGTATTCTCCTCGCCACAGCACGATCAGCAAGCAGGCCGCCAGCACAACGGCGGCGCCGATCACAAGGGTAAGCGTCAGCTCCTTACGCTGAAGTGGCTGGGTGATTTCCGCCACGTCGGTCTTGGCGACGACGATCCAGGGCACGCCGTTCACGCGGCGAGACGCCGTCAGGACTTCCACGCCCCGGTAGTCGGGGCCAATCCATTCGCCATCGCCCTGAACGACAGCTCGCGCCGCTGGCAGCGTGCTGCCCTCAAGGGGGACACGAAATTCGAGGGGTTTCGGGACAGGTTCGAGGCGAGGCGGCGGCGTTATGAACACGACGTCGGCGCCCTCGCGGCGGACGACCACCACCTCGGAGGAAGGGCTGGCCGTGGGCCATGACTCGATCTGTGCGAAAAGCAGAGCGAAGGGATCAACCGCCATAGCGAGTACGGCCGTCGCCGGTCCGGTCCCTCGATGCTCGGTGAGGGGCACGAGAAAGACCATGCGCGGCTGTGGCGGCGTTCCATCGAGGTGAACATCGACGATGCTCTTACGCTGCTCCGGAGTGATTGCGAGAGCCGCGGCGGCCGTAAGCGTCTCGCGGTCCGGCATGCTGCCCTCGCCGATGTGGGAAAGGACTCTGCCGTCGGCGGCAATAAGCGAGACCGTCGTTCGTTCGCTATTGCTGGCAAGCGCCTCTGCGAACTGAAGCTGAACTGCCCGCTGGACATCCTGGTCCGCGGGCAAGCGATCGAGCGGCAACCCCCGAAGGGAGGTCGCCAGAAGCTCGGCGTCGATTGCACGCTCAAGCAACCATTTGCCGATCTCCTGTGCCTTCAGGCGTGCCACCGCCTCCTGCTGTGAAGCTCGATCCGCCTGGGACGTGCTCGCAAGGTCCCTGCTGTAGAGGTAGCCGATGACGGCAAGGCTGGACGCCACGACCAGCAGGGCAATCGTCAATCCGAGCGCCTGTCGCTTCATCGCGGTTTCTATGACGGGCGCGCCTACGGCGCGCTTCTGCGCGGTTTGGAGGTACCAGGCGCCGAATGCGATGAGCGCCAGTGCCACGACATAGGTCGCCAGCATCCAGGGTGAGATGAGGAAGGCAATGAAGTCCGCGGTATGGGCGACAGGATCCAGCGGGCCTGCCGTCACCAGCCAGGCACCCACGAAGGCGTATCCGACGGCAACCATGCACAGACCGGCGAACAACCGGCGGCTATTGCGGAAACTCGAGTGTGTAGCCGGATCCAATACTTGTTTCATGTCATTCTGGCGTTCATCTTTTTGCAGATACCAGTTGCAGTTGCCAGCCGCATAGAGGAATGATCGATACTGCGTGAAATAAAAAGTTGCCTTATACACAATAATTGTATGGTTATTGCTCGACTGTAACTTGCACGAGCAATGATATTATTAATGACAATTATTAGACATTGCAGAGGGATGGTAAAGTGCGGTTGCTGTACCTGCTGATAGGCGGATCATTGCTCGGGCTTTTCGCCGTCACGGGCCAAGGGGCGACGCTCAGTGTCGACAGCAAAACCATTCCCGGACTGACCGCAAAGTCCTCGATCGTCACCCATACGCTCCGCCTCTCAGGTCCGATCGAGGAGGGCGATGCCGACAGGCTCCGGGTTATCCTGGCCCGGCTCAAGACGACATCGCCGCCGCAGGCCCCTGGGCGGCCATTTGCCACCATCGAACTCAGCAGCGCCGGCGGCGACGTCTATGAAGGCCTCAAGATCGGCTATCTGCTCCGCGAGTACAGCGTCGCTTCCGTTGTCCGCGCCAAGGATCTCTGCCTGTCGGCCTGCGCCCTGGCCTTTCTCGGTGGCACCTTGAGCCGGGCCGGTCCCACCTTCGTACCAAGCCGCAGTATCGAAATTCGTGGCCAGGTCGGCTTTCACAACTTCTCTCTGAATACAAACAGCGACCAGGTTCCCTCCACACAGAGCAGTCGCGACGGCCTCGTGGTGGGCTTCGGCATGGCCCGGGGGGGAGCCTCGGCATTGGTGCGCTACGCCGCCACGATGGGCATCGATACTTCCTTCATCGCGCGCCTGCTGGCGCGCTCTGTTGAACAGTGGGAGTACATCGATGTTGCAGGAACGTTCATCACCCTGCAGGTTTGCCCCATCGGTCTCGACCGCCTTCGAACCACTCCCGTGTCGATTGCCACGAACATCTGCAACAACGCGACCGCCGGATTTAATCCGGTAACGCCCTTACAGAGCCGGCAGTTCTCGCCGCGCGAGGGCAAGCGGCATATGCTTGAGGAGGTTCAGCAGAATATCGAAGCCTTTTCGATGAAGGGACCACTTCTCGCCCAGCTCAAGGCGGTCCTTGCCACACGGGACGACCAGCTCCTCGACGCCGTTTACAACGATCTTCGCAGCGCCGGGATCCCCTTGCCGGCACCCCTCGGTTCCTTTTTCATTGTGACCGGCTATTCGGCCGGCCCATACAGCATCGAATGTCATGTGAGCTTTTCGCGTGACGATCCCGGACGTTTCGACGTCATCCTTCAAGGACCGGAAGGAGCACTGAAGCCCCTTCAGTCGCCCCCGCCCGCTTGTCCGGGACTTTTCCTCTACGACCAGAACGACGTTCTTAACCCGCAACGCTGACTGTCCCCTGGAGTGGGATGCGCCATCCGACTTTTGTGCGTTTCAAGGCCCTTCTCGATTTGTGACTGATTGCGTACCGGCAGTTCACTTCCTGGGAGCGTGCCATGGAGAAGTTCGTAAGCGCTCTGGTTGCCGCATGTGGGCTCTCTGCGAGCTGGACAACTGCGAGTTCAGTCTCCGCTCAGCCTCCCGAAACTCACAATTACACGAGCTTCACGGCAATCGCCGGAACGCCACTGCATCTCGGCTATTATGCTTCCATAAACAAGGACTGCAGTTCCGCCCCTCTCCCTACAGTCCGCGTCATAGCTGCACCGAGACAAGGGACGCTGGTCGTGAAGCTCGGAGAACTGACAACGCAGAGCGTAGCCGGCTGTCCAGGACTTACTACGCCCGCCCGGATCCTGATGTATGAGACGTTCAAGGTGGAAGCGGATATCGACCACTTCATCTACGAGGTCACCAATGCCAATGGCGACGTCGGCGTGTTTGATATTTCGATAAATATTGCGGATCGTCCGGCGCCCGCATCAGGTGTGACTCGGCAGTGATGGCGGACCGACTTCCGGGGCTTACAGCCCCTTCCTGCTCGCGCCGGATCTGCGGCTCCGCCTGGCGACGCCGACCAAACCCCAAATGAGAAGGATGGGAGCGGCCCCAAGCCCCACCGCCAGGGCGAAGTAGAGAAAGAGATCGTTCAGGTCCACCAGGCTTCCCTTATTGTCGCGGCCGTAAAGCACGGCCGCGGCCAGGTGCTTCACGCTCGGCTAACGCAGGCTCAGGATGTAGGAGATCAGTGCGTTCCGCTCGCTGCGGCTGAGTTGGAAGTCAGGCATACGCGTGTGGCCCGTCGAAAGATAACTGTCGAGCGATGCTGCAGTCGTGCCGGGCTTGGCGGCAATCGCCGGAAACGTCGGCACACCGTCGGCGGTCGCACTGCGCGGCTCACGTTCGACGATATGGCAAGCCATGCACCAGCGTTCGGCGAGAAAGCGCCCACTTCGAGAATCCTGAGCTGCCGCCGGAAGCGACAGCAGCACCGCTATAATTGCCGTCATCTTTCCCACACGCACCTCCATGAACAGTGTCCAGCGCCAATCCAGCTGTCCGCGATGGGCGCAGCAGCTAAGCCGGGCTCTTCATCTTGTCGGTTGCCCGGAACATCTTGCGCGCCATCGCCACCAATTCCCCGTCGGTCGGATGATCGGCGGCTTCCACTGCCGATACGCGGTCCGACAGATGTGGTGCATGCGCTGCGATATAGGCAGCCAGCTCCGTTTTGGCGCTGGCCGGACCTACGATCATGATCGCCCCTGCCCCGGAGACCGACTCCGTCACGCGCCGGAAGAAATCCTTGTCGATCGGCGCGTGGCCGCTGCCGACCGTGTTCGCCTTGTGGTGAAGGTGGACAGTCGGATCGTGCGGCCGGATCACGTCGCGTTCGACGTCGGTTGCGTTGAAGCGAAAGACCTTGGCCTGATGATGGTCGATCCAGACGATCGAGTGGAAATGCTGCTGTAACATGTTGTCCTCCTCAGGCGTTCAGGCGCCGCAGGGCGTCCTTGTCGCACAGGACGACCGAGCGACTGGCGGCCGCCAGCTTGATCAGGCCTTCCCTGGCAAATTGCGTCAACGTGCGCGATACAGTCTCGATCGTGAGACCGAGATGGTCGGCAATGTCGGTGCGCTGCATCGGCAAGTCGAACCGGTCTCCTTTGGAAACCCGCCGTGACATATCGAGCAGGAACGACGCGACCTTCTCCTGCGCGGTCTTGCGTCCGAGCAGCATCATATGGTCGTGGGCGCGCTCGAGACTGCGCATCATCGACGACATGACCTGGTCACCAAGCTCCGGATCGTCATGTGCGAGCGTCTCGAAGCGGCGGCGGCGGAATGCCACGATCTTGGCAGCATCGACGGCGTCGGCCGAGAAGCGATGCTCTTCGCCGGTTTCCAGGCCGAAGATATCGCCAGCGAGATGAAATGCGTCGATCTGGCGTCGGCCGTCGTTCAGGAGCTTGTAGGTCCGCACCGTGCCGGATACGACCTTGTAGAAGAATTCGGCGGCATCGCCTTCGGCGAATACCTCCTCGCCTTTACCGAGGACCCGGGCGACACCGACCGGCTTGGCGGTCATCGCATCGCTCCGGTGGGGCATCGCGGCGGCCCCTTTCATGGCGATGGCGGCGGCGGTCGGAAGTCTGGAGCCGCTTATGGCAGTATAGGCCTGCATCGAACTCTCCCGGGTTGGAACCATGCGCAGGCTCTCGGTAGCCCGCGGCCCGGGGGCGTCGCCATTCGGGTAAAGAACTAAGGGATTCTACGTAGGCGCGGAAAACTAGGACCGGAAGCCCGCCCGCCAGAACGGCTTGATCACTTCAAGGACCGTTAAAACAGCCAGTCCGGCAAGAAGTGTCAGGCCCAAATCATCGAGATGGAGGGTACCGAAACGGAACAGCTCCATGGCGGGCTGCCACGTCAGGCTGACGGCAAGTATCCCGGCTACGCCGGATAGCAGCAGCCACAGGGACAGGTTCGGCCGGAGAAGTGCTTTGAGCATCGAGCTGCTGAAGGACCGATTCACTAGAATGAGGCTGGCGTTGGTCAGCACCAGCGAAACAAACACCAGGGCCCGCAGTTCGTTTTCCGGCATTTCCCGTGCAAGTCCGCCGGCGAAGGACGCCGCCACGGCAGCAAAAGCCAGCACACCCTGGACAAGGCTCCAGCCGATCAGCCTGCCCGAAAGTATCTGACTCGCCGGGCTGCGCGGGGGGCGGCTCATCAGATCATCTTCGTCGGTCTCGGCTTCGAACACGATCGAGCAAGCGGGGTCGATCACCATCTCCAGGAAGGCGATGTGAATCGGAGTGAGAATTAGTGGAAGTCCAAACAGCAGCGGCAAAAGCGCCAGACCGACGATCGGAAGATGCACTGCGACGATGAAGGCCATGGCTTTGCGCAAATTGTCGTAGATCCGACGCCCCAGCCGGATTGTGCGGACTATTGAGCCAAAATCGTCGTCCAGGAGGACGATTGAGGACGCCTCGCGCGCAACATCGGTGCCGCGACCGCCCATGGCGATGCCGATATGTGCCGATTTAAGTGCCGGCGCGTCATTCACGCCGTCGCCCGTCATTACGACGATCTCGCCTTTGGCCTTGAGCGCCTCGACAAGGCGCAGTTTCTGTTCCGGCATGATGCGGGCAAAGACATTGACCGTGGCGATGCGGTCCGCGAGCGCCGCGCCATCGAGGCGCGCCAGTTCCTCGCCGCTCATCGCACCTGAAGATTCCAGACCGGCGCGTTCGGCGATTGCCTGGGCAGTGGCGGGATAGTCGCCGGTGATCATCACGACCCTGACACCGGCGGCGCGGCATTCGCTCACGGCGGCCGGCACGTTGGCACGCAAAGGGTCGGTGAAGCCGACAAGTCCGACAAAGTCGAAGTCGAAGCCGTGCTGTGTTTCGGGAAGATCTCGTTCGCGAACGACAGCGCGGGCAACGCCCAGAACACGAACCCCTTCACGGCCCATCTCGTTCACCGCTTCATGCAACCAGGCCAGCCGCTCGGGATTGAGATGGCACAGCGCGGCGATGGTCTCGGGCGCTCCCTTGGCGCAGGCCATTACTCCTGCATCGCTTCGCGACTGCCAGACGTTGGTCATGGCAAGCAACCCGGGTCGGAGCCCGTACTGCCGGATCAACTCCAGATCGGCGTAGATGCCCTGCGCACCTCCAGCCAGGCATTCGGCCTGCGATTTGACTGCCCGCTCCATGGGATCGAATGAGTCGCGCCCACTGGCCAGCAGCGCCGATTCTATCAGATGCGCCCGATCATCGGATGCCGTCGGAAGCCGCAGGTCACCAATCGTCATGCGGTTCTCTGTCAGGGTGCCTGTCTTGTCAGTGCAGAGGACCGTGGCGGAGCCCAGCATTTCGATGGCCGCCGCCCGGCGCGTCAGAACGCGAACCTGAGACAGACGCCAGGCG
This sequence comes from Reyranella massiliensis 521, assembly GCA_945862125.1. Classification (GTDB taxonomy): domain Bacteria; phylum Pseudomonadota; class Alphaproteobacteria; order Reyranellales; family Reyranellaceae; genus Reyranella; species Reyranella massiliensis_A. Next base: position 48,641 of record CAMAYC010000021.1, read on the forward strand.
CCCATGACCATGAAGGCCGTCAGCACCAATGGAAATTCCTCCGGCAGCATAGACATGCCGAGCGCGATGCCGCCCAGGATCGCCTGCAACCAGTCGCCGCGCAGAAAGCCATAGAGGAGGACGGCGATCAGGCTGCCGGTCATGCCGACCACAGCGAAGTAGCGAACCAGCCGGCGGGTCTCCTGCTGCAGTCGCGGCGGCTCGGTGGCAATTCTGCCCAAGGCCTGGCCAATCTTGCCGATCTCACTGCGCGGGCCGGTCGCGCGCACGATCGCCAGCCCGTCTCCTCTGACGACGAGGGTCCCGGAGAATACAAAAGGCTGATCTTCCCCGCCGGGCCGACCCATCTGCGCGCGTTCCTGGCCATCGCCTGCGGATTTCCGCACGGGTACCGACTCGCCGGTCAGCAGCGATTCATCTACCAGGAGATTGTTGGCGGCAGCGACTCCGGCATCCGCCGCTATGCGATCGCCTTCCTGAAGGACGATGACATCGCCACGGACCACCTCGCGGCCAGGGACTCGCATACGGACGCCGCCTCGGACGACCAATGCACGTGGGCTGGTCATGTCGCGCAAGGCCTCGAGCACCCGTTCGCTGCGCGTTTCCTGGACGACAGTGATCGAAACGGAGATCGTCGCGAACAGCAGCAGCACCACGGCTTCGGTGAGGTCGCCCAGCACGAGATAGACCGCACCGGCGCCAAGCAGCAGCGCGAACATCGGCTCGCGCAGCACATCTCCCACGATCCGCAGGAGCGTCCGCTGATCGGTTCTCGGAAGATCGTTGAATCCCTCGTCGCGCAGCCGCTGCAGGGCTTGCGCTTCGGTCAGGCCGGCGACATCAGACAAGGATGATGAAGCCGCGCGCATCGGCTTATTGTGCAAGCGCCGCAACGGGTCGCGTCGGCGCAGCACTTGCCAGGCGGTTCGCGGCGTCGGCGAACAGACGATACTTGACGCCCACGACCGAGAACTCACGCGCCCAGTTCACGAGGTCACCCCAAGGGTCGTTGAGCTTGCCGAGGCCGCCTACGATGGCAACGACCGTGCCGACTTCGATCCGCCCTTCGATGGCAAGCCAGCCGCCGATGCACAACGCCACCGCAACCGCGAGGTGATGCATGAGATTCATCAGGAGATTCATACTGTACTTGAGCTTGTAGATTCCCATGTTCAGTTCGAAGACGCGCTGAATCGGTGCATCTTCGAGGCGATGGCCCTGGGGAAAGGCACCTTCGACGATGGTCCCGCTGATCTCACGCTTGGTCAGGATACGCGCTTCGGCACGACGGTTGATCGCGAGCTGCAAGAGCGGGACGAACACCATCTGGGGCACGAAGAAGGCGAGGCCCAGCAACGCAAGCATTGGCTCAAGATAGAACATGTAGCCGATGACGCTCGCCAGGATGCCCCCCCTGGAGCAGCGGCTCGGAGAGGCTGATGCCCGTGAATCCTCCGATCGGCTCCGCCTCCTCCAGGATCATGGCGACTTCCACGCCGGTATCGGCGTGAGATCCCGATGACAGGTCGGCTGCAACGCCGATCCCGCGGACGCCGTTGCGCAGTCGGCGTACCGTACTTTCGGCAACCCAACCACGATAGACGTTCAGAACGAGCTTCAGGGACTGTTCTGCCACCGCCACGAAGGCGTAGGTGGCCGCCAGCCAGAACAACGTTGCGAACGCGCCTTTGCCAATGACGTCGTTGACGATGCGGCGCTGCAGTTCAAGCGGGACCGCACTGAGCAGGAAGACCGCGACCGACAGCAAAGCCAGCCCGGCCTGGTGCAAGCCAGTGAACTGGATGACGTAACCCAAGATGGTGGGAGGCATCGGACCCGCCCCGAATCAGTCGCACGTCCCCAAAGCCAAGCGAATACTCTCGATGAGAGCACCGTCAGACAAGGGCTTCTCGAGAACGTAGCTGATTCCCAAGCTTGCCGCGAAGCGGCGCAACTGCTTGTTGGCGCGCCCGGTGATCAGGATCACCGGCAGAGCAACTTCCCGGGCCTTCAAGGCCTCGACAAGCTGCAGCCCATCCATTCCTGGCATACGATAGTCAATCACCAGGCAGCCGGACTCCGGCAGGTCTTCGTCGGCCAGGAGCGCCACCGGCCCTGTATAGAGGCGAACGACCAGCCCCTCGATTTCGAGAGCGAATTTGAGCGAACTGCGAACCGCCGCATCATCGTCTACGATGAGAACGGTTCCGGCCTTCTTCGCCATAGGCACGGCATTCCTGGTCGAATTGGTGAACCCCAGCAACTAACCCATATCAGTTCAGAGCTCTGCGCGACTTGATCCAGCGCAAGGAGGTGGCGGTTACCCACCCGCCTACTTAATGCCGCCGCTGAGAAGTACCATTCGAACCAGTTCGGACAGGCTATCTGCCTGCATCTTGGTCATCACATTCGCGCGATACACTTCTACCGTGCGCGCACTGATTCCCAGATCATAGGCGATGATCTTGTTCGGCTTACCGGCGACCAGGCCGTCGAGCACTTCGCGCTCCCGTTCGGACAACTGGCCCAGTCGCGCCCGGATCGCGGTGCGGCGCCCTTCGCTTTCGGCGCTTTGCGCGTGACGGGCCAACGCCGCCCGGATCGCGCTGAGGAGAATTTCATCATCAAAGGGCTTTTCGATGAAGTCGGCGGCGCCCGCTTTCATGGCCTCCACTGCCAGGGCGACATCGCCGTGGCCGGTCATCACGATCACCGGCAGTCCGATCTTCTTCTCTCGAAGCCGGCGCTGGAGTTCAAGACCGTCCATCCCGGGCATCCGCACGTCGGTAACGATACAGCCGTCCTGGGCACTGGGCAGGGCAGCCAGAAAAGCGACAGCCGATTCGTGCACGCGTACCGCGAGCCCCGCCGTACTGAGCAGAAACGCCAGCGACTGACGCACGCCGACATCATCATCGATGACATGAACGACCTGACTATTCGGCAAGGTCCATTTCCTCTCTTGCGGTACGCAGCGTGAATCGGAAGATCGTGCCGCCCGACGGTTTGGCATCAACCCAGATCTTGCCGCCATGCGCTTCCACGATCGTGCGGCAGATCGAGAGGCCGAGGCCCATACCCTTGCGCTTGGTAGTGACGAAAGGCTGGAAGAGATGGGCGGCAACTTCTGGCGCCAGACCGGCGCCCGTGTCCGAGACGCTCACCTCCACGGTTTCGTCGGCATTCGTCATCGTTCCAATCTCCAGCTCACGGCGGCCGGATGATTCGGTCATGATATCGATCGCGTTGCGAATCAGATTGACCAGCACCTGTTGGATCTGGATGCGATCGGCGAGCACGAGCGCGGCACTTGGATCCATCCGGAACGACACCGCGATTCCGTTCTCCTTGGCACCGATCAGGGCAAGCGTGCTGGCATCCTCTATCAGCTTCGGCAGGCTTTCGACGCGGCGCTCGCTTTCGCCCCGCGCCACGAACTCCCGGAGACGGCGGATGATATGCCCGGCACGCAACGCCTGGTCGGCGGCTTTGCTCACGGCATCACGAAGCACCAGCGCCGGCTCACCGTCGATCCGTTCGAGCAGCCTCTGGCACCCCTTCAGATAATTGGCAATTGCGGTCAGCGGCTGATTGATCTCGTGCGCCAGGGTCGAGGCCATCTCGCCAAGGGCCGTGAACCGCGACATGTGAGTCACCTCCGACTGCAATTCATTCAGTCGGCTTTCCGTCACCTGCTGGTCCGTCAGGTCGCGTATGAAACCGGTAAAATAATGCTTGTTGCCCGAACGCAGTTCGCCGATCGTCAGATGCATCGGGAAGGTCGTACCGTCCCTGCGCTGCCCCACCACGACCCGGCCTATACCGATGATTCGCCGTTCACCGGTCGTCAGGTACCTCTTGAGATAGCTGTCATGCTGTTCACGGTGCGGAGCCGGCATGAGCTGCTTGATGTTCTTGCCAGCAATTTCATCGAGGGAATACCCAAACAGCCGTTCAGCTGTCGTGCTGAGCGATTCGATGCGGCCACTCTCGTCGATGATGATCATCGCATCGGGAACCGTCTGCATGATCGACAGCAGCCGCGCTTCGGCGGCCTCAAGCGCGGTCGCCAGAGCTACAGGATCTCTCTCCGTACGCATCGGTACCGACATTATGGTCCTTGGAGCAAACTTCGGGCGAACCATAGCACAACCGAACGGCTGCTATCTTGGCCCTTCCGCCGCTTCGAGCCTGTCAAAGGCAGCAAGCAATGTGCCGACGCGATTGGCCGACGACAACCACTCTGCGAGTCGCGGATAGTTGTCCACCAACCAATTGAACGCACCCTGCACTGCAACGAAGGCCGCCGCGGCCTGGGTGACCTCGCCGAGCAGCATGGCGCCCTGCACGTAATGCGGCACGCATAGGATCAGTCCGACCAGAGGCGCCAGCAAAGTGTTGCCATGCGACACGATGGTCGTCCGCATGTGCTGACCACATAGCCGTCGCCACTGGAGGATGACATCCTTCAGCGCGGC
>CAMAYC010000022.1 GCA_945862125.1 Reyranella massiliensis 521
CAGCCGCATCCCGATTCGAACTTGTCGGACGAGGCGAACAGCGGCTCGCCCGAGACGATGTCGACATAGATGCCGGGCTCCTTGTTGTTCAGGAGCGGGCCGGTGCCCGGGTATTCGGTGCCGCTTTCCTGCGTCACGCGGTACTGCTCCGGCGTGAGCTTCGCCACGGCCTCCGGGGTCTTCTTGTAGGTCTGCATTCTGGGCTCCTCTTTCTCACCAATATGGGCGCGCCCTTCAGAAAAAACGACCCCCGGGGCTCCCTTCCGTCGGCCTGCCAATCCGACGGAAGGGGGCCGACGGAGGGGGTTGGCACGGTTTTGGCGTCTGGGGGTCGAACGCCCTCAGACGGACAGGATCCTGCCATGACGTATAAGCCCAAGACCCTCCTCGGCACGCTGGCCGTACTCGCTTCTCTCGCTGCTACGCCGGCCCTGGCCCAGGGCACGCTGCGCATCGGCATGACGGCGTCCGACATCCCGCTCACCACCGGCCAGACCGACCAGGGCGGCGAGGGCATGCGGTTCATGGGCTACACGGTCTACGACGCGCTGATCAATTGGGACCTCAGCTCGGCCGACAAGGCGTCCAGTCTCGTCCCGGGCCTCGCCGTCTCGTGGAAGGTCGACGAGGCCGATCCGACGCGCTGGCTGTTCACGCTCCGCGACGGGGTGAAGTTCCACGACGGCAGCGACTTCAAGGCCGATGCCGTGGTCTGGAACCTCGAGAAGATCCTGAACGACAAGTCGCCGCAATACGACCCGAAGCAGGCGGCGCAAGGCCGCTCGCGCATTCCCGCCGTCGCTTCCTACAAGGCGATCGACGACAAGACGGTCGAGATCAAGACCAAGACGCCCGACGCCTTCCTGCCCTACCAGATCTCCTGGATCATGATGTCGAGCCCGGCGCAGTTCGAGAAGGTGGGCAAGGACTGGAACAAGTTCGCGCAGACGCCGTCGGGCACCGGCCCGTGGAAGGTGACGGCCTTCACGCCGCAGACCCGCGCCGAGCTCACGCCCAACAAGGAGTATTGGGACAAGGCGCGCGTGCCGAAGCTCGACAAGATGGTGCTGCTGCCGATCCCCGAGACCGCGACGCGCACGGCGGCGCTGCGTTCGGGCCAGGTCGACTGGATCGAGGCGCCCTCGCCCGACGCGATCCCCAGCCTGCAGAAGGCCGGCCTGAAAATCGTGAGCAACGCCTATCCGCACAACTGGACCTGGCACCTCTCCATGGCCGACGGCTCGCCGTGGAAGGACATCCGCGTGCGCAAGGCCGCCAACCTCGCGGTCGACCGCGAGGGGCTGAAGGTGCTGCTGAACGGGATGATGATCCCGGCCAAGGGCTTCCTGACGCCGGGCAGCCAGTGGTTCGGCAAGCCCAGCTTCGACGTGAAGTTCGATCCGGAGGCGGCGAAGAAGCTGATGGCCGAGGCGGGCTACAGCAAGGCCAAGCCGCTGGTGGTGAAGATCCTGATCTCGAGCTCGGGCTCGGGCCAGATGCAGCCGTTGGCGATGAACGAGTACATCCAGCAGAACCTGGCCGACGTCGGCATCAAGGCCGAGCTGGAAGTGGCGGAGTGGAACACGCTGATCAACCTGTGGCGGGCCGGCGCGAAATCGGACCTGGCCAAGGGCGCCAACGGGCTCAACTTCAGCTACTTCATCCAGGACCCGTTCACGGCCTTCATCCGCCATCTCGATTCGAAGCTGGTGGCGCCCAACGGCACCAACTGGGGCTTCTACCAGGACCCGGAGATGGACGCGCTGCTGGAGAAGGCGCGCACGACCTTCGAGCCCAAGGCGCAGGACGCGGTGCTGCAGAAGATCCACGAGAAGATCGTCGATGACGCGCTGTTCCTGTTCGTGACCCACGACGTGGCGCCGCGCGCCATGTCGCCCAAGGTGACGGGCTTCGTGCAGGCGCAGAACTGGTTCCAGGATTTCTCGCCGATCACGGTGAAGTAGTTCCGACCCTGACCTCTCCCACCTGATGTTCCTCTCCCCCTAGCGGGGGAGAGGAGGAAGACACTAGACTGTCGGCGTGACCGACAAATTCTCCCTCCTGGCTGGGATTGCCGCCGACTGGTGGTGGGAGATGGATGCGGAACTCCGGTTCACCTTCCTGTCGGAGCGCTTCGTCGAAATCTTCGGCCTGCCGCCGTCCAGCGCGCTCGGCAGGCTCTGCACCGAGGTCGTGCCCGCCGACGACAACGATCCGGCGTGGCGGGCCCATCTCGACGATCTCGCCCACCATCGGCCGTATCGCGATTTCGAGGTGACGCTCACCGATGCGAGCGGCGCCGCGCGGCCGATCAAGATGAGCGGTACGCCGCGTTTCGCCGCCGACGGGACGTTCCAGGGCTATATCGGAGTCGGACACGACCTGACCGAACTCCGCCGCCAGGCCGCGAACGTGGAGTCGATCCTCGAGAACATCGAGCAGGGCGTGGTGCTGCTGGACCGCGATTTCAGGATCGTGGCCTACAACCGCCGCCTGGCCGAATGGCTGGAGATCGCCGACCGGGACCTGCGCGGCCTGCCCTACGAGCAGTTCCTCCGCGACCTCGCCGAGCGTGGCGAGTTCGCGGACGAAGACAAGGAGACCGCCGTCACCAGCCGGATGGGCCGGGTCCCGTGGCGCGGGCGGTTCGTCCGGGAACGACGGCGCCGGGACGGGCGGATCATGTCGATCACCTTCAATCCGCTGCCGGCGGGCGGCGGGGTGATGACCTACAGCGACGTGACCGAGGCGCGCAACCGCGAGGAGTTGCTGGCGCGCAGCGAGGAGAACTTCCGCCATCGCTTCCGCAACCTGCCGCTGCCGCAATGGGTCTACAGCATCGAGACGCTGCGCTTCCTCGAGGTCAACGATTCGGCGCTCGCGCTGTACGGTTTCACGCAGGAAGAATTCCTGGCGATGACTATCCTGGACGTCCAGCCGCCAGGGGGTGTCGAAAAGCTGCGGCATTGGCTGGCGCCCGAGCGGATCGGCGTTTCCCATACGATCGAGTGGCAGCACCGCGCGAAGGACGGGCGGATCCTCGACGTCGAGGTCTTCGGTCGCGACGTCGATTTCAACGGCGAGCGGGCGCGGATCACCCTGATCATCGACAACACCGCGCGCCGGCAGGCGGAGCGCCAGACCGAGCGCATCATAGAAACCTCGCAGGACCTCATCCACGTCCACGACAGCTACGGCAAGTTCGTGCGCGCGAGCCCGAGCACGACGGCGGTGCTGGGCTACCGGCCAGAGGAGCTGCTGGGCCGCGTCGCCAACGAGCTCATCCATCCCGAAGACATCGAGAAGGTGCGCGACGCGATGCGCGTCGGGCGGCAGGGCATCGGCCATGGTCGCATCAGGTGCCGCTACCGCCACAAGGACGGCCACCTGGTGCCGATGCTGTGGTCGGGCGTGTGGTCGGAACGCGACCATCTCTACTATTTCATCGGCCGCGACATGACCGATTACGACCGCACGGAAGAACAGCTGCGGCGGTCGCAGCGGATGGAGGCGATCGGCCAGCTCACGGGCGGCGTGGCGCACGACTTCAACAACCTGCTGACGATCATCCTGAGCAACGTCGAAGCCCTCGATGAAGACGAGGGGCTCAGTCCGCAGTTGCACGAACGGGTCAAGGGCATCGCCGCCGCGACCGAGCGCGCGGCCGGCCTGACGCGCCAGCTGCTCGCCTACTCGCGCAAGCAGGCGCTGCGGCCGCAGCGCACCGACGTCAACGGGCTGGTCGCCAACACGGCCAAACTGCTGGCGCGCACGCTGGGGAGCGCGATCAAGGTCGAGCAGACCCTCGGCCGCGGCCTGTGGAATGCCGAGATCGATGCCGCCCAGCTCGACACGGCGCTGGTCAATCTCGCCGTCAATGCCCGCGACGCCATGCCCGGCGGCGGCCGCCTCCTGATCGAGACGGCCAACGCATCGCTCGATGCCAACTACGCGGCGCAGAACCCCGATGCCACCGCCGGCGACTATGTGATGCTGGCGATCACCGATACGGGCACCGGCATGGCGCCCGACGTGGTGGCGCGCGCGGTCGAGCCGTTCTTCACGACCAAGGAAGTGGGCAAGGGAACCGGCCTCGGCCTCAGCATGGTCTATGGCTTCATCAGGCAGTCCAACGGCCATCTCAGCATCTACAGCGAGCCGGGCCGCGGCACGACGGTGAAACTCTTCCTGCCGCGCGCCGCCGTCGACCGGCAGGCAGCCGTCGTCCCGCGGCCGCAGGCACTGCCGGGCGGCAGCGAACGGATCCTGGTCGCCGAGGACAATGACGAGGTCCGGGACGGCGTCGTGCGGCAGCTGCAGAACCTGGGCTACGACGTCTCGGACGCCGCCGACGGCAGCGCGGCACTGGGCAAGCTGGAGGCCGCGTCACGGCCTTACGATCTGCTGCTGACCGATATCATCATGCCCGGGGCGATGAACGGGCAAGACCTGGCCGAGCAAGCGGCGCGCCGCTGGCCCGGGACGAAGATCGTGTTCATGTCGGGCTACACCGAGAACACGATCATCCGCGAGGGCCGGCTCGATCCGGGCATCCTGCTGCTCGAGAAGCCCTTCGCCCGGCGCGACCTGGCGGCGATCATTCGCCGGGCGCTGGATGGCGCCCGGGATGGCATAGGCGATTCGGCGAGTCCTAAGACGTCGTCTCGGTGGCCGGGCTGACCGGCTCGTGCTTCTTCAGCCACCGGCGGGCTTTGGCAACGGTCTGAAACACCCGCATCGGCCTTTTGGCGGCGGCAAGCATGCCCAGCACGCGCGCGACCATTTCCCACTTGTCGGCCGGCACGACGACGGCGAGCGGACCCATCGTGCCGTGCTGATGGAGGGTCCGCATGCGGACCCCGAGGTCGAGCATCTCCGAGGGGCCCATGGTGGTGTCGCCCTGGGTGCCATCGAACAGTCTGCGATAGCCCAGTGCCCGCTCGGCGATCAAGGCGTCCAGCATGCGATCGACTTCCTGCCGGGCAACCATGCCTTCGGCGACGACGACCATGAACTTATTGGTGTGATCGATATCCCAATGCAGTGGCATGTGCGGGATCAGATACCGTCCGGCACGGGCGAAGGGCGCGACAGGGTGTTGACGATGGTGCAGTTGCCCAAACTACCGGCCCGCGGACAGGCCTCGACCAGTGGCGAGAGAGCGTCCTCCATGCCCTTGAGGTCGGCAAGCCGGCGCCGGATGTCGCGCAGCTGCCGCTCGGCAATGGCGTAGACGTCGCCACAGGAGAGCGATTTCCTGCGGCCGAGGCCGAGCATCTCGCGGATCGACGGCACCGGGAAACCGAGCTCCAGCGACCGCCGGATGAACGTCACGCGTTCGGCCTCGTCGGCCGGGTAAAGCTGCAATCCGTTGGAAGTCCGCCGGGGCCGGGAGATCAGGCCGAGACGGGCATAGGACCTGAGCGTGTCTGTATCGACGCCGGATCTTTCGGCCAGCGCCGTGAGGGAAAGCGTAGCTAGAGCGGGCATGACGACATGCGAGCCTTTCATTGCGTTCGATCTGCCTTCCGAACCGGAAAGAGCGGTTTGATATTGGCCCCTCCCCGCGCCGCCAGCCAGCCCCTTCGACCTTCAGCAGAACTGCAAGCTATTCGCATGGTTAAAGCATGCGAATAGCTTGCATCTCGCCCTCACGCCGCCGCGTGGCACGCAGGTGTCAGCGCGCGCCGGGTGCCTGCCTCGCACGCACCTCGTCGCTCGGCTTGATATCGGCCGCACGGCTGTAGACCAGGAGCGCCACCACAAGCACGCCGCACATGAACCCGAACAGGGTCCGGTAGGCCTCTTCCGAGCGGGCGCCGTCGGCCAGGGGTGTGAACGCGCCCAGGATGATTCCCGACAGGGTCTGCATGCAGGCGACGCCCAGCATCACGCTGGTGTTCATGGTGGCCATGCCGCGGCCGATCAGCCGGTCGGGGAAGATGCCCCGTCCGTGCGTCATGACCATGGTGCTGGAGGCGCTGAGGAAGCCGATCCCGACGATGGCGCCGATGGCCAGCCACAGCGGCGCCTGGCCCCACAGCGCGAGCGTGCCCAGGATGGTGGCGATCGCCGAAGTGCCGGCAATGGCGATCCACTTGCGCGTGTCGAGCAGTCTGTCGAGCGGGCCGAACACCAGCATGCCGATCTGATAGGCGATGACGGCAACCAGCAGCACATTGCCGGACTCGATCCGGCTGAGGCCATGGACCTCGCGCAGGAACGGCCCGCCCCACAGGCCCTGGACGGTAAAGGTGCAGGCGTAGTTGCAGAAATTGAGCGTCAGGATGAAGGGCAGCGCCGGATTGCGCAGCACCTCGCCCAGACCGCGCATCATCTCCCGGGGCGATTCGGCCTTGCGCTCCAGGAATGGATGGCCGGGCGGCGCATCGCGCACGATCAGCCAGACGGCGAGCGTCGCGACCGCGGAGAAAGCCACCACCATGGCGAATACGCCACGCCAGCCGATCTGCTCGGTGCCCCAGGCGAGCGGCGTGGTGGCGAGCAGATTGCCGACCAGGCCGATCGACAGCACCATGCCGGCCAGGGTCGAGAAGCGATCGGGCGGGAACCAGCGCGAGATCACCACCATGGTGCCGATCAGCATGACGCCGAAGCCCGCGCCCATCAGCGCCCGGCCCGTCAGCAGCAGCGGCCAGTTGGGCGCCAGGGTAAAGAGCGCGGCACCCGCCACCGCGAGCAGCAGCAACGCGGAAATCGTGCGGCGCGGACCGAAGCGGTCGAAGAAGAAGCCGCAGGGGATCTGCATCGCCGAGAAGCCGAAGAAGAAGGCGCCGGTGAGCGCACCCAGGGCTTCCGGCCCGATGTGCAGATCGCGCATCAGGTCGAGGCCGATGGTGACGTTGGCGGCCCTAAAAAAGTGACTGGCGACGTAGGTGACGGCCAGGGTGGCGACGATCGCCAGACCCTGCCGTCGAAGTGCGGGCGACATCAGCGGGGAGCTTCCCCTCTAGTGTCGGCTGATCTCGGCGCGCCCCACCACCATGTGATGCACCTCGTCCGGCCCATCGGCGAAGCGCAGATGCCGCTGGTTGACGTACATTTCCGACAGCGGCGACCACTGCGAAATGCCGGTGGCGCCATGGATCTGCATCGCCTGGTCGATGATGGTGCAAACCTTCTCCGGCACCATCGCCTTGACCATGCTGACCCACACCCGGGCCTCGCGGTTGCCGAGCACGTCCATCGCCTTGGCGGCCTTCAGCACCATGAGCCGCATCGCCTCGATCTCGATGCGCGCGCGCGACACCAGCTCGAGGTTCTTGCCGAGCTGGATCAGCGGCTTGCCGAAGGCGGTGCGCGTGGCGCCGCGCTTGACCATCAGGTCGAGCGCCTTCTCGGCGGCGCCGATCGAGCGCATGCAGTGATGGATACGGCCGGGCCCGAGTCGAACCTGGCTGATCTCGAAGCCGCGGCCCTCGCCCAGCAGCATGTTGGAAGCCGGCACCCGGCAGTTGTTGAACTTCAGGTGCATGTGGCCGCGCGGCGCGTGGTCGTGGCCGAACACGGTCATCGGGCCCACGATCTCGAGGCCCGGCGTGCCCATCGGCACCAGGATCTGCGACTGCTGGAACTGCGGCGAGGCGTCGGGGCTGGTCTTGACCATGACGATCATGATCTTGCAGCGCGGGTCGCCGGCGCCGGAGATGTAGTACTTCTCGCCGTTGATGACCCACTCGTCGCCGTCGAGCTCGGCGCGCGTGGAAATGTTCTTGGCATCGGAGGAGGCAACGCCAGGCTCGGTCATGGCATAGGCCGACCGGATCTCGCCGTTGAGCAGCGGTTTTAGCCACTTCTCCTTCTGCTCGGGCGTGCCGACGCGCTCCAGCACTTCCATGTTGCCGGTGTCGGGCGCGGAGCAGTTGAGAGATTCGGAGGCGAGCGGATACTTTCCGAGTTCGGCGGCGATATAGGCGTAGTCGAGGTTGGTGAGCCCGCGTCCGATCTCGGAGTGCGGCAGGAAGAAGTTCCAGAGGCCGGACTTCTTGGCCTTGTCCTTGGCCTTCTCCAGCAGTTCGAGCTGGCCCGGGGCCCAGCTCCAGCGGTCCTTGCGGCCCTCGCCGAGCTTGAAGAATTCCTCGACGATCGGCGCAACGTTCTCCTCGATGTGCGCCTTCACCGCCTCGAACAACGGCTGCGACTCCTTCGACATGGCGAGGTTGTTGAGTTCGGCGTCGAGATCGGGGCGGACGGGAGCTGCTGCCTTCTGGGTCACGGACTTGCTCATGGACGTTTCCTCGGTTTCGTTCGTTCAGGCTTTCTTGCCCAAATTCCTGCAGGGCCAAATCCCTACAGTTCCTGGGCGGGTTCGTCGCGCTGCTTTTTCAGGCGGCCCGCTTGTGATCCCGCAAGGCGGCGCCGAACGACTGGAACAGGGCACGGTTGATCGGATTGCTCTGCGGATCGTATTCGGCGTGCCACTGGACGCCCAGCGCGAAGGCAGGCGCATCGGCGATGCTGATCGCCTCGATGGTGCCGTCTTCCGCCACCCCCTCGACGACGATGCGGGCACCGGGATCGAGAATTCCCTGCCCGTGGAGCGAGTTCACGCGGATGGTCTCGCAGCCGAGAATGCGGGCAAACGATCCGTCCGGCGCCAGCGTCACCTCGTGGCGGTCGGCAAACACGACCGTGGGGTCGGGGTGAATCTCGCCATTCTCCAGCCGCGGCATGCGATGGTTCATCCGTCCCGGCAATTCGCGGATCTCCGGATGCAGGGAGCCGCCGAAGGCGACGTTCATCTCCTGCAGTCCCCGGCAGATGCCGAAGAGCGGAACGCCGCGCGCCACGCAGGCCTCGATCAACGAGAGCGCCATGGCGTCGCGATCCCGGTCGTAGGGTTCGTGCCTTGCATGCGGCTCGACGCCGAAATAGGTCGGATGGACATTGGCACGCCCGCCGGTCAACAGGATGCCGTCGACCGCCCCCAGCAAGGCGTCGATGTCGGTGATATCGGGCGTGCCGGCAAACATCAGGGGCAGCGCGCCCGCGACCTCGGCGATCGCCCGCATGTTGCGCTGGCCCACGAGCTGCACATTGTGCCGGTCGTTGACGACACCCGAGTTGCCGATGACACCGACCACCGGCTTCGACGCGCTAGGCATTCATGCTCACTGTAAAACCATCAGGGAGCACGATTATGCGGGTTCAGAGGCCGAGGCGATAGACCCGCGACGCCGTGCCATGGAAGAGATCGGCCTTTTCGGCGGCACTCGCGCCCTGGGCCAGGCGCTTGCAGGCATTCCAGAACACGCCGTAGCCGTAGGAGCCCTTGTCGACGGGGAAGTTGCTCTCGAACATCGCGCGGCCCGGACCAAAGGCCGAAATGCACGTCTCTATGTAAGGCCGCCAGGCCGTGGCCAGCTGCTCCGAGCTCGGCGGCAGCTCGCCTTCGTGAACGTCGAAGCCGAACATCTTCATGCCGAGGCCGCCCAGCTTCACGTGCACGTTGGGGCACGCCGCCAGTTCGCGGATGCGCGCGCTCCAGTCGGCAAAGACGGCATCGCGCTTGCCCGTGTAGCGGCCGAGCCCGATCGGGCCGCCGACATGGTTGAGGACGATCGTCGTTCCCGGAAAGGCGCGCGCCAGGTCGACCAGATCGCCGAGCTGCGGATGGTAGACCCAGGCATCGAAGCTGAGGCCGAGCGGCGCCAGTTGCGCAAAGCCTTCGCGCACGCGGCTGTCGAGCAGCAGGCCTTCCGGCCGGACAGCGGTTGCGCCCCACTGCGCCTGCTCCGGATCGCTCGAGGCGATGAAGCGGATGCCGCGGAAGCGGCCGCCCCCCGCCGCGATCATGGCCTCCAGGACCTTGGCGACGCGTCCGCCCAGGGGAAGATCGGCGTGGCCGACGATGCCGGCGCAGACGCGCGTCTTGCCATAGCTACCGCTGGCGGTCATGGCCGCGACGTCGTTGGCGAATTCGATCTCGCCGACCGGGCGCATCTCGGCGGGCCCATCGGCGCGATACATCGAGAGCCACTCCAGATAGACGGTGGCCAAGACGTTGTGCCCGCTGGCGATATCCGCCAGCAGGTCGGGCAGCAGGTACGTCCCGCTCTCCGGCCGGTCGATCAGGTGATGGTGCGGATCGATGATCGGCAGGTCCGGCTCGAGCACGTCCTCGCGGCGCCGGGCGAGCCAGTCCTTCCGCACGGCCAGGTGCGCACTGATTGCGGTGGACGACGTCGTAGCGTTCATGGCTTCTCCCTAATCTAGTAACGCGCGATCACCATCTTTGCGAAGTCTTTGAGATTGCGGCGCGCCTCGGCCATGGCCGGCAGCAGCGTGATCTCGCCGAGGCCCATCGCCTCGCGCTCGCGCAACATGGCGACGATCTCCTCGGGCGTGCCGACCAGCCCGCCGGTGGCACGGATCAGGTCCTCGGTGATGAACCGGCGCTCCTCCGGCGGCAGGAACGCGCAATGGCCGAGATGGACCTGCTGGTAGCGCCTGTCGGGCGGCGTCTCCATCTTCTCGGTGAAGGCGAGATATTCGTCCCACAGGTTGCGGCAGCGGCCGGCCACCGTGCTGGTGTCGCCATCCTTCTGGTAGAGCTCCCACCAGTAATGCAGCGACGCCGCGGCCATCGGGCCGATCTCGTCGATGACCCGGTCGGAGGTCATACTCTCGCCGGGCCGTAGCACGCAGGCATAGCCGAGCGCTGCCGTGTGGAAGTTGCCGGGAAGAACACGGCCCACCGCGGAGGCGCCCTCGCGCATCACGTCATAGCTCTTCTGGAGCCGCGCCTTGGTCTGGTTGTGCGAGCACACCCGCCCGTCGCCGTAGGCGCCGGCCGTCTTCAGCGCCAGCGGGCCGTCGGCCGCGACATAGATCGGCACCGGATGGGCGACATCGATGAAGCCATCATCGGGATGCAGGAAGCGGATGTCGCTTTTCTCCCCCTCAGGAGTCCCAGGCAGCGCATAGTCGACTTCCTCACCATGCAGCAGGGCGCGCAGCACGCGGAGATACTCGCGGAAGGCGGCAGCCTTCATCGGATCCTTGCCCATGACGCGCATCGCGGTGTGGCCGGTGCCGATGCCCAGGAACACGCGGCCGGGCGCGAGCTTGTTGATGGTGGCGATCGAATGCGCGGTGACCGGCGCCAACCGCACCCCCGCCACCGACACGCCGGTGCCGAGCCGGATACGCGAGGTGTTGGCCGCCGCCAGCGCCAGCACGGCATAGGCGTCGGAATAGAGCATCTGCGAATCGGCCGCCCAGGCGGCGTCATAGCCCATCGTCTCGAGGTCGACGAACAGCTTCCAGTCGGAGACGCGCGGGACGACGGTGACGCCGAACTTCACGCGGCGCTCCTGCGTGCCGCAGCCGCCGCCAGAACCATCTCGGCACACTTCTCGCCGATCATGATGGTGGGCGCGTTGGTGTTGCCGCTGGTGAGTGTCGGCATGATCGAGGCGTCGGCGACTCGGAGCCCCTGCAGCCCGCGCACGCGCAACTCGGGATCGACGACCGAGCGCGGGTCGTTGCCCATCTTGCAGGTGCCGACCGGGTGATAGGTCGTCTCGGCGTTGTGGCGCACCCATTCCAGCAGCTCGGCGTCGCTCTGCAGGTGCGCGCCAGGCGCGATCTCCTCACCGGTGATCTCCTTGAGCGGCGAGGTCGCCATCAGCTCGCGGCCCTTGCGCAGCACCTTCACGATGCCGTCGCGGTCGTGGTCGGTGGACAGGAAGTTGAAGCGGATCGCCGGCGGCTCGGCGGGATCGGCCGACTTGATGTGGACCGAGCCGGTGCTCTCGGAGCGCAGCACGTTCACGTTCATGGTGATGCCCTTGCGGGCCGAGACGCGCCGCTCCTTGCCGATCATCTCGTAGAGGAAGGGCGCGATCGAGATCGTGGCGTCGGGCGAGTCGAGGCCCACGCGCGTGCGGAAATAGAGCCGGATCGGCACCGCCGTCGAGGCGAGGAAGCCCTCGCGGAACAGCGCGTACTTCAGCGCCTCGCGCGCCAACCGCCAGCCGCGCGCATTGTCGTTGAAGGTGAGGTTCCTGCCCGTAATCGCGAACTTCATGCGCGGCGAATAATGGTCGCGCAAATTCTCGCCGACGCCCTGAAGCTCGTGGACCGGCGCGATGCCCAGCGCTCTGAGCCGCTCGCCCTGGCCGATACCCGAGAGTTCCAGCAGCTTCGGCGAATTAATCGAGCCGCCCGAGACGATGACCTCCCGCGTGGCCCGCGCCTCTCGCGGCGCGCCGTTCACGGAATAGCGCACGCCGACGCAACGCTTGCCTTCGATGATCAGCGACCCGGCCATCGCGCCCTGCTCGATGGTGAAGTTGACGCGGCCGCGGGCGGGATCGAGATAGCAGTAAGCGGTGCTCTGGCGACGGCCCTTGGCGATCGTCACCTGCGACATGCCGATGCCTTCCTGCGAGGCGCCGTTCTGGTCGGCGTTGTAGGGCAAGCCGATCGTCTCGGCGGCCGCGATCATCTTCTCGAGCAGCGGCACTTTGTTACGCGGCGTGTGGGTGACCGGGAGGATGCCGTCGCGGCCGCGGAACTCGTCGGAGCCGCCCTCGAAGCGCTCCATGCGCTTGAACACCGGCAGCACGTCCTGGTAGCTCCAGCCGCGGTTGCCGAGCTGGGCCCAGTGATCGTAGTCCTGCGCCTGGCCGCGGATATAGACCATGCCGTTGATCGAGCTGGAGCCGCCCAGCATGCGGCCGCGCGGCACGGCAATGGCCCGCCCGCCCGAGCCCTCGTCGGGCTCCGAGGCGTAGCACCAGTTGACCGCCGGATCGTCGATCATCTTGGCGACGCCGACCGGTACCTTCGACCAGAAGAAGTTCGAGCCCTGGGTCCCCGCCTCCAGCAGGAGCACGCGATAGGCGCCGCTCTCCGTCAGTCGCGAGGCCACCACCGCGCCTGCCGAGCCGGCACCGACGACGATGTAGTCATAGGTGGTGTCGCTTGGCATGGCGTGAGTATTCCTTTTCTTGGGAGAGCGAAGGAGACCAGCGTCCGATCATCGTGGCAAGGCTTGCTGCATTGCGACATGCTTGTGGCGGGCGTATCCATTTCGCCAACCGGATGGGGGAGCAGCATGGTCGTCAACAAGGCACATCGGGAATTTCACGCACTCGACATGAGCAGCGGCTGGGAAACGCCCGAAGGCTATCCGCCCGGCGTGCAGCAGAAGATCCTTTCCGGCGCTCTCGATGAAAAGCAGGGCAGCGGCACGCGGACCCGACTTCTGCGCTTCGCGCCCGGCACCTATACGACAGCGCCGGTCTGGCACAATTACTGGGAGGAAGTTTTCGTGCTGTCAGGCGAGTTCATCGTCGGCAACGACGAGAACGGACAGGGCGGCGAGAAATTCCCGGCCAATACCTATTGCTGCCGCCCGCCTCTCGTCGTCCACGGCCCGTTCAAATCCGAGACGGGCTGCATGTTGTACGAAATTCACTACTTCGATCCGGCCTGACGCAGCTCGTCGAATAGTCGGGCGCAGCCGGCTTCGATCAGATCCAGCGCGCGCTCGTAATCCTGGGCGGTGCCGCCAAAGGGATCGGCGATGTCGTCGCCTGCGAACAGGCGCGGCCGGCCGGCCAGGCCCACCGGTGCCAGCGCATGCATCGCCGCGAGGTGCGTGCGCTCCATCGCCAGCGGATGGGAAAAGCGCGCGATGTCCGAGGCGGTCAACGCCCGCGACCGGATGCCGGCGATGTCGTGGCCGCGACGGGCGGCGGCTTCCAGGGCGTGCCGGTTCGGCGGCTGGCCCCCCTGGCGCACGCCGGTGCCGGCGGAGTCGACCTCGAAGACATGCGTGAGCCCGGCACGATGCGCGAGGGAGCGCATCACGCCCACCGCCATCGGCGAGCGGCAGGTGTTGCCGCTGCAGACGAAAAGAATGCCCGTGGTCATGAATCCCGTCCGTTACGCTCGGCTGGCAGAGGTTTTGCAGATAATCTCGGACAATGGCAAAGCAACCCTTCCATCTCGCCTGGTTTCTGTCGCAGGGCTACGGCCCCAAGAGCTGGCGCTCGGCCTGGCCCGGCGCCGACGCCGGTCGCTGGATGATGCCCGACCTGTTCATCGACCTGGCCAAGGGCATGGAACGGGCGTGCATGGACTACATGATCATCGAGGATTCCTCGATGCTGCCCTACACCTACCAGGGCAGCCACGACACCTACCTGAAGTACGCCGCCAGCACGCCCAAACTCGATCCCGCCGTGCTGGTGTCCTATCTCGCGCAGGCGACCAAGCATCTCGGGCTGGTACCGACACTCTCCACCAGCGAATACCCGCCCTTCCTGCTGGCCCGGCTGGTCAACACGCTCGATCACGTGACCGAGGGCCGGATCGGCTGGAACTGCGTCACCAGCAGCAATGACGGCGCCGCGCAGAACTACGGCCACGAGTCGCAACGTCCGCACGACGAGCGCTACGACGTGGCCGACGAGTTCGCCGACCTGGTCACCAAACTCTGGGAGGCGTGGGAGCCCGACGCCGTGGTGCTGGACCGCGACCGACCGATGTTCGCCGACGGCTCGAAAGTCCATCCGGTGTTCCACGAGGGCAAATACTTCAAGTGCCGCGGGCCGCTCAACGCGCCGCGCTCGCCGCAGGGGCGGGTGCCGATCTGCCAGGCCGGCGGCTCGCCGCGCGGCCAGGCCTTTGCGTCGCGCTGGGCCGACACGATCATCACCGACGGCGGCGGCAGCATCGAGGCGATGAAGGCCTATCGCGAGGACGTGCGACGCCGCGCCGTGGCGCTGGGCCGCAACCCCGACGACATAAAGGTGCTGTTCCTGGCCTACCCGATCGTCGACACGACGATGGAGGCCGCGCGCGAGCGGCGCGTGCTCGAACGCCTGGCCGCGGAGGAGCACATGGACATGCAGCTCTCCGGCATGTCGCGCCTCACCGGCATCGACTTCTCCAAGTTCGACCTCGACACGCCGCTGCCGGAGCTGACGACCAACGGCCACCAGTCGTCGCTGGCCAAATGGATCGGCAAGACGCCGCGCTCGATCGTACAGAGCTATGCCAGCAAGGCCGGCATCGACTTCACCGGCACCTCGGACCATGTCGCCGGCATGATGCAGGACATCATGGAAGAGGTCGGCGGCGACGGCTTCCTGCTGTTCAACGGCTATTTCGACCGGCGCTACATCATGGAAGTGTGCGACGGGCTGGTCCCGGAACTGCAGCGCCGCGGTCTCACCCGCAAGGCCTATGCGCACAAGACGTTGCGCGAAAACCTGCTGGAGTTTTAGCCACAGTCATCGCCGGGGCCGGCGGTGTCACACCCGAAGGTGTCACACCAGGTTGAGACAAACAGGCCCCGTACGACGATAGCGAAAACTTAGGCCGAATTCGGCTGAACCTGTGAATCGCCTTTCGCAAATCAGCATCGCGGATTTCGCGAGGCTGCTTGCAGTGCCAGCACAGACACCACGCCCGTACCGCATCGGCGGCTTCACGCCTCTCCTCAGGCCTTTTTGGCACCCGGCAGGAAGTCGTCGAGCGGCACGCCAAAACTGTTCAGCGCCCACGAGACGAGATTGTACTGGCCGATGGTGAAGACCACGTCCATGAGCTGCTCGGTCGAGTATTTCTTCGACAGCACCGCCCAGGTGGCATCGGAGACCACGGAATTTTCGTAGAGGTCGTCGGCCGCCTGCATCAGCGCCGCCTCGTGCTCGCTCCAGGCACCTTTGGGGCCCTTCTTGACGTTCTCGACGTCGGCGTCGGTGACACCACCCTTCTTGGCGATCAGCTCGTGCTGCGCGAATTCATACTCGGCCTGGTTCAACCAGCCGATGCGCAGGATCAGGAGTTCGCGGTCGCGGAAGGCCAGGGTCTGCTTGCCGAGCACATGGCCGGCGAACGGCGTCCAGCGCTTCACCAGCTTGGGATGATGCGCCAGCACCTTGAAGATGTTGAAGATCTGGCCGTTCATCGCATTCTTTTCGACGGTCTCGCGATCCTCGGGCGCCATGGTCGCGAGGTCGCGCATGGGAATGCGTTGCTTGCGCTTGATCAAGGTGATTCCTTCCTTTGAGTGATGCTCAAAGGTCTCCCGCTTCGCCCGAGATGACAATAGCCTCGGCGGCTAGCGTCCCTTGATCTTTCGCCAAGCGGCGAAATCGACCCGCGTCTGCTCGTTGGTCGCAGGATAGAGACCGTAGATGGCCATGCCGTTGTTGACCTGCTCGGTGACGAAATCCTCGAAAGCGGTCATCTCATAGGCCTCCTCGGCGATCTCGTCGGCAAGGTTGGCGGGGATGACGACGACGCCGTCGCTGTCGCCCAGGATCACGTCGCCGGGAAACACCGGCGCGTCGCCGCAGCCGATCGGCACGTTGATATCGATTGCCTGATGGAGCGTGAGGTTGGTCGGCGCGCTGGGACGATGGTGGTAGGCCGGAAAGCCCAGGCGGGCGATCTCGGCGGAGTCGCGGAAGCCGCCATCGGTAACGACGCCGGCAACGCCGCGCTTCATCAGCCGCGTCACCAGGATCGAACCCGCGGAGGCCGCACGCGCATCCTTGCGGCTGTCCATCACCAAGACGGCCCCCGGCGGACATTCCTCGATCGCCTTGCGCTGCGGATGGGCGCGGTCGCGGAACACGGGCAGCTGATTCAAGTCCTCGCGCGCCGGCATATAGCGCAGCGTAAAAGCCTCACCGACCAATACCGGCTGGACGGGCGACAACGGATGGACGTCCTGGATGACCTGTGTCCGAAAGCCACGCTTGAACAGCGCGGTGGCGACCGTGGCGGTGCTGATGGTCTTCAGCTTGTCGCGGGTTTCGTTCTTGAGAATCTTGGGGTTCTCCTCTTCTTCGGACCACGGGCCTCGAGCCCGCTCAACATCATGAGCGGGCCTGGAGGCCCGCGGTCCGTCCGATCAATAGATCGACGGTTCGGCCACCGGGGCGCCGAACGAGGTTTCTAGGAAATCGAAGTCGCAGCCTTCGTTGGCCTGCTTGATGTGCCGGGTGAACATCCAGCCGTAGCCGCGCTCGTAGCGCGGCTCGGGCTTCTTCCAGGCGGCCTTGCGCTTGGCCAGCTCCGCGTCCGAGACGTTCATGTCGATGGTGCGCTTGTCGACGTCGAGCGAGATCATGTCACCGGTCTTCACCAGCGCCAGCGGCCCGCCGATGTAGGACTCCGGCGAGACATGCAGGATGCAGGCGCCGTAGCTGGTGCCGCTCATGCGGCTGTCGGAGAGGCGCACCATGTCGCGCACGCCCTGCTTCACCAGCTTCTTCGGAATCGGCAGCATGCCCCACTCCGGCATGCCGGGCCCGCCCTGGGGGCCGGCATTGCGCAGGATCAGCACGGTGTCTTCCGTGACGTCGAGATCGTCGCGGTCGATCGCTTCCTTCATCGACGGATAGTCGTCGAACACCAGCGCCGGACCGGTGTGCTTCAGGAACTTCGGCGCGCAGGCCGACGGCTTGATGACGCAGCCGTCGGGCGCGAGGTTGCCCTTGAGCACCGCGAGCGCACCCTCCTTGTAGATTGCATTCGCAGGCGTGCGGATGACGTCGTCGTTATAGATCTCGGCGCCCTTGATGTTCTCGCCCAGGGTCTTGCCGGTGACGGTCATCGCCTTGAGATGAAGCTGGCCGCGGATCTGCTCCATCAGGCCGGGCAGGCCGCCGGCATAGAAGAAATCCTCCATCAGGTACTTGTCGCCGCTCGGCCGGATGTTGGCGATCACCGGCACCGTGCGGCTGGCGCGCTCGAAATCGTCGAGGCCGATGTCTTGGCCCGCCCGCCGCGCGATCGCGATCAGATGAATGATGGCGTTGGTCGAGCAGCCGACCGCCATGGCCACGGTGATCGCGTTCAGGAACGCATCCCTGCTCATGATCTTCTTCGGCGTGAGATCCTCCCACACCATCTCGACGATGCGGCGGCCGGTCTCGGCGCTCATGCGGATGTGGTTGGCATCGGCGGCTGGAATCGACGAGGCCCCGGGCAGGGTCATGCCCAGCGTCTCGGCCATGGCCATCATGGTGGCGGCGGTGCCCATGGTCATGCAGGTGCCGTAGCTTCGCGCGATGCCGGCCTCGACATCGACCCAGTCCGAGTCGGAAATCTTGCCGGCGCGGCGCTCGTCCCAGTATTTCCAGGCGTCGGAGCCCGAACCCAGCACCTTGCCCTTCCAGTTGCCGCGCAGCATCGGCCCGGCCGGCAGGTAGATCGTGGGCAGGCCCATGCTGATGGCGCCCAGCAGCAGGGCCGGCGTGGTCTTGTCGCAGCCGCCCATCAGCACGACGCCATCCACAGGATGTCCGCGCAACAGTTCCTCGGCGTCCATGGCGAGCAGGTTGCGGTAGAGCATCGTCGTGGGCTTCAGAAAGCTTTCCGACAGCGACAACGCCGGCAGTTCCATCGGGAAGCCGCCGGCCTGCAGGATGCCGCGCTTCACGTCGTCGACGCGGGTCTTGAAGTGCATGTGACAGGGCTGGGCATCCGACCAGGTGTTGAGGATGGCGATGACCGGCCTGCCGGCCCACTCCTCCGGTGCGTAGCCCATCTGCATGGCGCGCGAGCGGTGGCCGAAGGCGCGCAGGTCATCGGGCGCAAACCAGCGCGCGCTACGCAGATCAGCAGGTTTTTTACTGTTGGTGCCGGTCATTGGTATTCCCTCCGTCTCCGAGGGAATACGCTGGCGCATCCGAGGTCAAGCTAGCCGCACGGCCTCTCGATCACCGGTGCCGACTGCAGCCGCGCTGCAGCCAGCCTGGCGTGGCCGGGGGTCGTGAACTGCACGCCGTCCAGCTCGAAGAACGGGCGGGCGACCGCATGGAAGCGGAAGGCATTGCCTTCCTTGAGGACGATGCCTGCAGGCTCGCCCCAGACCTCGACAACGAAGGGTTCGGACATGGTGTTCTCCCTGGTCTCGCCTGAGATGGTTCCACTCCAGCAATCCGGCAATGGTCGTGATTGTCGAATCGCCCTCGGGGCGCAGCAGAGACTCCGCATACGGCATCAATATGGCGGAAGATTCTTTCAATCCTGCTATTGAGGACTCCGTCGTGGAGCAATGTGACGGTATCGTTTCGACAGTCGCTCGAGGTTCGCTCGCATCATGACCCTGACGCGCTCTACATTTCTCGGAATCGCCGGCGCTGCCGTGCTTACCGCGGGGCGGAGCGTTGCGCAGACAGTTCCGGGAGCACGCATGCATCAACGCAAGATTCCGTCGAACGGCGAAATGCTGCCCGTTGTCGGCTGCGGCACCTGGCGGACCTTCGATGTCGGCGCCAAGCCGGAAGATCGCGCGCCGCTGGCCGAGGTGCTGCGCATCCTGTTCGAGGCCGGCGGCTCGGTGATCGACACCTCGCCGATGTACGGCTCGGCCGAGGCTGTGGTCGGCGACCTGCTGGCCGCGTCCAAGACTCGCGACAAGGCATTCATCGCCACCAAGGTCTGGACGTCGGGCCACGACAGCGGCGTCGCCCAGATGCGCCAGTCGATGCGGCTGCTCAAGACCGACCGCATCGACCTGATGCAGATCCACAATCTTCTCGACTGGCGGGCTCACCTGCCGACGCTCCGCGCCTGGAAGGCCGAGGGCCGCATCCGATTGATGGGTGTCACGCACTACACGCAAAGCGCCCACGCCGAGCTCGAGGCGGTGATGCGGGCGGAGAAGTGGGACTTCGTGCAGCTGAACTATGCGCTCGACGACCGCGCGGTCGAACGCCGCCTGCTGCCGCTCGCCGCGGAGCGCGGCATAGCGGTCATCGTGAACCAGCCGTTCGGCGGTGGTGGGCTGTTGCGCAAGCTGCTGAGCCGCAAGCTGCCCGACTGGGCGGGCGAGATCGGGGCCACGAGCTGGGCCCAGATCCTGCTCAAGTTCGTCCTGGCGAACCCCGCCGTCACCTGTGTCATTCCCGGCACCGGCAAGCCCGAGCACATGAAGGACAATGTGCAGGCGGGCTTCGGCATCTACCCCGATGCGGCTCTGCTGAAAAAGATGGTGGCCGAAATCGCGGTCTAGGTGTCGTCAGACCAGCCCCAGCGTGAGCTGGGGCGGCGCCGCGGCCTCATCCGGCCGATAGAGATTGTGCAGCGAGACGCCCAGCAGCCGCACTTTCTTCTCCAGGGGAAAGATGGACCGCACCAGCTCGACACTGACGCGTTCCAGCATCGCCTTGTCGGCGGGCGCCTCGAGCAGCGTGCGGCTGCGGGTCACGATCTGGAAGTCGGCATATTTGATCTTCACCGTCACCGTCCGCCCGGCGATGCCGTTCTTCTCGCAATAGCTCCAGACGTCTTCCAGAACAGAGGCGATGCCGGCCTCCACTTCAGCCGGCCGGCCGAGGTCCTGCATAAATGTCGTCTCCGAACCGACCGACTTGCGCGGCCGGTTGGGCACGACCTGCCGCCCGTCCTGGCCACGGGCGATGGCATGGTAATAAGGTCCCGATTTGCCGAAATACGCCTGCAGAAATTCGAGAGTCTGCGCCTTCAGATCGGCCCCGGTGTTGATGCCGAGCCGCTTCATCTTGGCTTCGGTCGCCGGCCCAACGCCGTGGAACCTGCCGACCGGCAGGCTTTCGACGAAGGCCGGGCCCTTCTCGGGCGGAATCACATATTGCCCATTGGGCTTGCGCTGATCCGAGGCCAGCTTGGCCAGGAACTTGTTGTAGGAGACGCCGGCCGAGGCGGTGAGGCCGGTCTGTTCGAGGATCCTGGCGCGGATCTCGCGCGCGATCTCCGAGGCCAAGGGCATGTCCTTGAGGTTGGTCGTGACGTCGAGATAGGCCTCGTCGAGCGACAGCGGTTCGACCAGCGGCGTGTAGTCGAGGAAGATGGCGCGGATCTGGCGCGACACCTCCTTGTAGACATCGAAGCGCGGCTTCACGAACACCAGCTCGGCACACAGCCGCTTGGCCGTGGCCGAGGGCATGGCCGAGCGCACGCCGAAGGTGCGGGCCTCGTAGCTGGCCGCCATCACCACGCCGCGCTCCCGCCCGCCCACCGCCACGGGACGGCCGCGCAATGCAGGATCGTCGCGCTGCTCGACGGACGCATAGAACGCATCCATGTCGACATGGATGATCTTGCGGATCGCTGGTTCCGCCATGGGCCGATCCTAGATCGCCGTCAGCCGTTGCAGAAGCCTACCAGAGCTTCCACCACGCCTTGGGGACGGGGGTGTTCTGGGCAGCTGGCGTCGCCGACGTGCTCTGCGGCGTAGCAGGCTTGGGAACAGGAGATTGGGGTGTCTGATCGAGACCGCCGATCGGTGTCGGCGGCGGCAGGTCGCTGGCGCGCCAGCCACCGCCTATCGCCTTCACCAGGTTGGCGCTGGCAATCAGACGATTGAGCCGGATGTTGAGCAAGGTTTGCTCGGCCGACAGCGCCGACGTTTGGGTTTGCACGACGGTCGTGTAGGGAATGGTGCCGATCCGGTATTGGTTGAGCGACAGCCGCTCGGCTTCGCGCGCCGCGGCGACGGCGGCGCGCTGGACCTGCTCCTGCTGGACCAGGAGGCGCTGCTGGACGAGCGCGTCCTCGACCTGCTGGAAAGCGGTCAGCACGGTCTGGCGGTAGGTCGCCACGGTGTTGTCGTAGCCTGCGCGCGCGCCTTCGACCTGGGCCGCGCGTGCCCCGCCGTCGACCAGCGTGGCGGCGAACTGCGGGCCGAGCGACCACACCGATGAGCCCAGCTGAAACAAAGTGCCGAATCCGCCGCTCAGGAAGGTGATGGCGCCTCCCAGCGAGATGCTTGGATAGTAGGCCGCCTGCGCCACGCCGATCCGGGCGTTGGCGGAGGCCATCTGGCGCTCGGCCGAGGCGATGTCGGGCCGCCGTTCCAGCAGCTCCGACGGGATGCCGGCGTCGACCGTCGGCACGTTCTGCGGCGGGACTCCCGGGTCCAGGTGGAACTCGGAGGGCGCCTTGCCGATCAGCACGGCGATCGCATGCTCGAATATGGCGCGGTTGATGCCTTCGGCCACCAGAAGCGACCGTGCCTGCTGGTAGAGCGTCTGCGCCTGTGTCAGGTCGACCCGCGAGGCGATGCCCGCATCGACCTGGTTCTGCACGATCTGCAGCGACCGTGCGTAGGCCGTTACGGTCTCCTGGTACAGCCTGGTCCGCTGGTCGGAGACGCGCAGCGAGAAATAATTGATGGCGACATCGGCCTGGGCCGAGAGTCGTGCCGCCGCAAGATCGCCGGCGCTGGCCTGGGCCGCCGCCGAATCGGCCTCGATCGTGCGGCGGATGCTGCCCCAGACGTCGATCTCCCAGGAGAGCGCGCCGCCGACCGAATACTGGCTCGCACTGCTGGTGACATTGCCGCTCTGGTTCGTGGTCGTGATGATCGCGCCGCCGCCACGCAGCGTGCCGGTTCCGGTCTGCTGCGTGCTGCCGGTGGCGGTGATCGACGGGTAGAGGCCCGACTGATCCTGGCGCACGAGCGCGCGCGCCTGGCGGTAGGCCGCCTCGGAGGCCTTCAGAGTCTGGTTGGAGATGTCGACCTGGGCAGCGAGTCGATCAAGCGTCGGATCGCCATAGATCTGCCACCAGGGTCCGCGATCGACCGTATCGCGAGGCACGGCCAGCCGGAAATCGACTCCGCCTTCCTTGAATTCGGCCGTCGGCGGGCTGGCGGGCGGCGGGCGCTGGTAGTCAGGCCCGACCAGGCAACCGGCCAGGGACAGAAGACAAAGGAGACCCGCCATCCGCCTCATGCCGGGACTCCGGCGCCGCCACCCATGGCGCGGGCAATGCGGCTCGGACGGTCGCGGTCACGACGTCGGAAGCGGTCGAGGTAAAGGTAGATCACAGGTGTCGTATAGAGGGTGAGGATCTGGCTGACGATCAGGCCGCCGATGATCGAGATGCCGAGGGGCCGGCGCAACTCGGCGCCTTCGCCGTATCCCAGCGCCAGCGGCAGGGCGCCCAGGATGGCCGCCATGGTCGTCATCAGGATGGGCCGGAACCGCAGCAGGCAGGCCTCGTAGATCGCGATGCGCGGATCGAGCCCCTCATTGCGCTCGCGCTCCAGCGCCACGTCGATCATCATGATGGCGTTCTTCTTCACGATGCCGATCAGCAACAGCACCCCGATCATGGCGATGATGCTGAACTCCACCTCTGCGAACTTGAGCGCCAGCAGCGCCCCGATGCCGGCCGACGGCAGGGTCGACAGGATGGTGATCGGGTGGATGTAACTCTCATAGAGGATTCCGAGCACGATGTAGACGGCAACGAGTGCCGCCAGCACGAGCAGGAGCTGGTTGGTCGTCGATTGCTGGAACGCCCGTGCCGTGCCCTGGAACGAGCCGTGAATGCTGGCCGGCATGCCGATTTCCGCCATCACGCCGTTCACAAAGCCGATGGCATCGCTCAGCGTCTTGCCGGGCACCAGGTTGAACGAGATCGTGCTGGCCACGAACAGGCCCTGGTGATTGACGGCGATCGGCGTGGTGCCGAATTCGTAGCGGGTGACGGAGGAGAGCGGCACCATCGTCTCGGGCGTGGTGCTGACGGCCGCCCCGGTCGACGCCGAGCCGCGGCCGCTGACGGCAATCTGGTTGGTGCGCTGGTTGCGAACCGCCTGGGCCGGGTCGACGACGCCGGCTTTCGCCGGCGCCGCCGAGACAATGGCGCCGGTGGCCTGGGCGCCGCTGATCGCCCCGCCCGACGTGCTGACGTAGATGTCCTTCAAGCCCTCCGGACTTGCCCAGTACTCGGGCGAGACCTCCATCACGACATGATACTGGTTGAGCGTATTGTAGATGGTCGAGACCTGGCGCTGGCCGAAGGCGTCGTAGAGCGTGGCAGAGATGCTGCGGGTCGACACGCCGAGCCTGGCCGCAGCATCGCGGTCGATGGTGAGATTGACCTGCAGGCCCCGCTGCTGCTGGTCTGAGTCGACGTCGGTGACGACCGAGGAGTCCGCCTTCAATGCTTCGACCAGCTTCGGCCCCCAGGTGTAGAGGTCGGGCAATGAATCCGCCTGCAGGGTGAACTGGTACTGGGCATTGGCCTGGCGGCCGCCAACCCGGATGTCCTGCACCGCCTGCAGAAAGAGAGTGGCGCCAGCAACCTGCGACAGGCGCGGGCGCAGGCGGGCGATGACCTGATCGGCCGTTTCCTTGCGCTCGGCGAGCGGCTTCAGGGTGGCGAAAACGAAGCCCGAGTTGGTCTGAAAGCCGCCGGTGAAGCCCGCGACGCTCTCGATCGCCGGATCTGCACGGAT
The DNA here is from genome assembly GCA_945862125.1 of Reyranella massiliensis 521. Lineage (GTDB taxonomy): Bacteria > Pseudomonadota > Alphaproteobacteria > Reyranellales > Reyranellaceae > Reyranella > Reyranella massiliensis_A. The sequence goes on from CAMAYC010000022.1 coordinate 24,227, forward strand.
GATCTCCATGAACTGGCGAAACTTCCGGCGCATCGCCTGGAACGAGATGCTCTGGTCCGCACGGATGCCGCCCACGATGCGGCCGGTGTCCTGCTGCGGGAAGAAGCCCTTGGGGATGGTCACATAGAGGTGGATGTTGAGCAGTACGGTGGCGAGAAAGACCAGCATCGTCAGAAGCGGATGGCGCAGCACCAGGCCGAGACTGCGCCCGTAGGCCCACTGCATGGCACCGAAGGCACGCTCGCTTGCGCGGAAAAACGGCCCCTCCTTCCGGCCATCGTGACGGCGCAGCACGAAGGCACACATCATGGGCGTCGTCGTGAGCGACACGACCATGGAAATGAGGATCGCGATCGACAGCGTGACGGCGAACTCGCGGAACAGGCGGCCGACGATGCCGCTCATCAGCAGGATCGGGATGAACACCGCGATCAGCGACAGGCTCATGGAGACGACGGTGAAGCCGACCTCCCGGGCGCCCTGAAGGGCCGCGTCGACCCGCGACATTCCCGCCTCGATATGGCGCGAGATGTTCTCCAGCACGATGATGGCATCATCGACGACGAAGCCCGCGGCGATGGTCATCGCCATCAGCGACAGGTTGTTGAGACTGTAGCCCAACAGATACATGGCCCCGAAGGTGCCGATCAGCGACACCGGCACCGCGACCGCCGCCACGAAGCCGGCGCGGGCCGATCGCAGGAAGGCGAAGGTCACCAGCACGACCAGGATCACGCTGATGATCAGTGCCTGCTCGACTTCGCGCAGCGCGGCGCGGATCGTCGTGGTGCGGTCGCTGACCACCGCGAGGTCGACGTCGTTGGGCATCGCCGCCTGCAGCTCGGGCAGCAGGGCCTTCACCTGGTCAACGGTCTCGATGATATTGGCATTCGGCTGCAGGTTGATGATGACCAGCACCGAGCGCTTGCCGTTGGCCTGGCCCTCGTTGCGGATGTTCTCCGTCGAATCGATGACCTCGGCCACGTCCGACAACCGCACCGGCGAGCCGTTGCGCCAGGCGATGACGAGGGAACGGTACTCCTCGGCCGCCCGCGCCTGGTCATTGGCGTAGATCTGGTAGCGCCTCTCGCCGACTTCGAGCGCGCCCTTGGGCGCGTTGGCGTTGGCCGCGGCGATCGCGGCGCGGACGCTTTCGAGTCCGATCCTGTACTGCGTGAGCGCGCTGGGATTGATCTCGACGCGCACCGCCGGCAGCGAGCTGCCGCCCAGCGACACCTGGCCCACGCCGGCGACCTGCGACAGCTTCTGCTGCAGGACGTTCGAGGCGGCATCGTAGAGGCGGCCCTGGCCCAGTGTGTTGGAGGTAAGCGCCAGGACCATCACCGGCGCATCGGCCGGATTGACCTTGCGATACGTCGGATTGCTGCGCAGATCGGCCGGCATGTCGGCACGCGCTGCATTGATCGCCGCCTGGACGTCCCGTGCCGCGCCGTCGATGCTGCGCGACAGGTCGAACTGCAGCGTGATGCGTGAATTTCCGACCGAGCTGGACGAGGTGATCTCGCTGACGCCGGCGATCGCGCCCAGCCGCCTCTCGAGCGGCGTGGTCACGCTGGTGGCGACCGTCTCGGGCGAGGCGCCGGGCAGCGTGGCCGTGACCTGGATGGTGGGGAACTCCACCTTGGGCAGCGGCGACACAGCAAGGCCGGTGAAGGCCACCATGCCGGCCAGCGCCAATCCAATCGTCAGCAGGGTCGTTGCGACGGGCCGCGCGATGAAGGGAGCCGAAAGATTCACGGCTGTTGCGCCTCGGGGGCGCCCACCAATGGGTGGCGCGGCGTGTCGAGCGGCATGCCGCGAAGGCGGCGGCCGAGCCGGTCGAAAGCGAGATAGATCACGGGAGTCGTGAAAAGCGTCAGGATCTGGCTGACGATCAGGCCACCGACGATGGTGAGGCCGAGTGGCTGGCGCAGTTCCGATCCCGTGCCCGAGCCCAGCATCAGCGGCAGGGCGCCGACCATTGCCGCGACCGTCGTCATCAGGATGGGACGGAAGCGCAGCAGGCAGGCCTGATGGATGGCTTCACGAGGCGTCTTCCCCTGGTGGCGTTCGGCATCGAGAGCGAAGTCGATCATCATGATGGCGTTCTTCTTGACGATGCCGATCAGCAGCACGATGCCGATGATGGCAACGACACTGAGGTCCGAGCCCGCCAGCAGCAGCGCCAACAGCGCGCCGATGCCCGCCGACGGCAGGGTCGACAGGATCGTGATGGGGTGGATGTAGCTTTCGTAAAGCACGCCCAGCACGATGTAGACCGTGACAATGGCGGCCAGGATCAGCAGGAGCTGGCTGTTGAGCGACTTCTGGAAGGCGAGCGCCGCACCCTGGAAGTGGCTGGTGATCGACCGCGGCATGCCGATCTCGCTTTGCGCGGCAACGATCGCATCGACGGCATGGCCGAGGGCGGCGCCCGGCGCCAGGTTGAACGAGATCGTCGTGGCGGGGAATTGCCCGTAGCGATCGAGCCTCAGCGGCGCGGCGCGCTCCTCGAAAGTGGCGATCGCCGACAATGGCACCTGCTTGCCGCTCGCCGAGCCCGGCAGATAGAGATTGGCGAGCGAGTCGAGGGAGCCCGCCATCGAAGGATCGACTTCGTAGATCACTCGATACTGGTTGGACTGTGTATAGACCGTCGACACGATGCGCTGGCCGAACGCATCGTAGAGGACATTGTCGACCGTGGCGGTGGTGACGCCGAAGCGTGCGGCGGCATCGCGATCGATCCTGATGAAGAGCGACAGACCCTTGCTCTGCAGGTCGCTGGTGACATCGACGATCTCGGGCAACTTCTGCAGCCGCTCCATGAGGCTCGGCACCCATACTTCGAAGTCTTCCGGCCGGGCGCTTTCGAGCACGAATTGGTATTGGGTGCGGCTCACCGTGGAATCGATCGTCAGATCCTGCGCCGGCTGCATGTAGAGCGAGATGCCCTGCACCGAGGCGGTGTCGCGCTGCAGGCGCCTGATGATCTCCGTCGCCGTCGCGCTGCGCGCACTGCGCGGCTTGAGGTTGATCAGCATCCGCCCTGAATTCAGCGTCGGGTTGGTGCCGTCAACTCCGACGAACGACGTCAGGCTCTCGACGTCGGGATCGGCCAGGACCGCCTCCACGAGCGCGCGCTGGCGCTCGCTCATCGCGGCGAAGGAGACGCTTTGCGGCGCCTCCGTGACAGCCTGGATCAGGCCGTTGTCCTGCACGGGAAAGAAGCCCTTGGGCACCACGACGTAGAGCGCGACGGTCAGCACGACCGTGCCGACGGCGACCAGGAGCGTCAGCGCCTGGTGACGGAACACCACGATCAGCCAGCGGTCGTAGAGATCGATCAACCGCGCGAACCAGCGCGCGCCCAGTGCCTGCGCCTCGGCATGGACTTCGTCAGCCGGGGCGGCGGTCGCGGAGGCCGGACGCTGCTTCAGGAGGTGGGCGCACATCATCGGCACCAGGGTGAGAGACACCAGGGCCGAGATCAGGATGGTGACGGACAGCGTGACCGCGAACTCACTGAACAGGCGGCCGACGACGTCGGCCATGAAGAGCAGCGGAATAAGCACGGCGATCAGCGACACCGTGAGCGAGACGACGGTGAAAGCGATCTGGCGCGATCCTTTGAGTGCCGCCGCCTTGGGATCCTCGCCGCGTTCGATGTAGCGGGCGATGTTCTCGATCATGACGATGGCGTCGTCGACAACGAAGCCGGTCGCAATGGTGAGCGCCATGATCGACAGATTGTTGAGACTGAAGCCCGCCAGGTACATCACCGCCAGCGTGCCGACCAGAGACAGCGGCACCGACAGGCTCGGGATGAGCGTGGCGCGCGCATCGCCCAGGAAGGCGAAGATCACGGCGACGACGAGGACCACGGCGAAGGTGAGCTCGATCTGCACGTCGCGCACCGAGGCCCGGATGGTGAGCGTGCGATCGGTAACGACGGCCACGTCGAGCGCGACCGGCAGGGAGTCGCGCAACTGCGGCAGCAGCGCCTTGATGCGATCGACCACTTCGATGACGTTGGCGCCAGGCTGGCGCTGGACGTTCACGATCACCGCCGGGGTTCCGTTCACCCAGGCGGCGATGCGGTTGTTCTCCTGGCCCTCCTCGACGGTGGCAACATCCTTCAACCGGACCGGCGCGCCATTGCGATAGGCGACGACGACCTCACGGAAGATGTTCGGATCGGTAATCTGGTCGTTGGCGTTGATCGTGTAGGCTCGCGCCGGGCCGTCGAAGTTGCCCTTGGGTGTGTTGACGTTGGCATTGGTGATGGTGGTGCGCAGGTCGTCGATGTTGAGGCCATAGGCGGCGAGTGCCGTGGGATTGGCACGAATCCGCACGCCGGGCTTCTGGCCACCTTCGAGGCTGACCAGGCCGACGCCGGCGACCTGGGAGATTTTCTGGGCGAGCCGTGTGTCGACGAGATCGTGGACTTTGGTGAGAGCCTCGGTCTTGGACGTGACGGCGAGCGTCAGTACCGGCGCATCGGCAGGATTGACCTTGGCGTAGATCGGAGGCGCCGGCAGGTCGCCCGGCAAGAGGTTGCCGGCAGCGTTGATGGCCGCCTGCACCTGCTGTTCTGCGATGTCGAGGCCGAGCGCCAGATCGAACTGCAGCGTGATCGCCGAGGCGCCGGCCGAGCTGGTCGACGTCATCTGATTGAGGCCCGGCATCTGGCCGAACTGCCGCTCGAGCGGCGCGGTGACCGACGAGGTCATGACTTCGGGGCTGGCGCCGGGATAGAGCGTCAGCACGCGGATCGTCGGATAGTCGACCTGCGGCAGCGCCGACAGAGGCAGGAATTTGTAGGCGATCAAGCCGACCAGCATGATCGCCACCATCAACAGCGAAGTGCCGACCGGCCGTTCGATGAAAAGCCGCGACGGATTCATGCCGCGGCGGACTACTGGTTCGACCGCGCCGGCCGTCCTGCGCTGCCGCCGCCCGGTGGCGCCGCCGCGACGGGCGAGCCGGACGTGGCTCTCGGACCGGCCGCAGGCTTGCGGACCTTCGCGCCTTCGCGCAGCCGATCGGTGCCATCGATGACGACTTGGTCGCCGACCTGCAGGCCCTTCGTCACCGCGACCCTCTCGCCATCGGTAACACCGAGTTCGACAACGCGGATCTCGACGGTATCGTCGGCTTTGACCAGGTAGACGAAGATGCCGGGCTGGCCGCGCTGGATGGCGGCGACGGGAACGATGGTCGCATCCTTCACGGTGTCGACCAGCAGGCGAACATTCACGAACTGGTTGGGAAAAAGGCTCTCGTCCTTGTTGTCGAAGACGGCGCGCAGTTTCACCGTGCCAGTGGTCACGTCGATCACGTTGTCGGTGGTATCGAGCTTGCCAAGGCCCAGTTCGACCTTTTGTGCGCGGTCAAGCGCCCGCACTTCGAGCGATGCACCAGCCTTGAGGCGCTGGCGCACTGGCGGCAGGGCATCCTCGGGAATGGTGAAGATCACCGAAATCGGCTGGATCTGGATGATGACGCAGATGCCCGTCGCATCGCCCATCGTCACGTAGTTGCCTTTGTCGACCATGCGCAGGCCGATGCGGCCGGTCAGCGGGGCGACGATCTTGGTATAGGTGACATTGAGCTTGGCGGCATCGACCAGCGCCTGGTTGATGACCAGGGCCGCTTCGTACTGACGGACCAGGGCCTGCTGGGTGTCGAGCTGCTGGCGGGCAAGGGAGTCCTGCGCGACCAGCTTCTTGTAGCGTTCGAGGTCGGTCTGGGCGTTCTTGAGCAGGGCCTCGTCGCGCTGCATCGTGCCGATGGCCTGCTGCAGGGCGACGTCGTAGGGACGCGGGTCGACCACGGCGAGAAGGTCGCCCTGCTTCACGAGCTGGCCTTCCTTGAAGTGGACCTCGGTAAGCTGGCCGGTGATCTGCGTCTTGACGTTGACCGTGGCGAGCGGCGTCACGGTGCCCAGCGCCCGCAGCACGACGGGGATATCGCCTTTGACGGCCGCTGCAACGCCCACCGGCACGCCGGCGCCCGGCGGGGAGCGACCGGCCGGCGGCACCAGCTTGGATGTTCCGCCCTGCGAGATAAACCAGCCGCCACCGGCCACAATGGCCAAGCCCAAGCCGATCCCGAGAAGGGTCCGCAGCCGTTTCATCGTCCTATTTGCCCCCAAACGACACCGATCAGCAGTAGTAGTACGGGCTCACTCGTCAGAGTCTCCCCAAAGGCCCACGTCGAGCAAGGCCGGCGGCCAGAGTTGAGCCCGTACATGTAACGCAGAAGCGGCGCAAAGGTCGCCTGCGGGATCGCGCCAGAAGCAAATTAGAGCCGCATCCTTGGCCACCATTTCTTGGGTGAGCTACGACGGCCGGTGAGGCCACGCGATCGCCGACCCGGTTCCCAAGTCTGAAACTCTCGGAAATCGCCCGAAAAGCGATGATCCCTGGCAAGAATCGCCTCTGGCGCGCCTGCCTTACTCGAACGGAATAAAGCGCAGGTTGAACATGAACAGATCCTCGATGGCGCTGGGAGTGCCCCCGACGCCGGCGTAAGCCGTGCGAACGATGTGGCCGTACTGCAGCCCGGTGCGGACCGTGCCGTAACGACCGCGCAAGACGTTCCAATTCACGCCGGCCGTAACTTCGGTGAGGGACTGCGTGTTGCCGGCGCAGCCCGTCCCCCCTGCGTTTGGGTTGAAACAGCCGGCGTTGTTGAAGGTTGGGTTGCCGTAGCCGCCGTTTGGGAAATAGCTGGCACCGACCCAGTTCCATCCGTAGAAGCCGTAAAGGTCGACGACCTTCGGTACGATGTGAGCGACCGCGCCGATGGTGCCCATGCCCTGTGGTAGCGTGGTCACGCCGCCGTTGGGCGTGAAGGTGACATCGGGTAGTCCGCCGGCGCCATAGCGGCCGATGCCGTTGCCGTACATGACGTTGCCCATCAGGTCGACCCACGGCCCGATGGGAACGAACGCGCTGGCGCCGAAGCCCCCGCCGAAAGCGCTATAGTTCACGCTCGTGTTGCCGAACGAGACCTGATCCTGAAACCAGCGCGCCACGCCGAACGCGTCGAAGTGGCCGAAGCGGGTGTCCACCGCGACCTTGGCGATCACGTCGGGCGCGACATTGGTGCTGTAATTGACCTGCGGGTTGAGGCCAGTGTTGCCAGCATAGCCCGTGTACACCGTCTGACCGCTCGGCACCGCGGAGGTTCCGCCGAACACCGTCTGCGGTGTGTTGACCTCGACGCCCATCCAGAAATTACCGAAACCCTTGACCGCCCGGACCATCGGCACGCGCAGGTAGTCGTAGCCGACCATGTAGTTGTGGTCGATCGTCGGCGGTTGCCACGTCCCGAGAGCATCGAGTCCCTTCTTGAAGGGTGTCGCCAGACTCCAGGCCTGGCCCGCCAGCAGGTAGGCCTGCCATGAATCGTCTTCATACGTGGCGAAGGCCTGGCGCAACCGCGGCGTGTAGCTGTTCGACTGCACGGAGTTGGCGCCGCCCGAGCCGTTGTTGAAGTCCATCTCGCCGTACGCCATGAGCCTCGCCTCCGGACCGACCGGAGCCTCGAGCTTGAGGGCAAGGCGGGTTTGCTGGGCGCTCATGCCGAACTCGCCGGTGTTGCCCTGCGGGGTCGGCCCGTTGAAGGGAATGCTGCTGTAGCCGGTGCCCGTGCCGCGGTTCTCGTTCCTGGTGCGGTAATAGCTCGTAAGATCGATATAGCCGCCGAGCGTCAGCTTCGCGGCTCCAAGCATGAAGGTACCGTTGGGCTTGTCTGGGTCGCCCGCCGGCGCGGCGGCGGCCGGTCCGGAAGCAGCCGTCACAACAGCGTCGGCGCCCCCAGACGTCGCATTCGGCGTCAGTCCAGGTCCGGTGGCGGGGGCAGCCCCGTTGATTTTTGCCGTCTGCGCGGGAGCCGCCTGTCGCTGCGGCGTCCGTGGCTTCGCCTCGGCGTCCTGCTGTCGCCGCTTCTCGGCTGCTTCCAGTTGTTCGAGCCGCTTCTGCAGCAGCCGGATCTGCTCGAGCAGTTCCTGGGTCGATGGAGTCTGCGTTTGGGCGGCGGCAGGCGATGCCAGCGCCAAGCCGACGACCGCTGCTCCGAGCGGGACTGCCCGGCCCCATGCCGAGAAATTCGAGGTCATCCAGCACTCCCCCCAGCACGATCCTTGAGCCTGGGAGTTGTGGAATCGTCGCCAATTGATGATGAATTTAAGACTCTGAGGGCAGAGCCGGAGTTCCGTCAGATATGCCTGGCACCGATGGCGCAGGGGTCAGTCGGCCGCCCCTGCTGTCGCCAGCCGCGTCCGATCGGGGTCAATTTTGAGCCCGTCGGGCAAAGAAAAACGCCCGCGGGTCGGGCGGACGTTGTTTGGACCGGGGGCAGCACACCCAATCAATATTCCTCGAGGTGACGGGCTCAGACGACCTTGGCTTCGCGCATTTCCGCCACTTCGGCTGGAGAATAGCCGGCTTCGCGCAGCACCTCGTCGGTGTGCTGGCCCAGCGTCGCCGGCGGCCGGTCCACTGAGCCGCCGCCGTGCTCGAGGCGGAAGCCCGAGCCGATCACCTTGATGGGTCCATGCTCGGTCTCGACCGTCTGCAGCACCGTGCGGTGCTGGAAAAGATCGAGCTGGGCGGTCTCGGGAATCGAATGCACGCGGCCGGCCGGAATGTCGTTCTTCGAGAAGCGCTCGATCCAGTCCGCCGACGTCGCCGTCTTCATCACCGCCTCGATGATCTCGTGCAACGCGGTGTTGTTGGCGATGCGTGTCGGCCAGTCGGAGAAGCGCGGATCGGCGAGCGTGTCGTCGCGCCCCAGCACCTTCATCAGGCGCTGGAATTGCGGATCGGTCATGACTGCGAGCACGATCCAGCCGTCTTCGGTCTTGAAGAGATTGCCGGTAGGCTTGCGCGTTACCGACAGGTTCGCGGCCTGCTCGTGCACGCGGCCGGTGATCATATGTTCAGTGAACTGCTGGGCGAGGTAACCCATCACAGCGTCGATCATGGCGACGTCGACAAGCTGGCCTTTGCCGGTATGGGTGCGCTGATAGAGCGCCGAAGCGACGCCGAAGGCCGCGGTCGCGCCCGACATCACGTCGGCGCCGGCGAAGCCAACCCGCGTCGGACCGTTGGAGGGAAAGCCGGTGATCGACATCAGACCCGACATCGCCTGGATCATGCCGTCGAACGCCGCGGTCTTGGCTTGCGGCCCCACCTGGCCGAAGCCCGACACGGCGCAGTAGATCAGCCGGGGATTGATCTCCTTCAGCGTTTCGTAGCCCAGGCCAAGTTTCTCCATCACGCCGGGCCGGAAGTTCTCCATCACCACGTCGGCGGTCTTGACCAGGTGCTTGATGATTTCCAGCGCTTTGGGTTTCTTGAGGTCGAACGTGACCGAACGCTTGCCCGAATTGACGGCGATCCAGGGCGCCGCGAGGCCGCGCTTCTCCCAGGCATCCTTGCGATTGCCGAAGCGCATGTCGTCGCCCTCGCGCGACTCGATCTTGATGACGTCGGCACCCAGCAAGGCGAGCTGGTACGAAGCATAGGGGCCCGCGAGCACGCGCGTGAAATCGAGGATCTTCACGCCCGCAAACGGCTTGCTCATGTCGAAACGATCCTTAGGCGACGCCCGCCTGCTTGCGTTGGTTGAGCGCCACCTGCTTCACCTTGTCGAACTCGGCGCGCCGCTTGGCGACCTCTTCTGGTGGCATGCGGGCGATGTTGTTGTAGTCGTTCTTCCAGTCGCCATCCTCGGTCCAGCGCAGCGGCGACTGCACCGTTGTGCGAGGTCCGACCGTGCTCTCGAAGACCTTCAGCGCGAGATCGAGCGTGAAGGCCTGGGTGTCGGGCTCGTGCGGCTTGCCGCAGGAGTTGCCCAGCGGGAAGTCGCTGAACAGGAAGCGCGGCACGCCGGCATATTCGACGATGTCCTTCGCCGCTCCCATGACGACGGTCGGGATGCCGTTCCGCTCGAGATATCGTGCGACCAGACTCACGGTCTGGTGGCAGACGGGTCAAGTAGGGACAAGCAGCGCGGCATCGACCTGGTCTTGCCGGCAGCGCGCGAGGATTTCCGGCGCGTCGGTTTCGAGGGTCACGCGCTGGCTGCGGTTGGTCGGTGCGCCATGGAAACGCGGCGCGAGGTTGAAGCGGCCCTGCCTGGCGAACTCGCGCATCAACGGCAGCGGGAACCAGGTGTTGCTGTCCTTGGCCGTGGTGTGCTTGCGATCATAGCCGATGTGGGAGATGCGCGTGTCGTGATCGACCGCCGTGTCGCCCGAAAACACGGAGTAGAACTTGGCGGCTGCGTTGTAGAGCGCGCCGGGCCCTTGATCGCCCTTGTCGGGCTGATAGGGCGCCGCCGTGGTGATCAGCGCCAGTGTGCTGTCCTTCAGCGGCTTCTTCAGCGGCTGGAACGGCGCATCCACATAGTGCGCCCAGCGGTAGGGATTGTCGTATCCCAGCGCTAGATAGTAGTCGCGCGTGCGCCGCATATAGTCGAGTGGCACATCGTATTCCGGCGCGAAATTCATGGTGTCGGTCATGGGCGAAGCGTGGAACTCCGGGGCTGCGAAGTCAAATCCCCATGCCGGATGACAAGGCGATGAGCGCACCCTAATTTCGCACTCAAGAAATCGGGAGGAACCACAATGCGTCATCCGACACGCCGCGCCACACTGGGCGCTCTGGGAGCCTTCGCACTCGCCCCCAGTGCGTCGGCCCAATCCATTTCCACCTTGGCCTTCCCCACGAAGCCGATGCGCTTCCTGGTCCCCTATCCGGTCGGTGGCATTGTCGACATCGTGACGCGCGCGCTGGCCGATCCCATGCAGTCCGACCTCGGCCAGCCGGTTGTGGTCGAGCCCAAGCCCGGCGGCAATTCCACTCTGGCGACCGCGATGATCCCGCAGGCGCCGGCCGACGGTTACACCTGGGTGATGTCGACCATTTCCCACGTCGTGGTCCCGCATCTCCAGCCGGTGCCCTATGACGCGCTGGCCGACTTCCAGCCGGTGGCTCTGGTCGCCATCGCGACCTCGGTGGCGACGGTCAATCCCGAGGTGCCGGTCAAGACCCTGAAGGAACTGGTCGAATATGGCCGGGCCAATCCTGGCAAGCTCAACTACCTCAACCCGGGCAACGGATCTTCGATCCACCTGTCGGCCGAGCTGCTCAAGTACCAATACAAGTTCGATATGACCTCGGTGCCCTATCGCGGCATTCCGCCGGGACTGCCCGACCTGCTGGAAGGCCGGCTGCAGGTCGGCCTGCTGCCGGGCCCGCTCGCGCTCCAGCATGTCCAGTCGGGCAAGCTCCGGGCGCTCGCCGTGCTGGCCAGCCAGCGACTGCCGACCCTGCCGGACGTGCCCACTTTCGCCGAGGCAGGGTTTGCGGATGCCCAGGTGATGAGCTGGTACACGATCGCCGTCCGCGCCGGCACGCCCACCGCCATCGTCGAGCGCCTGCACGGCTCGGCAATGAAGGCCCTTCAAAATGCTGAAACCCGCGACCGGTTGACCAAGGCGGGCTGCGAAGTCCCGGCGCCGCGATCGCCGGCCGACGTGCTCTCGATGTGGAAGGCCGACTACGTGCGTTACGGCAAGCTGGTAAAGGATGCCGGCATAAAGGGAGAAAGCTGAACCAGTGAAATCTGACAGGCCTGTAACCCTGCAGCCATAGTGCGGCCCAACTCCTGCACGCTATATAGGGCGCGGTAACGGGCTGGCTTGGGGAGCGCATCGGATGGCGATCGGACGGCGCAGCATATTGGCGGGCGGCGCGGCGCTCGGGATTGGCGGATGGGGGCTCGGCGGACCTGCGATCCTGCGGGCGCAGACCTCTTCCAAAGTGAACGTGAGCCATGGCTTTGCCATGCACGGCACGCCGAAGTACGCCGCCGACGCAGGCCCGCCGGACTATCTCAATGCCAACGCGCCCAAGGGTGGCAGCGTCCGGCTTGGCGCCCGCGGGACTTTCGATTCGCTCCACCCCTTCATCGTCAAAAGCGTACCCGCGGCAGGCATCACTCAGATCTGGGACACGCTCTGCTGGAACTCGCGCGACGAGGCCTCGACCGAGTACGGGCTGATCGCCGAGACGATCGAATGGCCGGACGACCGGTCATGGGTCGCCTTCACGCTCCGGCCGCAGGCGCGCTGGCACGACGGCAGCCCGATCACTGTCGAGGACGTGATCTTCTCCCTCGATATCCTGAAGACCAAGGGCACGCCGCTCTACGGGCTGTACTATCACGACGTGGTAAAGGCGGAGAAAGTCGGCGACCGCAAGGTGCTGTTCAGCTTCCGTGACAACACCAACAAGGAATTGCCCCTGATCCTGGGCCAGCTCCCGATCCTGCCCTCCAAATGGTGGGCGAGCCGCGACTTCGAGAAGGTCTCGCTCGAAGTGCCCTTGGGCAGCGGTGCCTACAAGGTCGACACGTTCGATGTCGGGCGTTCCATCGCCTATCGCCGCGTCGACGACTGGTGGGCCAAAGATCTCTGGATGAACAAGGGTCGCAGCAACTTCGACGTCATCCGTTACGAATACTATCGCGACGTCACGGTGCAGTTCGAAGCCTTCAAGGGCGGCGACCTCGACATCCGCCAGGAGAACATCGCGCGCAACTGGGCCACGGCCTACGACATTCCCGCGGTGCGCGACGGCCGCATCCAGCGCGCCGAGATTCCGCACGAGCTGCCGACCGGCATGCAGTGCTTCGCCTTCAACACCCGCCGCGACTATTTCAAGGACAAGCGGGTGCGCGAGGCGATTGCCACGATGTTCGACTTCGCCTGGTCCAACAAGAATCTGTTCTACGGGATGTACAAGCGCAATATCTCGTTCTTCGGCAATTCGGAACTCGCCTCGTCGGGCCTGCCGACGCCGGCCGAGCTGAAATACCTCGAGCCGTTGCGCGGCAAGATTCCCGAGGAAGTCTTCACCAAGGAATTCAAGCTTCCGGAGTCGGACGGCACGGGCAATGTGCGCGACCTGGCACGACGGGCTCTTGCGCTCCTCAAGGAAGCGGGCTGGGAGGTCAAGGACGGCAAGATGACGGAAACGAAGACGGGCAAGAAGCTCGCCTTCGAGATGCTGCTGAGCGATGCCAGCTTCGAGCGCGTCGTGCTGCCCTACAAGCAGAACCTCGAGCGCCTCGGCATCGAAATGAATGTGCGCACCGTCGACACCGCGCAATTCAAGCGCCGTGAGGATGAATTCGACTACGACATGATGGTCGAGGGCTTCGGCCAGTCGCTGTCGCCCGGCAACGAGCAGCGCGACTTCTGGGGATCGAAGGCGGCGAACACCAACGGCGGTCGCAACACGATCGGCATCAAGGACGCCGCGATCGACGCCCTGGTCGAGACACTGATCGCGGCACCGGACCGCGAAAGCCTGATCAACGTCACGCGCGCGCTCGACCGCGTCCTGCTGTGGAGCCATTTCGTGGTGCCGAACTGGCACAGCAACACCGCCTTCGTCGCCTACTGGAACCGCTTCGGCCGTCCGGCCAAATCCGCCCGCTACGCGCCCGTGGCCTTCGATACCTGGTGGATCGACGAAGCCAAGGATCGCGCCCTGCAACGCGAGAGGAAGTAGGCGGCCGCCGCCCCATGCTGGCCTACATCCTGCGCCGTCTGATGCTGGTGATACCGACCCTGTTCGGCATCATGGTGATCAACTTCTTCATCGTTCAGGCGGCCCCCGGCGGGCCGGTCGAGCAGATGATCTCCCAGATCCAGGGCACGGCCATCGGCGCCACCGAGAGATTCTCCGGTTCCGCCTCGGGCGGCGAGATCGCGCAACGCAGCCAGGCCAGTTCCGGCAGCGGCGATGCCGGCGCCTATCGCGGTGCACGCGGCCTGCCGCGAGAATTGATCCAGCGCATCGAGAAGATGTACGGCTTCGACAAGCCGGCCTACGAGCGCTTTGGTTTGATGCTGAAGAGCTACATTACGTTCGATTTCGGCGAGAGCTTCTTCCGCAACAGGCGCGTGGTCGATCTCATCATCGAGAAGATGCCTGTCTCCATCTCGCTCGGCCTCTGGACGACGCTGCTTGTCTACTTCGTCTCGATCCCGCTCGGCATCGCCAAAGCTGTCCGCGACGGCTCGCAGTTCGACCTGTCGAGCTCCACCGTGCTCATCGTGTTGCACGCAATCCCGGGGTTCCTGTTTGCGCTGCTTCTCGTCGTGCTGTTCGCCGGCGGCAGCTACTTCAAGTGGTTTCCGCTGCGCGGGCTTGTGTCCGATGACTGGAGTACGCTCGGCCTGATCGACAAGGGGCTCGACTATGCCTGGCACATGGCGCTGCCGATCGGCGCCATGGTGATCGGCGGCTTCACCACGCTCACCTTTCTGACCAAGAACTCCTTCCTCGAGGAAATCCACAAGCAGTACGTGCTGACGGCGCGCGCCAAGGGCTTGACCGAGCGTCGCGTGCTGTACGGCCATGTCTTCCGCAATGCCATGCTGATCGTGGTTGCCGGCTTTCCGGCAGCCTTCATCGGCGTACTGTTCACGGGCTCGCTGCTTATCGAGGTGATCTTCACGCTGGACGGGCTCGGCTTGCTCGGCTTCGAGGCGGCGCTGAACCGCGACTATCCGATCATGTTCGGCACGCTCTACTTCTTCGGCCTGATCGGCCTCATCATGGGCATCCTCGGCGACGTCATGTACACCGTGGTCGATCCCCGGATCGATTTCGAGTCGCGTAGCTGATGACCCCGCTCAACAGGCGACGCCTCGCGATCTTCCGGTCGAGCCGGCGCGGCATGATCTCGCTGGCGGTGTTCGGCCTGTTGTTCTTCGTGTCGCTGTTCGCCGAGCTGCTGGCCAACAACAGGCCGATCCTGATCCGCTACGACGGCGCCTTCTACTCGCCGATGCTGCGGGACTACCCCGAGACGACCTTCGGCGGCGACTTCCCGACCAACGCGGTCTACACCGACCATGAGCTGCAGACGCTCATTCACGCCAAGGGTGGCTGGATCGTGTGGCCGCCCATTCCCTACAGCTACGACACCGTCCTCAAGGGCGACGGCCGCAAAGCACTGTTACCGCCATCCTGGGAGCATCTCCTTGGCACCGACGATCAGGCACGGGACGTGATGGCCCGCCTGATCTACGGATTCCGGATCTCCGTCCTGTTCGGCTTCGCGCTCACCCTCCTCAGCGCCGTGATCGGCATCATTGCCGGCGCGGTCCAGGGCTACTTCGGCGGCATGGTCGACCTGTTGATGCAGCGCTTCCTGGAAATCTGGTCGAGCATGCCGACCCTCTATCTCCTGATTATCCTGGCAAGCTTCATCCAGCCCGGCTTCTGGGTCCTGCTCGGCATCATGCTGCTGTTCAGCTGGATGTCCCTGGTCGGCCTCGTGCGGGCGGAGTTCCTGCGCGGGCGCAACTTCGACTATGTCCGCGCCGCACGGGCGCTGGGCATGCTGGACGTGCGCATCATGTTCCGGCACATCCTGCCCAACGCCATGACAGCGAGCCTGACTTTCCTGCCCTTCATCCTGGCCGGCTCCGTCACCACGCTGACGTCGCTGGACTTCCTGGGCTTCGGCCTGCCGGTCGGCTCACCGTCGCTGGGCGAGCTGCTGCTGCAGGGCAAGAACAACCTCAACGCGCCTTGGCTGGCGTTCACCGGCTTCTTCATCATCGCGCTCATGCTGTCGCTGCTGGTGTTCATCGGCGAGGCAGTGCGCGACGCCTTCAACCCGCGCAGGGTGCCGACATGAGCGACGACACCCTGCTCCAGGTAAAGGACCTGTCGGTGACGTTCGGCACCGGCGACAACGCCGTCCGGGCGGTGAAGGGCGTCAGTTTCGACGTCCGCCGCGGTGAGACCGTGGCACTGGTCGGCGAATCGGGTTCCGGCAAGTCGGTGACGGCGCTGTCGGTCCTGCAGCTTCTGCCCTATCCGGTCGCCAGCCACCCCACTGGCAGCATCCGCTTCCAGGGCCGCGAGTTGGTGGGCGCCCCACCGCGCGAACTGCTCAACGTGCGCGGCAATCGCGTGTCGATGATCTTTCAGGAGCCGATGACCTCACTCAACCCGCTGCACACGATCGAGCGGCAGGTGAACGAAGTCCTGTTCCTCCACAAGGGCCTGTCGAGGGACGCGGCGCGGAAGCGCACGCTTGAGCTTCTGGAACAGGTCGGCATCCCCGAGGCCGCCAAGCGGCTCGACGCCTATCCGCATCAGCTCTCGGGCGGACAGCGCCAGCGCGTGATGATCGCCATGGCGCTCGCCAATGAGCCCGACCTGCTGATCGCCGACGAACCGACCACCGCACTTGACGTCACCATCCAGGCGCAGATCCTGAAGCTGCTGAAAACCCTGCAGGCGCGCTACGGCATGGCGCTGCTGTTCATCACCCACGACCTCGGCATCGTGCGCAAAATGTCCGACCGGGTCTGCGTGATGACCAAGGGACTGATCGTCGAGCAGGGTCCCGTCGGCCAGGTCTTCGACAATCCGCAGCACAGCTACACCCAGCACCTCCTCTCGGCCGAGCCCAAGGGCCGGCCGGTGGTGGCCGATCCCGCCGCGCCGGAGATTTTGCGTCTCGACGACATCAAGGTGCACTTTCCGATCAGGCGCGGCGTGCTGCGCCGCACGGTCGGGCATGTGAAGGCGGTCGACGGCGTCAGCCTCGCCCTGCGCGAAGGGCACACGATCGGGCTGGTAGGCGAGTCCGGCTCGGGCAAGACCACGCTCGGTCTCGCCCTGCTGCGGCTCGAGAAGAGCCAGGGCGGCATCCAGTTTGGCGGGCAGGACCTGCAGACACTGGGCGCACGCGAGCTTCGGGCGCTGCGCCGGCAGATGCAGATCGTCTTCCAGGACCCTTTCAGTTCGCTCAGCCCGCGCATGTCGGTCGGCGAGATCGTGGGTGAAGGGCTGGAAGTCCATCGCATCGGTAGCCCGGCCGAGCGCAGCCAGGCGATCGACCAAGCCTTGCACGAGGTCGGCCTCGATGTCGCCGCCCGTGAACGCTATCCGCACGAATTCTCGGGCGGGCAGCGCCAGCGCATCGCGATCGCGCGTGCCCTGGTGCTAAAACCGCGCTTCATCGTGCTCGACGAGCCGACATCGGCGCTCGACATGAGCGTGCAGGCGCAGATTGTCGACCTGCTGCGCGACCTGCAGGTCCGCCACAGGCTGGCATATCTTTTCATAAGCCATGACCTGAAGGTCGTGCGGGCGCTGGCCGATGAGGTGATCGTGCTGCGCCACGGCAAGGTCGTCGAGCGCGGACCGGCCAAGCAGGTCTTCGAGGCACCCCAGACGCCCTATACCCAGGCGTTGATCGCGGCCGCATTCAACCTCGAAGCCATCGGCGCCGACAGTCAGGTGGTCACCGTCTGAGGTCAGCCAGTTGTGCGTTTGCCGGCAGTGGACTCGCCCGCCGATCGGCGCAACTCTACGGGATAATGTCGGGAGACACCGACGCTGGACCCCCGATGAATCGTAAGGGGAGGAGTCCTGAGATGACCGGATTCCATAGCGGCTTGCTCGCCGTCGCCATCGCCTTCACGGCCACGACATCCGCCGGCGCCCAGCCCGTCGCCATGACTCTCGGCACGGCGTCGCTCGGCGGCACCTACATCGTCTATGGCGGCGTCATCGCAGATCTCCTGACCGACAGGGCCGGCATCCAGGTCACCCCCCGGCAAACCCAGGGCCCGAACCAGAATGTGATTCTGGTCGACGAGAAGAAGATGGATCTCGGCATGACGACCATGGGTGTGGCACTGCAGGCGGTCCAAGGCTCGGCAACCTGGACCAAGGGGAAAAAGTACGAGAACATTCGGGCGCTGTTCCCGATGTACGACACGCCAATGCAGTGCGTGGCGCTCAAGAAGTCTGGCATCGCAAGTTTCCGGCAGCTCGACGGCAAGACGGTCGGCACCGGCCCGAAAGCCGGCACTCCCGGAACCTATTTCCCCCTGATCTTCGACGCGCTGGGTATGAAGACGATGGTCCGCAACGGCCAGGGCGCCGACATGGGGAACCAACTCGACGACGGCATTCTCGATGCCTTCTGCTTCGGCGCCGGCGTGCCGATTCCGATCTTCAGCCAGCTTGCCAACGAGAAGGAGGTCGTCTTCTTCACCTGGACCGATGACGACATCGCCACGATCCGCCGCAAGATCATGGAGTTCTCCCCGTCGCTGATCCCGAAGGGGACTTATCGGCACCAGACGGCCGATCAGAAGACCGTTGGCCTCTACAATTTCGCCTTCGCGCACAAGGATTTGCCCGACAACACCGCCTACACGATCACCAAGACCGTGCTCGAAAACAATGCACGATTGGTCAAGGGCCACCCCGCCGCCAGGGAGACTGTCGCGGCCAATGCCACCCGCAATTCATTCCTGCCTTTTCATCCCGGCGCGGTGCGATATTACATGGAGAAAGGCGTCAAACTCGACCCGGCAGCGCTGGTAAAGTAGGCGGCAGACTTGCAGTCCAAGTGCACTCCCCATATGAGTCGACTGGTAAGGTGCCCGCCGCGTGAGCGGGCCCAACCATCAAGGGAGGAATGATCGCATGAAGTACCTGCGCCGAGGCCTGATTTCCGTTGCCATCGCCGTTACGGCGACGGCCGCCCTCGCACAACCGAAGACCATGACTTTGGGAACCGCTTCCGTGGGCGGCACCTACTTCGTCTATGGCGGTGTGGTTGCCAAAATCCTCACCGACAAGACGGGTATTCAGGTCTCGACCCAACAGACGCAGGGCCCGAACCAGAACGTGATTCTGGTCGAGGACAAGAAGATCGAACTCGGCATGACGACGATGGGCGTCGCCCTGCAGGCCTGGACGGGTACGGGTGAGTGGACCAAGGGGAAGAAGTACGCGAACATCCGCGCGCTGTTTCCGATGTACGACACGCCGATGCAGTGCGTGGCCCTCAAGAAGTCCGGCATTACCAGCTTCAAGCAGCTCGACGGCAAGACGGTCGGCGTCGGGCCGAAGGCCGGCACGCCGGGCACCTATATCCCGTTGTTCTTCGAGGCACTCGGTCTCAAGGCCACTATCCGCAACGGCCAGGGTGCTGACATGGGCAGCCAGCTGGGCGACGGCATTCTCGAGGCGTTCTGCTTCGGTGCCGGCCTGCCGATCCCGATCTTCTCGCAGCTCGACGCCGAGAAGGAGGTCGTCTTCTTCACCTGGACCGATGCCGAGCGGGACACGATCCGCAAGAAGATGCCGGAATTCTCCGAGGCGGTGATCCCCAAGGGCACCTACAAGACCCAGACCGCCGACCAGAAGACCCTGGGCCTCTACAATTTCGGCATCGCCAACAAGGACATGTCCGACGACGTCGCCTACCTGGTCACCAAGACCATCCTGGAGAACAATGCGGCGATGGTTCAGGGCCATGCCGCGGCTTCGGAAACCATCGCGGCCAACGCCAACCGCAACGCCTTCCTGCCGTTCCATCCCGGCGCGGTCCGCTACTACAAGGAAAAAGGCATCGCGCTCAATCCCGCGACCCTGCCCAAGTAAACGGCAGGATCAGGTCGAACGCCCGCTCCCTTCGGAGCGGGCGTTTTGCTATTCAGGGGGCGGGAAGGCACGCCAGCGGTCGTCGGAACGGCGGACCGCGGCGGTACGGGAGAACGATCAATGGCAGCGGCAACAAGCCAGGCGACAACAGCCGACGCGAACGACGTCGGCCGGGTCGATGTCGAGGACCTCGAGTATTCCGGCGGCCGGCGAGAGCAGCGACCCTGGGAACAGAAGTTGTTCTTCTGGCTGTGTGCCGGCTTCTCCGCCTTCCACCTCTGGGTTCTGGTCGGGCCCGTCGTAATCAAGGAGATCGACACGGCCCTTGGGCTCGGACAGGTCTTTTACCGCGCGGTCGCCGCCAACATCGACCAGGAGCTGTTCCGCGCCATCCACCTGGCGTGGGGCGCCACCCTGGGCTTCGGTTTCTACAGCCTGGCAAAGGGCCGCGGCACCAAGGGCATCCCCTGGTACGACTGGCTGATGATGCTGGGGGCGCTCGCCTGCGCCGTCTACATGTGGCGCAACCTCGACGACCTGCAGATGAACCAGGGCGCCGTCTATGAAACGCCCGATCTCGTCTACAGCCTGGTCGGCCTCGTCGTGGTGTTCGAGTTCACGCGCCGCACGGCCGGCAACGCGCTCACGATCATCGTCGGCACCTTCTTGCTCTACGCCATGTTCGGCCACGTCTTTCCCGAAGGCTCACCGCTCTACCACAACAAGTCCCTGACCGACCTGTGGTTCGTCTTTCCGTACCTCTACAGCAACCTCGGCGTCTTCGGCACGACGCTGGAGGTGTCGTCGACCTTCATCATCATGTTCACGGTTTTCGCCGCCTTCCTCGGCCGCTCCAAGGCCGGCGACTATTTCAACGACCTGTCGGTGTCGCTGGTCGGTTGGGCGCGCGGCGGACCGGCCAAGGTGGCCGTGCTCTCGGGCATCATGTTCGGCTCGGTGAGCGGCTCCTCGGTCGCCAACGTCGTGGCGTCGGGCGCGGTAACCATCCCGATGATGCGCCGCGTCGGCTACGACCGGAACACCGCCGGCGCCATCGAGGCGACCTCGTCGACCGGCGGCCAGATCACGCCCCCGGTGCTGGGCGCCGCCGCCTTCATCATGGCCGAAGTGACGGGCCTCAAGTACGCCGAAATCGCGGCGGCCGCAGTCATTCCCTGCCTGCTGTTCTACATCGCCTGCTACGCCCACTGCGACCTGCATGCGGCCAAGCATGGGCTGCGCGGCATCCCGCGCGCCGAACTGCCGCGGCTCGGGCCCTTGCTCATGCGCCTCTACATGATGGCGCCCATCGCCGTGCTGATCTGGGCCTTCATCACCGGCTACTCGGCCTTCCTCGCCGCCGCGCTCGGCATGGGGCTCTGCATCGTCGTGAGCTGGTTCAACGGCTTCCGATTGTCGAAGAACGGGATCACGTGGCAGCGCGGCGACGACGTCATGGGCGGCCGCGCCGTGATCGAGGCGCTAGAGATCGGCGCCAAGGACTGCATCCAGCTCGTCGCCGTCTGCGCCTCGGCCGGCATCATCGTGGGTGTGATCGCACTGACCGGCGTCGGCGGCCGCTTCGCCCAGATCATGCAGGCGATCGCCGGCGAGAATCAGCTGCTGGCGATGTTCTTCACCATGGTCATCGTCACCATCCTCGGCATGGGCATGCCGACCACGGCGGCCTACGCCATCGCCGCCGCGGTGGTGGCCCCCGGCCTGCAGCAGATCGGCGTGCCCAAGCTGGTGGCGCACATGTTCATCTTCTACTTCGCCGTCCTGTCGGCAATCACGCCGCCGGTCGCCGTGGCATCGTTCGCCGCCGCCGGCATGGCCAGAGGTGATCCATGGAAAACGTCGTGGATCGCCGTCAAGATGGGACTCGCCACCTTCCTGGTGCCGTTCATGTTCTTCTACAGCCCGGTGTTGCTGGGCCAGGGCACCTTCTGGGAAATCGCCCACACCTTCGTCACCGCCGCGATCGGCGTCTGGCTGCTGGCCTGCGCCACCGAAGGCTGGCTCACCGAGGCACTGTCGCTGCTGCCGCGCGTGGTCCTGGCCGCGGCCGCGATCTGCCTTATCACGCCGGGCACGATCACCGACCTGGTCGGCATCGGCCTGGCGGCGGTCGCCTGGGCCCTGCAACATTATTTGTTCCGGACACGACATGCCTGAAGCCATCGCCTACATCAGCCGCGACACCGACGGCCAGCTCTGGAAGAAAGCTCTCGAAGCGGCCCTCGGGCCGGTCGATTTCCGCACCCTCGACAATCTGGGCGACAAGGCGGGCATCGAAGTCGTGCTGGCCTGGAAGCCGCCAGCCGGGCTGATCGCCTCCTTTCCCAATGTGAAACTGATCGTCTCGCTGGGCATGGGGGTCGATCACCTGCTGGCCGACGACAAGTTGCCCGAGGGCGTGCCGATCGTGCGCATCATGGACGACGGGCTGGTGGGCCAGATGAGCGAATACGCTCTCTACTGGGCGCTCCGCCACCATCGCGACATCGACAAGTACGCCGCCAGCCAGCGCGCGAAGATCTGGAAGGTCGAGGACTTCGTCGACACCGTTCATCGCCGCATCGGTATCCTGGGCCTGGGCACGATCGGCCAGGACACAGCTAAGAAGTTCGCCGCCCTGGGTTTCCCGACGGCCGGCTGGAGCCGGACCAGGAAGTCGCTGCCCGGCATCGAGACCTTCCACGGTCCGGACGGACTCGCCCGCGTGCTGGCGCAAAGCGACATCCTCGTGAACGTGCTGCCACTCACGCGCGATACCAGGGGACTGCTCGACGCCAAGTTCTTCGCGGCGCTGCCCAGGGGCGCCTACCTCATCAACATGGCGCGCGGCGGCCATGTCCTAGACGAGGCGTTGCTGGCCGCGCTGGATTCAGGACATTTGAGCGGAGCCGCACTCGACGTTTTCAACCATGAGCCGCTGCCCCCGGAGCATCGCTACTGGACGCATCCCAGGGTCCAGGTGACGCCGCACATCGCCGGCGCCACCAACCCGCGCACCGCCTCGCCCGGCGTGATCGAGAACATCAGAAACATCCGCGCCGGCAAGCCGTTGATCAACACAGTGAACCCTAAGTCGGGCTACTGATCCGCTTTTCGCCCGATCCGCTTCTCAATGGTGGCGAAGATCGCGCGCGCCGCTTGCGCCTCGCCGCCCTCGGGACGCCCCGGGCGGCTGCTGTTGTTCCAGGCCATCATGTCGAAATGCGCCCACGGCACATCGTCGGGCACGAAGGCCTGGAGATAAAGCGCCGCCGTAATGGCGCCGCCGAAGCCGCCCGCCGACACGTTGTTGAGGTCGGCTACCCGGCTGTCGAGCAGGCGCTTGTAGGGCGCAAACAATGGCATCCGCCACATCGGATCGGTCACCGACTTGCCCGCCGCCAGGAGACCGTCGGCCAGGGCATCGTCGTTGCAGAACAGCGCCGGCAGGTCTGTGCCCAGCGCCACACGCGCCGCACCGGTCAAGGTCGCGCAATCGACCATCATGGTGGGCTTCTCCGAAGCGCCCTCGTGCAGCGCATCGCAGAGGATCAACCGGCCTTCGGCATCGGTGTTGCCGATCTCGACCGACAACCCCTTCCGCGTCGGCACCACGTCGAGCGGCCGGAAGGCGTTGCCCGAAACGCTGTTCTCGACCGCCGGGATCAGCAGCCGCAAGCGCACCGGCAGCTTGCACGCCATCACCATCGCCGCGACGGCCAGCATCGTGGCGGCACCGCCCATGTCCTTTTTCATGTTGAGCATGCCGGCCGCCGGCTTGAGATCGAGGCCGCCGGTGTCGAAGCACACGCCCTTGCCCACGAGCGTGACCTTGGGATCGCTCTCCTTGCCCCACACGAGATCGATCAGGCGCGGCGCCCGCGCGCTGGCGCGGCCCACCGCATGCACCATCGGATAATTCTGCTTCAGGAGATCGTCACCGACGATCACCTTCACCCTGGCCTTGTGCGCCTTGCCCAGCTCCTGCACCGCCGAAGCCAGATCCTCGGGCCCCATGTCCGACGACGGCATGGTGATGAGGTCGCGCGCCAGGGAAATCGCCTCGATCATCGCCGTAGCGCGCGCCTTGTCGGCGCCCTCCGGCCAGACGAAGCGCGGCCCCTGCTTCGATTTCTTCGCCTTGTAGCGATCGAACGTCCAGGTCCCGAGTCCGATCGCCACCATTGCGTCCGTCATCGACACGGGCGCCGAGTCCGACACGAACTTCCACGTGCCCGCCGGCAGCCGCGTCGCAAGCCCGCCGAAATCCCACAATACAGGTGAGGCCGGAACGACCAGCACCGCGCCCGACGCCTTGCCGTCGCGTCCCGGCAGCACGACGACATCGCCGGCGCTCCCCGACACGCCCGTCGAGTCGATCCAGCCGCGCCGTGCCGCGCTCTGTTCTTTCAGCCATGACTTCCACTTGGATTGCACAACAAACTGCACAGGAAGCGAAGAAGAAGAGCGGTCGACGAAGGGCAACGACATGGCCATGCTCACCAATCTGTAATTCACTTGTTCGAGAGTGCCGGTCAAACTGCGGGGCTGGCAAGGAGGGCGTATGGCGGATTTCACGCTGGTGGTCGGCAACAAGAACTACTCGTCGTGGTCGATGCGGGGCGGCCTGATGGTCCGCATCGCCGGCATCGACGTCGAGGAGATCGTGATTCCGCTCGACCGGCCCGAGACGCAGGCCGCGATCCGCAAGCACTCGCCCTCGGGCCGGGTGCCGGTGCTGCTCCACCGCGGCCTCGCCATCTGGGAATCGCTCGCGATCGCGGAATACCTCAACGATCTCAAGCCCGAGGCGGGTTTCTGGCCGGCTGCCGTGGCCGCCCGCGCCCATGCACGCTCGATCTCGACCGAGATGCACGCGGGTTTCATGGACCTGCGCAACAACATGCCGATGAACATCCGCGCCTCCTTTCCCGGCAAGGGCATGAACCCAGGCGTCCGCGCCGACATCGAACGAATCACCTCGATCTGGCGCGACTGCCGCAAGCGCTTTGCCGGCGCGGCACCCAAGGATGATGGCTTCCTGTTCGGCAGCTTCGGCGCCGCCGATGCCATGTATGCGCCGGTCGTCACCCGCTTCCGCACCTACGGCGTGACGCTGGACGCCGATTCCGAGGCCTATGCCACGGCCGTGCTCGCCCATCCGGCAACCAAGGAATGGATCGATGCGGCCAGGAACGAGCCCTGGCTGATCGACAGCTACGAAGTCAAGTAGGCCGCGCGATCAAGCTGGCCGCGCAGGCCGATCACCACCAGCGTGCCCGGAGTCGCCGCAACGGGCGCGTCGGTGATTTCGAAGCGGCGGCCGACGATCTGCAGGACCACCAGCCGGCCGTCCTTGTCCTGCAAGAAGCCCTTGGCGCGCAGCACGCCTGAGTCGGACGCCGTCAAGGCGCGCGCCAGCAGATCGACATCGACGGCACGATCCGGCCTGAGTTCGACCGACTCGTAGAGCGCCGAGGCGGCGATGCCGCCCGGTGTGCGCAAGACAGTCGATGCGCGGTCGCCGCCACGGTGCAGCCCAAGCACCAGCGCGGCCGGTACCTTCGAACGCTCTGCCGGAACCACACGACCGTTGGGCGACTGTTCCTCCACCCACCGCATGGTCTCCTCGCGCACGGCTTCGCCCACCAGATCGCAGCGGTTCAGGATCACGAGATCGGCGGCGGCGAGCTGGCGGGTAATCGTGTCGCCGATATAGGCGTCGGCCGCTTGGCGGCGCACCGTCTCGGCATCGGCCAGGACGACGGTGCCGTCGAGCGAATAGCCCTGCAGCAGACCGACGGCGCTTGCCACCATGCCCGGCAGCGCCACGCCCGAGGTCTCGATCAGCACGCGGTCGATCCCGGGCCGTCGTCGCGGCAGGTCGAGCAGCGCCTCCATGAGATCGCTGCCGTAGCTGCAGCAGATACAGCCACCGGAAATTTCGAGCGTGTCACCATCGCTGCCGGTGATGAGATCGCGGTCGATCGGCAGTGCGCCGAAGTCGTTGACGAGGACCGCGAGGCGCAGCCCATCGGCGGCGCGCAGCAGGTGATTGACCAGGGTCGTCTTGCCGGCGCCGAGATAGCCACCGATCACGGTCACTGGGACCGTTACGGGAATGCCCGCGCTCACACCCCCAATACTCACACCTCGCCGGCGGCGAAGACTCGGCCGCCCTGCACCGTGCCCCAGATACGCACGTCCTTCAGCCGCTCCGCGCCGATCTCCAGCGGATCGTCTTCCAGCACCGCGAAGTCGGCGCGCTTGCCCGCCTCGATCGAGCCGATCTCGCCGTCGAGGCGGAGCGTGTAGGCTGCCCCCAAGGTGATGGTGCGGAGCGCGTCGGCGACGCCGATACATTCCGCGGTACCGAGCGTCTTGCCCGATGCCGTGCGCCGGTTGACGGCGGCCCAGGCGGTGAAGAGCGGACCCAGCGGCGTCACCGGCGCGTCGGAATGGATGGCCATCGGCACGCCCTCGCTGAGCGCCGTCGCACAGGCATTCATGCGCATCGCCCGCTCCGGCCCGACCGTGGTCGCGTAATGCTGGTCGCCCCAATAGAAGTGATGGTTGGGGAACAGGTTCACGCACATGCCCAGCGCCTTCATGCGCCGGAACTGCGCGGCGTCGGCCAGCTGGCAATGCTGGAGCGTAAAGCGATGGTCGCGCGCCGGCTTCGCCAGCAACGCGCCTTCGAGACAGTCGAGCGCCATCTCGGTCGCCTGGTCGCCGTTGGTGTGGCTGTGCACCAGGACACCCGCTTCCAGCGCCAGCCGATAGAGATCGCGGATTGCCTCGGGCGGCGTGTACCAGAGCCCGTTGGGTGCGCCGTTGTAGTAGCCCGGCCAGCGCAGCCGCGCGGAGAAACCCTGGATCGAGCCGTCGACGAACAGTTTTATCTGGCCGAGGCGCAGCATCGCCGTCGATTTTTCGCGCAAGGCCAGCACGTGCTCGACCGCCTGCTGGGCGGTGATGCCCTGGAATCGACGGAACGGCATGATGCGCACGGGGAACGTGGCCTCGCCGGTGACGCGCACCATCATGGCGACGGCATCGTCTGGCAGCAGGTTGGCGAGATCGGTCGCCGTGGTGACGCCCTGGCGGACGCAGAGCCTGGCGAACTGGCGCAGGCCGGGCTCGTCGTTGGCCAGCACCTCGCGGTCGAAGCCGATGTGATTGCCCACCAAGGTCATCGCGTCGGGGCCCTTCAGCTCGCCGGTCGGCAAACCGTCGGCACCCAGCGGCACGCCGGGATGATTGACGCCGGGGCGCAGCAAACCCGCCAGCTCGAGCGCGTGGCTGTTGACGTTGAAGATGTGGCCGCTCGCATGCATCACGCCGACGGCGCGCGTCGTGGAAACCTTGTCGAAGTCCTGCCGCGTGACCCGCCGCTCGCCGTAATAGATCGGATCGAGGCCCCAGCCCGACAGGGGCCCCGCTGAGGCTCCCATCCCGGCGTTGCCGGCGTGCAGCCGTGCCACGACCTCTTCGACCGAAGCGGCGCCCGGCCAGACCTTGCCGTCGGGATCCATTCGGTCGAAGCGGCCGAGATAGAGGTAGCGCCAGAGGGTGCCTTCGCTCACGTGGCAGTGGCCCTCGACCAGGCCCGGCAGCAGCACCTTGTCGGCGAAGCGCGTGTCGAGCGTGTGCGGGCCCCAGCCCGTGAGTTCATCGAGCGGCCCGACGCCCAGGATGCGCCCGTCGCGCACCGCGACATGCGTGGCTTCGGGCCGGCTCGGGTTCATGGTCAGGATGCGGCGGGCACTGAAAATCGTCGTCGTCAAATGTCACCTGCATCCTTCATCACGAGCACCACGC
>CAMAYC010000023.1 GCA_945862125.1 Reyranella massiliensis 521
AGCTTGCCGTAGCCCATCGCTTCCAGAGCCTTCAGCCGGCGCTGCGCCGCGCCGGCGACGGCGATGCCCGAGGCGCGGTAGATCTCCTTCGCCACGGTCTCGATCTTCTGCGCGAGCGGCATGTCGTCGGGATAGAGCGGCTTGAAGGCCGCCTTGCCCTCGTCGAGCGTGGCCACGACGGCCTTTGCGAGGGCTTCGGCCCCCGCTCCACCCTTGGCCCAATGCTCGCAAAGATAGGCCTTGGCGCCGGCGGCGGCGCACTTGTCCTCGATCAGCTTCAATTCGGCCGGCGTATCGCTTAGAAACCGGTTGATGCCAACCAGCACCGGCAGGCCGAACTTGGCAAGGTTCTCGACGTGGCGCAGCAGGTTGGGCAGGCCGCGCTCGACCGCACCCAGGTCTTCCTTGTCGAGCGCCTTCTCGTCGGCGCCGCCGTGCAGCTTCAGCGCCCGGACCGTTGCCACGACCACGGCGAGTTCGGGCTTCAATCCGGCCTGCCGGCATTTGATGTCGAGGAATTTCTCCGCGCCAAGATCGGCGCCGAAGCCTGCTTCGGTCACGACATAGTCGGCAAGCGCCAGCGCCGCCCGCGTGGCGATTACCGAATTGCAGCCGTGCGCGATGTTGGCGAATGGCCCGCCGTGGATCAGGGCGGGATTGTTCTCCAGCGTCTGGACCAGGTTGGGCTTGGCCGCGTCCTTCAGCACTGCCGCCATCGCCGCGGCTGCCTTGAGATCGCCCGCCGTCACCGGCTTGCCGTCGCGTGTTTCCGCCACGACGATGCGGGCCAGGCGCTGTTCGAGATCGGCGAGATCACGCGCGAGGCAGAGGATCGCCATCACCTCCGACGCCGTGGTGATGTCGAAGCGCGTCTGGCGGGGAAAGCCGTTGGCGACGCCGCCGAGGCTCGTCACCACGTCACGCAAGGCCCGGTCGTTCATGTCGAGCACGCGCGGCCAGAACACGCGCCGGCCGTCGATGCCCAGCGCATTGCCCCAGTAGATATGATTGTCGAGCATCGCCGCGAGCAGGTTGTGCGCCGTGGTGATGGCGTGGAAGTCGCCGGTGAAATGCAGGTTGATCTCGGCCATCGGCACGATCTGCGCCTGGCCGCCGCCGGTGGCGCCGCCCTTCTGGCCGAAGCAGGGTCCGAGGCTGGGCTCGCGCAGCGCGATCGCCGTCTTCTTGCCGAGCCGGCAGAGCGCATCGCCCAGTCCGATCGTCGTCGTGGTCTTGCCCTCGCCCGCCTTGGTAGGATTGATGGCCGTCACCAGGATCAGCTTGCCGGACTTGCGGCCTTCCAGAGATTTCACGAAGCTGGCGTCGAGTTTGGCCTTGTCGCGGCCGTACGGCTCGAGCGCATCGGCTGGAATATTCAGGCGCGCGGCGACGTCGTTCATAGGCTTCTTGATGGCGCGCCGCGCGATCTCGATATCTGACATGCCCGTTCCCCAAATCCCTCGTTCAATTGGGCGCGACCCTAGCGAGACAGGCCTTCCGAGCCAACAGGAGAGACCATGAAGAGCTGGGCAAAAATCGATGGCGCGCTGGCTGATTATGTCGACGACAACTGGCTGCGCGAGAGTGCGGTGAAGCGTCGGCTGCGCGAAGAGACCGCCCGGCTGCCGCAAGCCGGAATGCAGATCTCGGCCCATCAGGGCCAGCAGCTCACGCTCATGGCCCGGGCGATCGGTGCCCGCCGCGCGGTCGAGGTCGGCACCTTCACCGGTTACTCCTCGCTCTGCATTGCCGAGGCGCTGCCGGCCGACGGCAAGCTCTGGTGCTGCGACGTGAGTGAGGACTGGACCAAGGTCGCACGGCGCGCCTGGAAGGAAGCCGGTCTTGAGAGCCGCATCGAACTCACCATCGGCCCGGCGCTCGGCACGCTCGACTGGCTGCTGGCCCAGGGCCTCGCCGGCCAGCTCGACCTCGCTTTCATCGATGCCAACAAGGAAGACTATGACGCCTACTACGAGCGCTGCCTGAAGCTCGTGCGCCGTGGTGGGATCGTCCTGATCGACAATGTGTTGTGGCGTGGACGGGTCGCCGATCCGGCGCAGGTCGACGCCGACACGGTCGCGCTCCGCGCGCTCAACGCCAAGCTCAAGACCGATGAACGCGTCGATCTCGTCCTGTTTGCCGTCGGCGACGGCATGAGCTGCGCACTGAAGCGGTAGAGGTCCCACCAGGAAGGTTGTATTAAGAGGACATGGATCGCGCAGCGTTCAGCTATCGAGGTGACCCGGCAGTCCCTGCTTTTCCCGACGACCTTCCGATTCTCATTTTCGATGGTAACTGCGTTCTCTGCTCGAGCTTCGCCCAATTCATTCTTCGGACCGATCGACATCGTCGGTTCCGGCTCATGGCTGCGCAGACTCCGATCGGCGCGGCCCTGTATACGCATTTTGGTCTTAACTCCGTCGACTACGAAACCAACATCCTCGTCGAAAGTGGCCGGGCCTGGCTGAAATCGGAAGGTTCCATCCGGATATTCGAAAGGCTTGGGTTTCCCTGGTCGCTCGTCACAGTCGCGCGGCTCCTGCCTCGACCGATTCGCGATTGGCTCTACGAGATCATCGCCCGCAACCGCCTGCGCTGGTTCGGCGCGCGAGAAACCTGTTACTTGCCCGACCCGTCCGAGGCAGATCGGTTTATCGGATGAGTGGCAACCTTACCGTCTTGATCGTCGGCGGATATGGCATCTTCGGCGGCCGTATCGTCGAGTTGCTGGAGAACGAATCGCGATTGACCTTGATCGTCGCGGGCCGTTCGCTCCAGCGAGCCGACGCCTATTGCAAGTCTCGACGCAAAGCCGTGGCCAGGCTCGTGCCGGCGGCATTCGATCGCAACGGCGATCTCGCCGCACAGCTCGCATCGCTTCGCGCGGACGTTCTTGTCGATGCCAGTGGTCCTTTCCAGGCCTATGGCAGCGGGCAATATCGCGTCATCGAAGCCTGCATCGCCCGCGGCATCAACTATCTCGACCTGGCCGATGGTTCCGATTTTGTCGACGGTGTACGCGATTATGACCCGCAGGCACGGGCGGCAGGCCTGTACGTGCTCTCTGGCGTGTCCAGCTTCCCCGTTCTGACAGCAGCAGTCGTTCGGCGCTTGTCCGCTGATATGGCACGCGTCGACGTCATTCGCGGCGGCATCGCCCCGTCGCCCTATGCTGGTGTTGGTCAAAACGTGGTCCGCGCCATTGCGGGTTATGCCGGCCAAGGCATCTCGCTCAGGCGCGACGGCAAGACGCGAACCGGACACCCATTTACCGAGCAGATACGTTTCACCATTGCGCCTCCGGGATACCTGCCGCTTCGAAGCACGATGTTCTCCCTCGTCGATGTCCCCGACTTGCGAGCTTTGGCCGAGTTGTGGCCCAACGCGAAAAGCATCTGGATGGGTGCTGGTCCGGTTCCCGAGGTGTTGCATCACGCATTGATTGCGCTCGCGTGGCTCGTGCGCATGAGGCTTTTGCCCTCACTGTCACGTCTTAGCATCTTCATGCATTTTGCCTCGAATCGCCTGTGCTGGGGCGAGCATCGTGGCGGCATGTTTGTAGAGGTCGAGGGGGCCGACGAGACTGGAACACTGCTTCGACGTTCTTGGCATCTGCTGGCCGAAGGAAACGATGGACCACTTATTCCTTCCATGGCGGTCGAAGCTCTTGTTCGAAAAGCGCTTGAGGGGCGGGTCCCGCCGTCTGGCGCGCGCGCTGCCGTCCAAGACCTAGAACTCACCGACTACGAAAAATTGTTTGCCGGGCGAACGATCTACGCGGGCATCAGAGACGATCCGTCTGATCATCATCCGCTCTACTCCCGCATTCTTGGGCCAGCCTGGAACAGGTTACCTGTCGAAATCCGCGACATGCACGACGGCGCGGCTTCGGTGAGCGGACGGGCAAGCGTCGAACGTGGTCGAGGCGTGATGGCACGTCTGGTAGCGACCGTTTTCGGCTTTCCACCAACAGCGGAAGACATATCCGTCAGCGTGCGCTTCGAGGCTTCAAATAGCGGCGAAACATGGACCAGAACGTTTGGCGATGAGTCCTTTTCCAGCCGTCAATTTGCTGGTCGAGGGCGATCCGACGGCCTTCTTTGCGAGCGTTTTGGCCAACTGACCTTTGCAATGGCGCTTGTTTCAAGAGAAGGCCGGCTCTCGCTTGTCCTGCGTCGTTGGAGCGCCTTCGGGATTCCTCTTCCCATGTGGCTTTGCCCACGATCAGCTTCGTATGAAGCGGTTGAGAATGGCCAGTTCCGCTTCCATGTTGAAATCAGTCATCCCTTAATTGGTCTGATCGTGCGGTATCGAGGTTGGCTGGCACCCTAGGCGGCGTTACCGAAGATCGCGTGCTTGACCTTGTCGCCAGGCTTGATGCCCAGCAGCTTGGCGCTGCCGCCATTGATCTCCAGTACGCCGCGCACCGGGAACTGGCTGGGGATGGTGTCGGTCGACAGGGGCACGGCGTTTGAATGGATGTGCCGGATCGTGCCGTCGGCTGCGATGAAGATCATGTCGAGCGGAATCAGCGTATTCTTCATCCAGAAGCTGACCGGTGCTTCCTGGTGGAAATCGAACAGCATGCCCTCGTAAGGTCCGAGGCTCTTGCGGAACATCAGGCCATGCGAGCGCTCGATGTCGTTGGTCGCCATGTCGACATCGAATTTTAGTTCACGGCCGCCGGTCTCGATAACCAGAGCCGAGCGCTTGAACTTGACGTCGGTGCCCTGTGCCACCGCGGCGCCGGCCGCCAGCGCCAAGGGAGCTGCGAAAAAGAGACGACGGCCGAGCCGACGCTGGAAGCCTGCGAATGCCATGGTGATGGGATAGAGGCCGATTTCGTCAAACTCAAGACACTTCAGGCTCAAGACACTTGCGTGACGCCCGGCCGCTTCCCATAGTGGCCGCCAATCATCGGGGGGAGCCGCACCGCGGCTGAGAGGTTCGAAAGAACGACCCCGGGAACCTGATCCGGTTAATGCCGGCGTAGGGACTGGTGACTTTCGTGGTGGTGGCTTCTCCTCCTCTTTCCGTGCGCGGCGCGCGTATCGCCTTTGGCGACCGCGTGGTGGCGAACAATCTCGCCCTGGAGTTCCCGGCCAGCCGGACGACGTGCCTGCTGGGCCGCAGCGGCGTGGGCAAGACCTCGCTGCTCCGCTGGCTGGCCGGCCTCCTGCCCGGCACCGAGCGGGCGCAACCGCTCGCCTACATGGCGCAACGCGACCTGCTCCTGCCCTGGCTCGACATCCTCGGCAACGTCCTGCTCGGCTACCGCCTGCGCGGCGATGCAGCCGCACTCCGGGCTGCCGAACCGCGAGCGCGCGCGCTGCTCGCCGACGTAGGCCTGGGCGACCGGCTCGGCGACCGTCCCGAAGCGCTTTCCGCCGGGATGCGCCAACGCGCTGCCCTCGCCCGTACGCTCTGCGAGGACCGGCCCGTGGTCCTGATGGACGAGCCGTTCGGGCATCTCGATGCCGTCACGCGACTGGAGTTGCAGGACCTCGCGGCGCGACTGCTCACGGGCCGGACCGTCGTCCTCGTGACCCACGATCCGCTCGAGGCACTGAGGCTAGGCCACCACGTCCGGGTTCTGTCGGGAGCGCCCTTTGCCGTCAGCCCGCCGATCGAGCCGCCGGGCCCGGTCCCGCGCGATGCTTCCGACCCGGCGCTGCTTAGCCTGCAGGGGCAGCTGATCGCCCAGTTGCGGAGCGCCGCATGAGGCCGCTGATCACCGCGATCGGCTTGCTGCTCGCCTGGGAAGCGCTGGCGTGGGCGACCGGCGTGCCCGTCTACATCCTGCCGCCGCCATCGCGCGTCGGAGTCGTGCTGGTCGAGCGCTTCGACCTGTTGATGGAACAGGCCGTCTGGACCGCCGCCGAGATGGTCCTCGGCCTGATCCTCGGGTTGATCCTGGGCGCCGCCCTCGCTGTGGTTTTCGCCGCTTCGGCCGGATGGCGGCGCTGGGCGCTGCCCCTCGTCATCGTCTCCCAGGCCATCCCGGTGATCGCCATCGCCCCGCTGCTGGTGCTGTGGCTGGGTTATGGCATGGCCTCCAAGGTCGCGATGGCTGCCCTGGTGATTTTCTTCCCGGTCGTCAGCACGCTCTATGACGGGTTGCGGCGCACCGATCCCGGCTGGCTCGATCTC
The DNA here is from genome assembly GCA_945862125.1 of Reyranella massiliensis 521. Taxonomy (GTDB): domain Bacteria; phylum Pseudomonadota; class Alphaproteobacteria; order Reyranellales; family Reyranellaceae; genus Reyranella; species Reyranella massiliensis_A. The sequence continues at coordinate 6,151 of CAMAYC010000023.1, forward strand.
GCCCGGACGATGGATGCCGGGTCGCGCGCCGTGCTGCTGCAGATCCGCCTGCCAGCCGCCCTGCCCGCCTTCGCCTCCGGCGCCCGCATTGCTGCTGCGGTGGCGCCCATCGGCGCGGTGATCGGCGAGTGGGTCGGCGCGAGCGCGGGGCTGGGCTACCTGATGACCCAATCCCTGGCACGCGGCCAGACACCGCTCGCCTTCGCCGCTCTCTTCCTGCTTTGCCTGCTCGGCCTCGCGCTCTACCACGCGACCGACTGGGCCGCCCGACGACTGGTCCCCTGGCAATCGCCACAAGGAGAATGAGCATGCGTATCCTGCTTCAAGCCATCCTGGCTCTTACCCTAGCCTGTACGGCCCTCCCTGCGTTGGCGCAGGACAAGGTCCGGATCCTGCTCGACTGGTTCGTCAATCCCGACCACGCGGCGCTGGTCGTGGCCAAGCAGCGCGGAATCTTCACCAAGCACGGACTCGACGTCGAGCTGATTGCGCCGGCCGATCCCAATGCGCCGCCCAAGCTGGTGGCCGCCGGCCAGGCCGACTACGCCGTTTCGTACCAGCCGACCCTGCAGATGCTGGTGGCCGAAGGGCTGCCTCTGGTACGCGTCGGAGTGCTCGTCGCCCAGCCGCTCAATTCCCTGGTGGCCCTCGAGGACAGTCCCGTGAAGACCCTCGCCGACTTCAAGGGCCGCAAGATCGGCTATTCGATCGCGGGCTTTGACGAGGCCCTGTTGGGCGCGATGCTCGAGAGTGCGGGCCTCACGCTGAAGGACGTGACGCTGATCAACGTCAACTTCGCGCTGACCACGGCCCTGATGAGCAAGCAGGTCGACGGCGTGATCGGGGCGTTCCGCAACTTCGAGCTCAACGACCTCGCGTTGAACAAGGCCAAGGGCCGCATCTGGCTGGTCGAAAAGAACGGCGTGCCGACCTACGACGAGCTGATCCTGGTGACCAAGCGCGAGACCGTCGACGTGGCTCGCACGAAGAAGCTTCTGGCCGCAGTTGCCGAGGCGACAGCCTGGTTGAAGGCAAACCCCACCGAGGCCTGGGCGATCTTCTCCAAGTCCGGCAAGGAACTCGACAACGACCTCAACCGGCTCGCCTGGAAGGACACGCTGCCGCTGCTGGCTGACGACCCCGTTTCTCTCGACCGCGCACGCTACGAGACCTTCGCAGCCTTCCTGGTCAAGCGTGGCCTGATCAAGCAGGCGCCGGCGGCTGACAGCTACCTGCGTGACATGAAGTAGACGATCTCAGGCCGCCCGGATTTCTATGACCTGAAGACCCTTCTGGCCCTCGGCGACGCGGATCATGACTTTCTGGCCGGGAGCCAAGGCGTCCATGCCGTGCCGCCGCAGCACCGCGGCGTGGACGAAGATATCGCCGTCGGCGGCCTCGCGGGTGACGAAGCCATAGCCGCGCTCGTTATTGTACCATTTGACCAGGGCCACGATGTACTCGCCCATCGCGGCGCCATCCGGAATCGGTGGCGGCTTGGGCGCGACGGCGATCGCGGTCGACGAATCGACCTCGAGAACCCTCATGACCTGCCAGCCCTTGGGGCCGCGCACGCCGGCGCACACGACGGTTGACCCGGGCTTGAGATCCTCATGCCCGGATTGTCGAAGTGTCGTCACATGCAAGAACGCGTCGCTATTGTCGATGTCGAGGGCCAGAAATCCGTAGCCTTTGACCGCGTTGAACCACTTAACTTTACCACGCAGCTCGACTGTACTCGCGTCCCCGCTCGCTTCCCCCTGGTGGGTCGTCATTCAACGATCCCTTTTGTTATTTCGAAATCCTATCATTCCGGAGAGTGGACGCAACGCCCTTATGGCGGTTTGCTGGCCGAATCAGACGACATATCAAGTGCAAGTAGGAGGCATCTGCCGATGTTCAAAGCCGATCTGTTCAAGGGAAAGCGCTTCCTGGTCACCGGCGGCGGGACCGGTCTCGGCCGGATGATGATGGAGAAATTCGTCGAGCTGGGCGCCGATTGCGTAATCTGCGGCCGGCGCGGCAGCGTGCTCGAAGAGACGGCCACGGAGGTCATGGCCAAGTATCCCGGCCGCCGGGTCGACACCCATGCCGTCGATATCCGGGTCGCCACCGCCGTCGAGGAGATGGTCGATCGGATCTGGAGCAGCGGACCGCTCGACGGCCTCGTCAACAACGCCGCCGGCAACTTCATCTCGCAGACCAAGGACTTGAGCCCCCGGGCCTTCGACGCCATCGCCAACATCGTGCTGCACGGCACGTTCTACATGACCAACGCCTGCGGAAAGCGCTGGATTGCGGAGCAGCGCAAGGCAAGCGTACTCAGCATCCTGACAACCTGGGTGTGGACCGGCAGCCCCTTCGTCGTGCCGTCGGCCATGTCCAAGGCAGGCGTGGCGGTGATGACCCAGAGCCTCGCCGTCGAATGGGCACGACACGGCATCCGGCTCAATGCCATCGCGCCAGGCCCCTTCCCGACCGAGGGCGCCTGGGCTCGCCTCAATCCGATGAAGGACGATGACAACGACCGCTACAAGACACGCAACCCGATGGGCCGAGTAGGACGCCCGCACGAACTCGCCAACATGGCGGCCTTCCTCATGAGCGAGGAGGTCGAGTACATCAACGGCGAGATCATCGCGATTGATGGCGCCATGGGCATCATGGGCAACGGCACCTTCTCGAGCATGATGGCCTACAGCGACGCCGACTGGCAGCGCATCCGCGAACAGATCCAGTCGACCAACGCCGCCGACCGGGCCAAGCGCAGCTAGCGAGCATGTTGTGTTGCACGAATGCAACACGCAGGGACGATTGATGCAGAGAACCACCCCAGCCTACCTCCCATGGCCGCATTTGAGCCAAAGTGTGGGGGCTTCTTATGACCTTCACTTTCTCCAGTTGCGAGTTCCTGTGAGTGCGGTTGAGCAATAGGTCGGCCTCCCGGACATCCACAGCCGCCATCGGTCGGCGCTTTGTGCCCATCGGCATCCTGGCCGCAGGCTTGGTATTGACTGCGGGCAGCGCCCTGATGGCGCAATCCGTCGAAGCCCGCCATTGGCAAGGCTCCACCGCCACGACCCGCCAGCCTGAGCATGTCGTTGCCGGTACCATGGGCGAATGGCGCGCTTTATGGAGCCGCGTCGGCCTGCCGGCACCCGACATGTTCGAGCCGGGCCGCATGAACGCCGTCGGTATCTTTCTGGGCCGCCGCGGCGGCGAGGGTTATGCCGTCAACGTGCTGTCGACTAGCCGGCGGCGAGACCGCATCGTGGTCGTATTCGAGGAACGCATGCCGCCCGAGGTCATGTTGGCGCAGCGTTCGGCTTCGGCCCCCCGGCCGGTTGCAGGCACTCCGCCGATGGGATCGGCCGGTGCCACGGCCCTCGCCCCTGTGGGCCCGGGCAGTGCAGGCTTTGCCGCCCCCGGCGCTGGCGCGCCGGCGACCAGCAGCTTGCCGCCGGCCCCCAGCCGCGCGACCGGGCAGCCCACCTCGCCCTGGGCCATCATCCTCATTCATCGCGCCGACCTGCCGGTCTCCGTCGAGCAGCGGCTGTTCCGCTAGAGCCTCCGACCGATCAATGGGAGTGCCTGGGCACTCCCTTGGTCTGGACGATCTTCTGAAAGTTGACTGCAAAGTCGAGGCACGCCCCGCTTGAAAGCTGGCCTACGAACTTACGCTGCAATTCCTGCCAAGGCGTCTGGCTCTCGATGAGGTTCGGCTTCCAGGCAGCCTTGCGCTTTGCATACTCGGCGGCGGAAATCATGATGTTGGCGGTCCGCTTGCCGATGTCGACGCGGACCCTGTCGCCCGTCTTGAGCAACGCCAACCCGCCGCCCACCGCCGACTCGGGCGACGCATTCAGGATCGAGGGACTGGCCGACGTGCCGCTCTGTCGCCCGTCGCCGACGCACGGCAGCAGCAGCACACCGCCCTTCACCAGCCGATCCGGCGGCAGCATGTTCACCACCTCGGCAGCCCCGGGATAGCCAACAGGCCCGGCATTGCGAATGAACAGGATGCTGTTCTCGTCGATCGGGAGTTTCGGATCGTTGATCCGGTGATGGTAGTCCTCCGGTCCCTCGAAGACGATCGCCGTGCCCTCGAAAGCGTCCCTGTCGCCCTTGCGCTCCAGGTACTTCTTGCGGAATTCGGGCGAGATGACGGACGTCTTCATGATCGCCGAGTCGAACAGGTTGCCCGTCAGCACGGCAAAGCCGGCTGTCCCGAGCATCGGTTTGTCGTAGGTCTTGATCACATCGCCGTCGGCCGGCTTCGCGCCCTTGAGATTTTGCGCCATCGTCTTGCCGCTCACGGTCAGCGCATCGCCGTGGATCTTCTTCTTGCGCAGCAGTTCCGCCATCACCGTCGGGACGCCGCCCGCGCGATGAAACGCCTCGCCGAGATACTTGCCCGCCGGCATGCAGTTCACCAGCAGCGGGATGTCGTAGCCGATCTTGTCCCAATCGGCGTTGACCAGATTTACGCCGATGTGGCGCGCGATCGCGTTGATGTGTGGTGGGCAGTTGGTCGAGGCACCGAGCGCGCTGGCCGCGACGATGGCGTTCTCGAACGCCTTGCGCGTCATGATGTCGGACGGCTTCAAGTCTTCCCACACCATGTCGACGATGCGCTTGCCGGTCTCATAGGCGATCTGGCCCCGTTCCCGGTACGGTCCGGGAATGGCCGCGCAACCGGTCAGCGACATGCCGAGCGCCTCGGCCATGCTGTTCATCGAGAGCGCAGTACCCATGGTGTTGCAGTGGCCGACGCTGGGGGCGCTTGACGCCACCATCTGGACGAACTGCTCCATGTCGATCCGGCCGGCCGCCAGCTCCTGGCGGGCGTACCAGACAATGGTGCCGGAGCCCGCGAGGCCGCCGGCGAAATGGCCGTCGAGCATCGGCCCGCCAGACAGCACGATGGCCGGGATATTGACGGTCGCGGCCCCCATGATCATGGCCGGCGTGGTCTTGTCGCAACCCGTGGTCAGCACGACGCCGTCGAAGAAATAGCCATAGAGGCATTCGACCAGGCTGAGGTAGGCAAGGTTGCGATCGAGCGCAGCGGTCGGCCGCTTTCCCGTCTCCTGGATGGGATGGACCGGAAACTCGATCGGGATGCCGCCGGCGTCGCGGATACCGTCGCGCACGCGGCTTGCGAGGTCGAGGTGATGGCGGTTGCAGGGCGACAGGTCGCTGCCGGTCTGGGCGATGCCGATGATCGGACGGCCGCTGCGCAGCTCGGCCAGCGTCAGGCCGAAATTCATGTAGCGTTCGAGGTAAAGCGCGGCCATCGTCGGATCGCCCGGCGCGTCGAACCATTCGCGGCTGCGCAGCCGGCGCTTGCCGTCCTTCGTTCCGCTCACATCCTTCTTCTTGGCCATCCGCTTCCTCCATATTTTCTTGCTGCAACCCTGAGAGAAGGCGCCGCGGAAGTCCAGCGGTTCGCTTGAGGTTCGCGCGGCGCCGTGACAAACCTGCCGAAATGAGAAGCTCCCCCGACATCGTCTGCCTCGGCGAACCATTGATCGAATTCAACCGCCCCAAGGAGGGTGACGGCCGGACCTGGCTGCAGGGCTTCGGCGGCGATTCGCAGAACGTCGCCATCGCAGCGGCCCGTCAGGGTGCCTCGACCGGGTACCTCACCGGCATCGGACAGGACTGGATGGGCGACGCCTTCCTTGATCTCTGGCAGTCGGAGGGCGTCGATGCCTCCCGCGTCACCCGCCATCCCACGGCGCCGACCGGCGTCAGCTTCGTGACGCACAGCGCGGCCGGCCACAAGTTCGACTACCTGCGCAAGAATTCGGCGGCCTCGCTGATGACGCCGGAGACCCTCGCCGTGGACTACATCGCCGGCGCAAAGTTTTTTCACCTCTCCGCGATCGGCCAGGCGATCAGCCAGAGTGCCCGACAAACCTGCGATGCGGCGATCTCGGCCGCCCGCAAGGCCGGAGTGAAGGTCTCCTACGACACCAACCTGCGCCTACGGCTCTGGGAACTCGATGTGGCGCGCAAGGTGATCGACGACACCATGGCCCGGTGCGACGTGGCGCTCCCCAGCCTCGACGACTCCCAGCAACTGACCGGACTGCAGGAACCCGATGCCATCGCCGACTACTACCTCAAGCTCGGCACACCAATGGTGGCGCTCAAGATGGGCTCCGAAGGTTCGCTGATCGCCACGGCCGGAAAACGCACCCGCATCGCGCCATACAGGGTCGGGGCCGTCGACGCGACCGGCGCCGGCGATACGTTCGACGGCGCCTTTCTCACGCGGCTGCTGGCCGGCGACAATCCGGAGACGGCGGCACGCTACGCCAATGTCGCGGCGGCTCTCTCAACCACCGGCTACGGCGCGGTGACGCCCATGCCGCGCAGGGCCCAAGTCCTCAAAGCGCTGTCGCACGCCTGAGTTTCGGCATCAGAGCGCGCGCGAAGCGCCAGAAAACCGTCACCTGCTGGACAACCCAGCCGCGGCCATTGTCGGCATCGACCATCGGATCGGCCACGCCGGTCGGCCGGTTCCGCCCATCGTAGATCGCCGTGCCAAAGAGGATGTCCCAGATCGGGAACACCGGCGCGAAATTGTGGTCGTGGATATGCTGTTCGTCGGGGTTCGCCAGCGCGTGATGCAGCCGGTGGAAGCGCGGCCCGACCAGCAGCCGATCGCCGAGCCAGCCGAAGCCCATGTCGACGTTGGCATGCGACCAACTCTCGACGAGGCGGCCAACCATCAGAATGACGACATATTCCCCGGGCTGGACGCCGACCAGTTGCGAGAACACCACCAGGGCCAGGGTGACCAGCAGATCGTCGATGACGTGATTGCGGTCGTCGGTCCAGACCGTCATTCGGCGCTGGCTGTGATGCAGGCTGTGCAACGCCCACCACCAGGAAAAGGCGTGCTGGGCACGATGCAGCCAGTAGGCCGCGAAATCGTAGAGCACGAAGTAGAGCAGGAATGATGCGAGCGCATTGTCGCCCAGCCAAGGCAGCACCCGCTCCAGCCGCGGCGGCGCATATCCCCAGGCGCGGACCGTCAGTTCGATCTCCTGAACCAGAGGATAGGTGATGATGAAGATGGCCAGCGGCACGATGCCGAGCTTGTTCAACACCGTGTAAACCTGGTCGACCAGGATCAGCCGGTCGTCCTTGCCCGATCCTTCGAGCGGCCAGCGGCGTTCGAAGAAGCGCATACCTATGGCGATGACCGCGATCTGGACGGCGCCCAGCATTACGAACTCGACGGCGTTGAAGGCCGGCTCATACCAGGCCATCAGCCCGAAATGGAAAATGACTGGACCGACAAGGGTCTCGAAGATCCAGGTCTGGGTGGTGACCCAGAGGTCTGTAAGTTCGCGCATCGGCGCGCCCTACTTGGTCTCGCCCGCCGTTGACGTCGTGCGCACCAGCCCGCTTGCCGGCACCACCGCCCCGGACTTCATCATGAACACGCCATGGGGAGATTTGCCTACCGGAATGCTGGCGACGACTTTCATCTGCTCGAGGTCAATCACGGCGACCCGGCGCAGGAATCGCTGGGTCACCCAGAGTTCCTTGCCGTCGGGCGTGATGTCCATGCAATCCGGGCCGCCTTGAACGCGGACGTTGCCGACCACTTTCATCTCGGTTGTGTCGATCAGCGACACCGTGCCCTCGACGCGATTGCTCAGGAAGTAGCGTCGACCATCGCCCTTGGGCCAGAAATTGTGCGCGCCCTTGCCGGTCTGCAACGTGCTTTTCACGCTACCGTCCTTCGGGTCGACGACGACGATGCCGTCTTCACCGGTCAAAGCCACGAGCAGCCGCTTGTCGTCGGGCAACATGACGATACCGGCAGGCGCGTTGCCGACGGGGACGTTCCACTTCAGGGTCTGCGTCTTGAGGTCGAATGCCGCCACCCGGCCGCTCTGCTGCAGCGTGACGAAGACAGTCTTAGACTCCAGGTCGAAGGCCATGTGGCTCGGCAGCCCATCGATGAAGATCCGACCGGCGAGGCGGTAACCATCGGCATGGAAGATGTCGACGTGGTCGAGCCTGTAGGCTGCGGTCACGAACCACTTGCCATCCGGGCTGAAGCCCATGTGATAGGGATCGATGATGTCCTTGACGATCCGCTTGCGTTCGCCGGTCTTGATGTCCAGCCCGAGCAGTTCGTTGGTCACCGTGGAGCCGATCAGCATCTCCTTGCCGTCGGGCGTCACGATGACGTGGTGCGGCTCGCGGCCGACCGGATGGCGCGCCAGTTCGATCCGGCTGCTGCGGCTCAAGATGCTGTAGGACGCGTCTTCCGAGTTGAGGACCAAAACGGCATCCGCCTGAGCAGCACCACTGGCTCCCAAGGCCAGCGCAATCACGGCAAATGCCAGTTTCTTCATGAGGCTAGACCCAACTCCTTGGGACCACCTTGAAGCATCTTTCCCGCACCAGCGCTAGGGTCGTTTGAGTTTGGCGGCTGCGGCGGCAAGCCGCTCGATGCCAGCCCAGTCCTTCGCATTCACAGCATTTTTCGGCGCCACCCACGAGCCGCCGACGCAGGCGACATTGGCAAGCGACAGGTAGGCCGGCGCGGTATCGGGGCCGATTCCCCCGGTCGGGCAGAAGCGCAGTCCGGCCAGCGGGGGCGCCACGGCCTTCAGCCATCCCAGCCCGCCAGCGACGTCGGCCGGGAAGAACTTCAGCAGGGTGAAGCCCTGCTCGCCAAGCGCCATGGCCTCCGAAACCGTCTGCACGCCGGGCAGGAAAGGCAGGCCTGACGCCGTCGCCGCGGCCGCCAGGGCCGGCGTGCAGCCCGGGCTGACGGCAAACCTCGCGCCGGCCTGCCGCGCCTGCTCGAACTGTTGGGCATTAAGCACGGTGCCTGCGCCGACCACGGCGTCCGGGACGTCGCGGGCGATCGCCCGCAGCGCCTCCAGCGCCACCTCCGTCCGGAGCGTGATCTCAAGGACCCGCAGACCGCCACTCACAAGCGCCCGCGCCAGCGGTACCGCATCACCGGGATGCTCGATCGTGAGGACCGGGATTACCGGCACCAGCGCCGCGATCGCCGCCATATCCCGCGGCTTGTCCACCGTCAGACGCTCCAGCCGCCGTCGATCACATTCACGGTTCCGGTCGTGAAAGCCGCCTCGTCGCTGGCCAGATAGACGGCAAGCGATGCGATCTCGTCGGCCGATCCGAAGCGGCCGGTAGGCTGGCGTTGCAGGAAGAATTGCTTGGCGTCAGCGCCGCCGCCGAGCGCGCCGATCCGCTCATCGAGTGACGGGGTCTGCACGGTGCCGGGGCAGATGGCGTTGCAGCGGATACCCTTGCCGACGAAGTCCACCGCAACCGACTTCGTGAGGCCAACCACGGCCGCCTTGGTGGTCCCGTAGACGAACCGCAGCGCCGCGCCCTTCACCGAGGAGGCCGCCGACGACATGTTGACGATCGAGCCGCCACCCTTGCCCACCATGCCCGGCAGGAAGGCCTGGATGGTCCAGAACATGCTGCGCACATTGAGGTTGAAGGCGAACTGCCATTGCTCATCGGTCGCGTCGAGGATCGTGCCGTGATGGACGAAACCGGCGCAATTGAACAGGACGTCGATGGCGCCGGTCTGGGCGGCGAGCGCGCCGATGGCCGCCTTGTCCAACACGTCGAGCCTGTGTGTGCGGATACCGGCAACGCCGGCCAGCGCCTCGAGCTTCCCGGCATCGACATCGGTCGCCCAGACCGTGGCACCTTCGCGGGCGAAGGCCCTGGCGGTCGCCGCACCGATGCCTTGGCCTGCCGCCGTGACGACGCAGATCTTGTTCTTCAATCGCATGTGCCCGTCCCCACTCCCGCTCGTTCTCGATTCGATGAGAGCCTTTACTTGATCAGGCCCTTTTCCTTGTAGAATTTCTCAGCGCCGGCATGCAGCGGGATTCCCAGCCCATCCAGCGCCGTTTCGAGCTTGATCGAGCGGCCCTTGGCGTGGCCCGAGTCGAGAAGTTTGCGAGTGCTCGGATTCCACAGCGCGGCGGTGATGGCATAGATGAGCGTGTCTGGCAGTTTCGAGGACGTCACCCAGATCGCATTCACACTGACCGTCTTCACGCCGGTAGTGTTCTTGTAGGCGCTGTCGGGAATCTCGTCGGCGCCGAAGAAGCTGTGCTCCTTGATCAGCTTGGCGGCTTCCGGGCCGTCGATCGGCACGAGATCGATCCCGGTCGTGGCCGCCAGCTCTGAGATCGCGGCCTGTGGCCAGCCACTGACATTGAAGAAGGCATCGAGGGTGCCTTCCTTGAGCTTGTCGGCGGCCTGCTGTGGCTTCAGATACTCGGCCTTAACGTCCTTTTCGGTCAGTCCATAGGCGGCGAATATGAGGCGCGCATCCACGAGCGTTCCGGAGCCGGGCTCGTCCAGCGACACGCGCTTGCCCTTCAAGTCCATGATCGTCTTGATGCCCGACCCCTTGCGGGCCACGAGCTGGAAACTCTCCGGATAGAGATTTGCAATGGCGCGCAGGGTATCGACCTTCGGCCGGCCTTCGTAGATCCCGGTACCCGTGTACCCCCAGAACGCCACGTCGGATTGAATGAAGGCCGACTGCATGCTGCCGCTGGCAATCGCCCCGACATTGGCCACCGACCCGCCGGAAGCCACCGCCGAGGCGACCAGCCCCTGGACGCCGCACGATCCGCCGTCGGCGCAGGCGCGTGAGCCGGGCGGATTCGAGATGGCGTTGGCGATCAGGCCGCCGATCGGGAAATACGTCCCGGCCGTGACGCCCGTGCCGATCCGGAAGAACGTGATGTCCTGGGCGCCAGCGGGCAGTCCGCCCAGCACAGCGGCACCGAGGCCGCCGAGCACTGCGGCCCTGCGTTTGATCAACATGGCGACCCTCCCTGACTGGACACGATTAAACCGTGTCCCGCCGTGCGTCGCAACGACGGTCAGTCAATTGACGCCGATCGCCCGGCTCATCGTCGCCCCGATCTCGCCATGAATGACCATGTCGGCGCTCTCGTCCTGATCGGTCGGGTCGCGATTGACGATGACCAGCTTCGCGCCCTTGCGCTTGGCCATGCCGGGAAAACCTGCCGCCGGATAGACGACGAGCGAGCTGCCGAGCACGATGAAGAGATCGCAGGCGAGCGTCTCATCCTGGGCGCGCGCCATCTGGATCTCCGGCATCGCCTGGCCGAACGAGATGGTCGCGGTCTTTACGATACCGTCGCACTTCTCGCAGATCGGCAGGTTGCCGCCGTCGAGGAATGCCCGCCGGATCGGGGCCAACCCGTAACGCTGGCCGCAATCGAGGCACGAAGCATAGGTCGCGTTGCCATGCAGTTCGATCACCCGGGCATCCGGCACGCCGGAACGCTGGTGCAGCCCATCGACATTCTGCGTGATGATGGCGCTCATGCGACCTTGCTCGACCAGCTTGGCGAGCGCCCGGTGCCCGGCGTTGGGCTCGGCCTTGAGCATGACATCGTCGGTCGCGAACTTCCGCATCCACGATTCCCGGCGCATTTCTTCCGACGAAATGAAATCGTCGAAATAGATCGGCTTGTATTTCGTCCAGATGCCGCCGGGAGACCGGAAATCCGGAATGCCGGATTCGGTCGAGATGCCGGCGCCGGTGAAAGCGACGATACGCTTCGCCGACGCGATCATTGCCTGCAGCCGTTCGATATCGTCCATCGGATCCAGATCATGCAGGCTCCTGTGGGCGAAGGCAACGAATCTGCCTAAGCTGCGGCCGTGTCACCGGGAGCCAATGCCATGCCGCGCCACATCGTCTGCCTCACCTTCGACCACGACCACCTATCCGGCTTCATTGCCCGCGGAATGACCTCACCGACGGCGATATCGCGCGGCGAGTACGATGTCGTGGTCATCCCTCGCCTGATAACCTTGCTCGCCCGCTACGGGGTCAAGGCGACGTTCTTCACTCCCGGACATACGATCGACAGCACGCCTGAGGCAGTGATGCCTTATGTCGAGGCCGGCCACGAACTCGCCCATCACGGCTGGACCCACCGCCTCCCCGTCACCCTGTCACGCGAAGAAGAGGAAGAAGAGATCGTTCGCGGCAACGAGTCGATCAGGCGCGTCAGTGGTCAGAAGGCCCGCGGCTATCGATCGCCCGCCTGGGATCTCTCGCCGCACTCGATCGAGCTCCTGCTGAAGCACGGCATCCGCTACGACAGTTCGATGATGGGCCACGATTACGACTGCTACTACGCCCGGCAGGGCGACGTGGCTGAGCTTCACAAGCCGTTCGTGCGCGGCCGCGAGACCGAGTTGCTCGAGATGCCGATCAGCTGGTCCCTCGACGACTTCCCGCACTTCGAATACATGCGCCTGCCGAATGGCTCGGTTCAGCAGGGCCTGATGAACGCCGCTGGCGTGCTGGAAAATTTCGTCGACGACTACACCTACATGACCCGGGTCTGCGACTTCGGAATCCTGACCTACACTTTCCATCCACATGTGATCGGACGCGGCCATCGCATGATGATGCTGGAACGCCTGATCCAGCGCCTGAGCGAGGCTGGCGCGGTGTTCGCGACCATGGAAGATGCCATGCAGGAATGGCTGTCGCACCACCTGGGCGGTCGCAAGGCCGCCGCGGAATAATCTAGAGCGCGTTTCCCCTCACGACGCGGATGGCCCGGCAGATGGTCACCATCTTGCCGATGGCGTGATCGAGAAAGAGGCTCACGCCCGCTTCGATCCGGGCGGCCGAAGCCGGCCGGTCCGCCGCAATGGCCCGGGCCAGCCCTCTCGCCATCTCGTGGGCGCCGGCCCGGTTTGCAACGATGGCGCGGTCGAGCGATCCATCCGCCTGGACCGCCTGCAGCGCCGTCTCCACGCGCCGCAGGAATGCCGGGGCATGGGCAAGGTGGCGGTACATGCTGGCCAGGATGAGTTGCCGGTCGTCCCCGAAGCCGTTGAGGCGGCGCACCAGCGCCCAGGTTTCAGGTGTTACGTCGGATTCCGAGGCCAGCGGCGGCAAGGCCACGTCGGGCGCCGGCAAGCGGGGCCCGCCCGCAGGCGCCGGCCCCTCGCCCGCTTCGCCCCGCAGCCAGGCCGCCAAAGCCCCCAGGGCGAAGAGATTGATGGTGTTGGAATGGTCGTAGCTCGCCAGCACGGCGTCCACGCTCTCGGGCTCCGAACCTGCTAGAGGCGCGAGCCGCGGCAGGACCATGGTCGTGCGGAAACGGCGGGCCGCCTCGTCCGGCAAGCCGTCCAGATAGAGCGGCTTTACCGCGGCCCAGGCCCATGGCAGGGCACCGTCGAACGTAGCGAGATGCCGCCAAACGAGATTGACGACCCGAACGCCTACGGTGACGCGGATGTCGTCGAACAGCCGTGCGATCTCGCCCGTCGCCGATTCTTCGGCGACGGCGGGCAGCGGGTCGCTCACTCCGCCGCCTGCTTGGAGTCCTGTCCGATGACGGTGAAGAACGACGCTGTCTTGGGCTGCTTAGGCAATTCGACCAGACCTTCCTTCAGCCGGGCGAACTTCGCTTCCGTGCCCCGCACGATGCGGCCTTCGTTGGGACTGGGCATCGGATTGCGCGCGAGCGGCATGGCATCGGCGGCCGTGTAGACGCAGATATAGAGACCGCGCGACCTGTCGGATCCGTTCGCGGCCGAGCCGTGCAGCAGCCGCGTGTGCATGAGGCAGACGCTGCCAGCCTTGCCGAAGCACGGCACCGATTGCTCAAGCGCCTTCTTCTCCTCGTCGGCGGCCACCGCGCCGGTGAAGCGATCGCCGTCGAACAGCGACAGCACCGGCCCCTTGTGCGAGCCCGGCACGACCGTGAGCGCGCCGTTGCTCTCGTCGATGTCATCGAGGAACAGCAGCGCCGTCACGATGTCGTCGTTGGTGTGCGGCGTGTAGGCGAAGTCCTGGTGGTACGACACCTCGGTCTTGGCGCCGGGCAGCTTCAGGTTGATCTTGCAGTGGTGGAATTTCAGGTTCGGGCCGACCAGTTCGGCCACCATGTCGACCATCGCCGCGTCGAGCATGACCTCGCGATAGGCGTCGGAGATGTCGGATGGGTTGTTGATCCGCCGCAGCGCCGGCTTTTCCGCCGTGTGCTCGACGCCCATGTCGTAGCGCGGCCGGCCGTCGATCGTGGGCGGCCCGAACGGCGCCGAATGCGCACGGCTCTGCTCGACCCACGAGGCGATCTCCGCCTTGAGGGCAGCAAGCTGGGCTGGCGTGACGGCGTCCTCGGCGACGAGATAACCGTCGCGCCAGAAGGCATCGCGCTGTTCCTGGGTCAATACCGCCATGACCGCCTCCTTTTAGCGTCGCCTAACTCAACGTCCTTTGAACACCGGCCGGCGCTTTTCCATGAACGCGGTACGGCCTTCTTTGTAGTCCTCGGAGTCGAAGCACTCCTTTACCAACCCGCTGAGACGGGCGAAATCGGGCTTGCCGTCGAGCCGGGTCAGTTCCTCGATGGTGCGCTTGGCGGCATGCATGGTGAGCGGCGCATTCTCGCCGATCAGTTTGCAGTAGTTGTCGACATAGGCGTCGAGCTCGGCGTCGGGCACGATGCGGGTCATCAGACCCATGCCGAAGGCCTCCTGGGCGGAGAAGTGCCGTGCGGTGAAGAATATCTCCTTGGCATGCGATGGTCCGACCAGATCCGTCAGGATCTTCAGGCCGCTGGCGCGGTAGCCGAGGCCAAGACGCGCCGCTGGCACGCCGAACTTGCTGATATCGGAGGCGATGCGGATGTCGCAGAGCAGCGATACAGCCAGCCCACCACCGATGCAGTAGCCCCTGATGCGGGCAATCGTCGGCTTCGAGCACTTGTTGAGCCGGGCGTTCGCAACCTCACCGATCTTGTCGTAGTAGGCCACCTGTTCGGGCGTGTTGCGCGCCTTCTCGAACTCCGAGATGTCGGCCCCCGAGACGAAGGCCTTGTCGCCAGCGCCGGTGACGACGACGACGCGGATCGCCGGATCTTTCTCGAACTCGTCGAGGATGACGGGGATCGCCTCCCACATATCGGTCGAGGTGGCGTTGTGCTTGTGCGGCTTGTTGAAGACGAGCCGGCCGACCGGGCCCACCTTCTCCGCGATCATGTTGGGGGTTGGGCTGAAGTTGCCCATCAGACCACTCCCCGCTTGCGGAAGCCGTCGATCGCTGCGGCGTCATAGCCGAATTCCGACAGGATCGAGTCGGTGTGCTCGCCCTGCTCCGGCGTGGCGGTCCACTCCTCGACCGTGGTGCGGCTCATGTTGATCGCCTGGCCGATCACTTCCTGCAGGCCGAGCTTGGGATGGTTCACTTCACGCGCCATCCGCAGGTGTTTGACCTGCGGATCGGCAAACATCTCGTCCATCTTGTAGATCGGCCCGGCCGGGACGCCCGCCTTGTTCAGCTTCTCGACCGCTTCGGCGCTGTTGAAGGCCGCCATCCGCTTGTCGATCTCTGCATTGAGCGCATCGCGGTTCTTGGCGCGCGCCTTGTCGGTCGAGAAGCGCTCGTCGGTCATCAGCTCCGGCGCGCTGATCGATTCGCAGAAGCGCTTGTAGATGTGGCCGCCCGAAGCCGCGATGTTGATGTAGCCGTCCTTGGTCTTGAAGACGCCGGTCGGGATCGAGGTCGGATGGTTGTTGCCGGCCTGGCCCGGTACGTCCTTGGCCAACGTCCAGCGCGCCGCCTGGAAGTCGCACATCGAGATCATCGCCTGCAGCAGCGAACTCGACACCCACTGCCCTTGCCCCGAAACCTCGCGCTCGAGCAGGGCAATGAAACAGCCGATCGCGCAGTGCAGGCCCGCGCCCACGTCGGCGACGGCGATACCGGCACGCACCGGGCCTCCGCCCGGCTGGCCGGTGACCCACATGATGCCGCCCATTCCCTGGGCGATCTGGTCGAAACCGGCGCGCTCGGCATAGGGCCCGTCCTGGCCGAAGCCCGAGATCGATCCGAGGATGATCCTGGGGTTCACCTTCTTCAGGCTCTCGTAGTCGATGCCGAGGCGGAACTTCACGTCGGCGCGGTAATTCTCGATCACCACGTCGGCCTTCTCGACCATCTTCATGAAGATGGCCTTGCCCTCCGGCTCCTTGAGATTGAGCGTGATCGAACGCTTGTTGCGGTGGAGGTTCTGGAAGTCGGGGCCATGGCGCGGCCCGCCCATATCGCCCTCTGCGACGCCCGGCGGCATCTCGATCTTGATACAGTTGGCGCCCCAATCGGCGAAGTAGCGGACGGCGGTCGGACCGGCGCGTACCCGCGTCAGGTCGAGGACGGTGAAACGGGCAAGCGGTCCAGCGGTCATGCTCTCACTCTGGGTTAAAAACCTATTCTACGCGTACCATGGCAGCCGGATCGATCTCCAACCAGACATGGCTGCCGACCTCGAAAACGGAGGTCGGCGCCGTCGAGACTCGTATCGGCTTGGCGCCGCCCAGCGGCCTCGCCTGATAGTCCCAGTACTCCCCGAGATAAGCCCGGTCGGTGATCTCGGCTTCGACAGCAAGGACCGGGCCAGCCGGCTTCCGGGCGCTGAGGCCAACCGCCTGGGGCCGCAGGGAGTACAGCAGTTGCCCCGGGCCATCCGCCCCCTCAACCATGCCAGCCGGCGCCGCAAACCCGTCGAAGCGGACATCGCTGCCGTTCCGGGAGCCCTCCAGGAAATTGGTGCGGCCGATGAAGCCTGCGACGAAGCGGCTGCGCGGCCGGCCATAGAGAACGTGCGGCGCGTCGACCTGCTCGATGCGGCCTTTGTTCATGACGACGATGCGGTCCGACGTCACCATCGCCTCGGACTGGTCGTGCGTGACATAGACCGTGGTGATCTTGAATTCGTCGTGCAGCCGGCGGATCTCGAAGCGCATCTCCTCGCGAAGATTGGCATCGAGATTGGAGAGCGGCTCGTCGAGCAGGAGCACCTCGGGCTCGACGACGATGGCGCGCGCCAGCGCCACGCGCTGCTGCTGGCCGCCAGACAGTTCCGACGGGTAACGGCCCTTCAGGGCCCGCATCTGCACGACATCGAGGATGGCATCGACCCGGCGGTCGACCTCGGCGCGCGACATCTTGCGCACCTGCAGGCCGAAGCCGACGTTCTCGCCCACCGTCATGTTGGGCCAGATCGCATAGCTCTGGAAGATCATCGACATGCGCCGCCGCTCGGGCGGCACGACACCCGACGGTGCGGATATCTGCTGGCCGTCCATCTCGATCGTGCCGGTGCTGGGCGGCGCAAAACCCGCGATCATGCGGAGCGTCGTGGTCTTGCCGCAGCCCGAGGGCCCGAGCAGGGAGACGAACTCGCCCTTCTGCAGTTCGAGAGAGAAATCGGCGACCGCTTCGAAATTGCCGTAGCGACGCGAGACGTTCTTCAGGACCAGCTTGCTCATGTCGCGGTCCGCCGCAGCATGAAGTCGCGTCCGAGTGCGCGCTGGCCAATCCACAGCAATGGCAGCGTCAGGAGTTGCAGGATCAGGGCCAGCGCCGAGAGGTATTCGAAGTTCCCCTCCTCGCTCATGTCGAAGATCATGACGGACGCCACCTTGGTGTTGGGACCATAGAGAAAGATCGCCGATGACAGCTCGCGCGTCGCCGGAATGAAGATCAGCAGCCAGGCGCCGAGCAGGCTGCGTTTCAGCAGAGGCGCCACGACCCGCCGCAACGCCATCAGGCGGCTGCCGCCCAGCACCCGCACGGCCTCCTCCATCTCCGGATTGAGACTTCGCAGCGCCGCGCTCGCATTGACGTAACCGATCGGCAGGAAGCGCGTGGTGAAGGCCAGGATCAGGATCAGGGCCGTACCATAGAGCGAGAGCGGCGGCGGCGCATAGGCCGCATAGAAGCCGATCGCCAGCACGACACCCGGGATCACAAACGGTGCCACGCAGAGAAAGCCCAGTACTTCAGCAAACGGTACCAGCCGGCGGGTCACGATGTAGGCGATGCCGAGCGTAATCAGCACCGCCGCCGTGGCAGCCGCGCCGGCATAGAGGAAGCTGTTGATCACCGACTGCGCCGCCGTCGCATGCTCGAACAGCACGAAATCGAAGTTGCGCAGCGTGAGATTGTCGAGCGAGAACCCGCGTCCCCAGGCCTTGGCGAGGGACGATTGCACCAAAAAGATATACGGCAGGAAGACCGACAGGCTCGCCACGAACATGGCATAGCCGAACATCGCCCAGCGCCACCGCCCCAGCCGGATCGGCCGGCGCTCCCCGCCCTTGCCGGTGAGGGTCGCGAATCCCTTGCGCGAGGTGATCAACCGCTGCACCAGGATCAGCAGCACGGTAACTCCCAGGAGTGGCATGGCGTAGGCCGCCGCCACCTCGACGCGTACCGGGTTGCCGAAGAACTGGAAGAGCTGCGTCGTCACCACGTTGAAGCGCGCTGGAATCGCGATCATCGCCGGTGACGCGAAGAGCGCGATCGCCTCGAGGAAGCAGATGATCAGCCCGCCCAGGATCGCCGGCAGGGCAAGCGGCAGCGTGACGCGCCGCATCGTGCGCCAGGTCCCCGCCCCCAGGATGTTCGCTGCGTCCTCCATTTCCGACGACACCAGCTCGAGCGCCGCCGTGGTGAAGATGAAGATGTAGGGAAAGGAATAGAGGGCAATGACGACGACGAGGCCGGTGAAGCTGTAGATGTTGAACGGCCCGGCCTCGGCCCCGGTCGCAAACATGTAGAAACGGTTCAGCCAACCCGCGTTGGGGCCCGCGAGCAGGATCCACGCCACCGCGCCGGTATAGGGCGGAGTGATGAAGGTCGCGAGCACCAGCATGCGCGTGAAGCCGCGCCCCGGCATGTCGGTGCGGGCGACACCCCAGGCGAGCGGGATGGCGAAGACGCCGGCCAGGAGCGCCGACCACGCTCCAAGTTGCAGAGAGTTGAACAGGGCGTCGATGTAGCGCGCACGGCCGTAGGCGGTGGCATAGTTCGACAGCGTGAAGTCGCCCGTCCTCTCGGCCTGGAAGCTCGTGAGCACGAGGTAAACGAACGGGCTCACCACGAGGATCAGGAGGATCGCGATGATCGCGATCCACAATAACCATGTCGCATCCCAGCGACTCGTGCTCAGGCTTGGCCCCCGGGATTCTCCGGCCGATGACGCTGCCATCGCCACCGTCAGTTACCGAACGTGTCGCGCCACTGCTCGATCACCTGCGGGATGCCCTTCTCGACCTCCTCGACGGTCGGACGGATCACCTTGATCTTGGAGAGCGGCTGGGTGCCCGGCCCGCCGGCGACTTCCGGACGAAGCGGCATGCCGAAATGCTTGACGTTGATCTCCGACGCCTCGATCGAATAGAGGAACTCCATGTAAAGACGTGCCGCGTTCGGATGCTTGGTGCCTTTGACGATCGACGAGGGCGAGATGATCAGCACCGAGCCATCGGTCGGATAATTTATCGCCAGCGGGTTGCCACGCCCGGCGCTGAACAGGGTCGAACCGTCGGCCCCGGCGGCGACCAGTCGTTCACCGGCCACGAGCGCTGTCACCGTATCGTTGATCGAGCGGCCGATCTGCGGCTTGTTTTTCTCCAGACTGTCGAAGTACTTCCATTCGTAGAGCTTGCGCATCGACAGCACCCAGGTGCCGACATAGCCGGAGAATCCCGGGTGACCCGTCGAAACCTTGCCCTTCCACTTGATGTCGAGAAGGTCGGTCCACTTCTTGGGGGAGTCTTCCGCCTTCACCTTGGCGGAGTTGTAGGACAGCACGACCAACCCTGCCGCCGTCGGGTGATAATAGCCGTCGGGATCGAAATTGCGGAACGCCGGGTCGATCTTCGGCGCATTCTCCGGGATGTACTTGTCGAACTTGCCCTCGGCCTTGAGCCGCGCGTAGTGGCCGAGATCGGTCGAGGAGAACACATCGCAGATGGTCTGGTTGTTTTTCATGTCCTGCAGCAGGCGCTGGTAGGCGACCTGAGCCGTGGTCCGCACGACATTGACCTTGATGCCATAGATCTTGGTGAAGGCACGGCCAAGCTCTTCGGCACCTTCCGAGGTGTAGTGGGCGACGTACCAGGTGAGTTCGCCTTCTTTCTTGGCGGCCTCTTCCAGCGCCTTGAGGTCGGCTCGCGCCGCCACAGGTGCGAAGGCCAAAGCAGCAACGACGGCAAAACCTGCCAGAAACTTCATGATTTCCTCCCGGACGATGGCACTCTTTATTGTTGGGTGAGATACGATCACACGAAGCGTCACGCGACAAGCGCGAGACGCCAAGAGGATGCGCATGACGGAAAAAGAGCGATCTGCCGGCTGGGCCGCCTACTACGACAAGCTTCGCGAACGCCCGCCGCGCAAGACCCTGCTGGCTGCGCTCGACGCTTTCGGTGCCACACCATCGGGCGCGCTCGCTCTCGACCTCGGCTGTGGCGATGGTCGAGACGCCATCGAGATGTTGCGCCGCGGCTGGCGCGTCATCGCCGTCGATGCCGAACCCGAGGCCTTGCGGCAGCTGCAGGCGCGTGCCTTGCCGCCCGACAGCGACGTCACACCTGTAATTGCCAGGTTGGAGGAAGTTCCCATCCCCATCGGCGTCCACCTGATCAATTCCAGCTTCGCCATGCCTCTCTGTGAGCCCCAGGCCTTTCACGGCCTTTGGGAGCGTATCCGGGACGGACTACCCGCTGGCGGTCGCTTCAGCGGCCAATGGTACGGCCCGCGCGACAGCTGGGTCGATCGACCCGGCATCACCTTCCTGCCCCGCGAGCAGGCGCTTGCGATGCTGCAAGGCCTCGACCTCGAAATGTTCGAGGAGGAGGAATCAGATGGCGTCACGCCGCGCGGCACGGCCAAGCATTGGCACATCTTCCATATCGTTGCGCGGAAGCCCTAGCCGCCACCCAAGTGGACAAGGGGACGGCAGGTGTCCGACACTCCTGCGCCGCCACCTCAGGAGGGAAAAATGGCCTCCCCGCAAGCCTCAGACACGTCACGCAATATCGCCGTCACGGCGGAAATCGCCCGCCGCGCCGCCACGCTCGCCTGGCGCGACCTGCCGGATGACCTGATCGAGCGCACCAAGCAGTGCCTGCTCGACTGGTTCGCCGTCACGGTGGCCGGCGCGCGGGAGGAATTGACCGACATCCTGGTCGCCGAAGCGCTCGAGGACGGCGCCAAGGGACCGGCCACGCTGGTCGGCCGCTCCGAAAGGGTGCTTCCGTCGGTCGCTGCCCTGATCAACGGCGCCGCCAGCCACGCCCTCGACTATGACGACGTCAATTTCGCCATGGGCGGCCATCCAACCGTGACCGTCGTCCCAGCCCTGCTCGCCCTGGGTGAACAGACCAAGGCGTCGGGCCGGCTGTTCATCGAGAGTTTCATCGCCGGCTACGAGACCTCGGGCCGCGTCGGCCGTCTCGTCGCCCCCAGCCACTACCAGAAGGGTTTCCACGTCACCGGCACAGTCGGCTCCTTCTCGGCGACCGCCGCCGCCGGGCGCATGCTGGGCCTGGACGACAGACAGCTTGCCGTCGCCTTCGGCATCGCCGCCACCCAGGCGGCCGGGCTGAAATCCAACTTCGGCACCATGTGCAAGCCGCTCCATGCCGGCACCGCCTCCGAGCATGGCCTGCGCGCCGCCCGCTTGGCGGCCAGGGGCTTCACCGCCCGCGGCGATTCGCTGGAATGCGACCAGGGCTTCGCCTCATCGCAGAGCGAGCACTTGAACGCCGCCGCCGCCCTCGGTGAACCGCCGTCCGGCTGGCACCTCCGCAACAACCTCTTCAAGTACCACGCCGCCTGCTATCTGACGCACGCCCCGATCGAATGCGCTAAGGAAATCCGGCTGAAGAACAACTTCCCGCCGGAGCGGGTGAAGAAGATCCTGCTGCGCATCGATTCGGGCTCGGACAAGGTTTGCAATATCCCGAATCCCACGACCGGCCTCGAAGCCAAGTTTTCGCTGCGCCAGACCATCGCCATGGCGCTCACCGGCGTCGATACCGCGAACCTGGACTCCTACAGCGACGCGATCACGCAGGATCCGCGCATCCGGATGCTGCGCGACAAGGTCGATATCGACTTCAAGCCCAACTGGGCTCACTCGCTGGCAGAGATGGCAATACAGCTCGATGACGGCACCACTGTCGAAGTCTCGCACGACTCGGGGATCCCTTGGTCCGACGTCGGCAAGCAGCGCGAGGCGATCGAGGCCAAGTACGACAGCCTGGTCGCGCCGATCCTCGGCACTGCGGGCGCCAAGCGCCTGCACGATGTCATCGAACGCATCGACAGCCTCACCGACGTGGGTGAACTCGCCCGCGCTTCGGCCAAAGCCTGACGGAGACAGAATGTCGGAGGATTTCAGGGCCCGCGCCCGGTTGGTGCCGAAGGGCAACCGCTACGAGGATTTCGAGGTCGGGCGCGTCTTCAACCACCACTGGGGCCGCACCATCACCGAGTCGGAGAGCACGCTGTTCTCGACGCTTACGCTTCATTTCAATCCGCATTATTTCAACGCGGCCTACGCCCGGGTGCACGGCCATCCCGGCATCGTCGCCAATCCCCTGCTGGTGTTCACGACGGTCTTCGGCCTCACGGTCGAGGATCTGAGCGAGGGTGGCGGGCCATTCCTCGGCGTCAACGAACTCACCTACCATCAGCCCGTCTATCCCGGCGATTCGCTGCGCGCCGAATCGGTGGTGCTCGACCGGCGCGTCTCGGACTCGCACAAGGGGTTCGGGATCGTCACCTGGCACACCAAGGGCTTCAACCAGCGCGAAGAACTCGCCATCGACTTCAAGCGCACCAATCTCGTTCGCCTCAGGAATCAATAAAGATGACTTTCCTCACCGAAGAACGCCGCATGATCCAGGAGCAGGCGCGCGAATTCACGCTGAACGAGGTCCTGCCCGTCGCGAACAAGCTCGATCCCGAGAAGGGCGACATCCCGATGGACCTGCGCGACAAGATGGCCGCGCTCGGATACTTCGGCATCCTCATTCCCGAGCAGTATGGCGGCCTGGGCCTCGGCTGCTCGGAGTACTGCATCGTGACGGAGGAACTGTCGCGCGGCTGGATGAGTGTCGCCTCGATCATTGCGCGCGGCAACCTGCTAATCGGCTCGCAGATGATGAGCGAGGAACAACGCGCGCGCTACCTGCCCCGCATGGCCAAGGGCGAGTTCCTTGGTGCCTTCTCCATGTCGGAACCCAACGCCGGTTCCGACATCTCCAACATCTCCTGCCGCGCCAGGAAGGACGGCTCCGGCTACCTGATCAGCGGCAACAAATACTGGTGCACTTTCGCCGACGGCGCCGACTTCCTGATCATCATCGCCCGAACCTCCGACGCGCCCACCGGCAAACGCCATCTCGGCCTGTCCATGTTCTTTGTCGAGAAGAAGCGCGGCGAGCTGCCCAAGGGCGTCAACGGCGCCCCCATTCCCAAGATCGGCTATTTCGGCTGGAAGACCTGGGAACTTGCCTTCGACAACTTCCGCGTCGATGCCGCCGACATGATCGGCGAGGAGGGCCAGGCCTTCTATTACGCCACCGCCGGCCTCGAGACGGCCCGCGCCCATACCGCCGCCCGCGCCATCGGTCTCGCGCAAGGGGCGCTCGACGATTCGATCCGCTACGCCGGCGAGCGCCGCCAGTTCGGCCAGTCGATCTCGGAGTTCCAGGCGATCCGCTTCAAGATCGCCGACATGGCGACGCAAATCGAGGCCGCACGCCAGCTCAACTACTTCGTCTGCGAGCAGATCGACACCGGCCAGCGCTGCGACAAGGAAGCTTCCATGGCCAAGCTCTTCGCCTCCGAGATGGCAGAGCGTGTCTGCAGCGAGGGTCTCCAGATCCACGGCGGCGCGGGCTATACCACGCTGCACGCCGTAGAGCGGCACTGGCGCGATGCCCGCCTCACCAAGATCTTCGAGGGCACCTCGGAGATCCAGAAGCGCATCATCTCCGATCGGCTGCTCGGCCGGGGGAGGAACTGATGAAAGTCTCCGCGCTCACCGGGAAGCACAACTATTTCGAGGACTTCAAGGTCGGCGATGTGATGAAGCACGCCCGCGGCAAGACCGTCGAGCCGATGGAACAGGTCTGGATCACCAACGTGACGATGAACACGGCCGAGGCGCACTTCAACGAGCACCTGACCAAGTCGACTCCCTACGGCCAGCGGCTGGGCTTTGGCGGCGTTACCATCTCGATGTGCATCGGGCTTGCGGCCGAAGATACGGCCGAGAATGCCTTGATGGAACTGGGCATGGACAAGATCCGCCTGAAAGGCCCGCTCCACCACGGCGACACCCTCTATTGCTACACCGAAGTGCTGGAGAAGACGGAAGCCAAGCAGCCCGACGCCGGCGTCGTGCGCTTCAAGCACTACGGCGTAAACCAGGACGACAAGCACATCTTCGAAGGCGAGCGCACCGTCCTGATCAAACGGCGCAGTCACTGGGGAGACAAGTGAGCGCCGAAGCTCCGCTCGGTGCCTTGGACGGAGTCCGCATCGTCGATCTCACCCAGATGCTGGCGGGTCCCTATTGCACCATGCTGCTGGCGGACCAGGGTGCGGAGATCATCAAGGTCGAGCCGCTCGACGGCGATCACACGCGCATCATCGGCCCTTATCACGCCGACGATCAGCTGAAAGCCTTTGGGGGTTACTTCGCCTCGGTAAACCGCAACAAACATTCGATCGCCATCGACCTGAAGCAGCCGCAGGGCCGCGACCTGGTGATGAAACTCTGCGAGAACGCCGATGCCGTGGTCGAAAATTACCGCGGCGGCGTCATGGACCGGCTGGGCCTCTCCTACGAGGCGCTGCACGAGCGCAACCCCAAGCTGGTCTATGCCACGATCCGCGGCTTCGGCGACCAGCGCACCGGCAAGAGCCCCTACGCCGACTGGCCAGCCTACGACGTCATCTCGCAGGCCATGGGCGGCATCATGGCCATCACCGGACCGGACAAAGACACGCCGATGAAGGTCGGTCCAGGCGTCGGTGATCTCGTGCCGGCAATCACCTGTGCCTTCGGTATCGTCTCGGCGATCTTCCGCGCCCACAAGACCGGCAAGGGCCAATTCGTCGACGTCGGCATGGTCGACGCCATCCTGGCGCTCTGCGAGCGTGTCATGCACCAGCACTCCTATGTCGGCTCGCTGCCGGTGCCGGAAGGCAACCATCATCCGCTGCTTTGTCCGTTCGGCATGTTTCCGGCCAAGGACGGCTTCGTCACCATCGCCGCCCATGCCGACCAGCATTTCCCCATTCTTTGCCGCCTGATTGGCAAGCCCGAGATGGCAGCCGACCCGCGCTTCGTCGACGTGCAGAGCCGCCGCGCCAACCAGGACGCAATCATCGGCGCCGTCTCCGCCTTCACATGCCAGCGCACCAAGCAGGAACTGCTGAAGCATCTCGGCGGCCAGGTGCCTTTCTCGCCTGTCTACAATGTCCGGGACATCGTGGCCGACCCGCACTTCGCCGCCAGGGAGATGCTCGTCTCCGTGCCGCATCCCGGCCTCGACCGCGAGGTGCTGCTGGCCGGCGTTGCCGTGAAGATGACAGAGACGCCCGGTCGCGTGCGCCATCGCGCCCCCTTGCTGGGCGAGCATACCGACCGCTATCTGACTGAACTCGGCCTCGGTGGCGCAGAAATTGCGCAGCTCAGGGCTGAAAAGATCGTTGCCTGAGGAGATTTACCATGACCGAACGCCCTCCCCGCCGCGCCCGCCGCGTCCAGCTGTCCACGCCCGGCTCCAGCGAGAAGATGATCCAGAAGGCCTCCGAATCGAAGGCCGATCACGTCTTTCTCGACCTCGAGGACGCCGTCGCACCCAGCCAGAAGCGCGACGCCCGCAAGAAGATCATCCAGGGACTGAAGACGCTCGACTGGGGCAAGAAGACCCGCTGCGTGCGCATCAACGACCTCACCACCGAGTATGCCTACGAGGATATCATCGAGGTCGTCGAAGGTGCGGGCGAGCATCTCGACACGATCATGATGACCAAGGTCATGACGCCGGCCGATGTGCTGTTCGCCGACAAGCTGCTTCACCAGATGGAGAAGAAGCTGAAGCTCAAGCGCCGCATCGGCCTCGAAGCCCTGATCGAGGAGGTCGAGGGCATGCAGAATGTCGACGCCATCGCCAAGTGCACGCCGCGTCTCGAATGCCTGGTCTTCGGCATGGGCGATTTCTCGGCCTCGATGGGTGTCACCAACAAGAATGTCGGCGACTCCGCCGGCTACCCTGGCGACGTCTGGCACTATGCCCGCTTCCGCCTCATCATGGCCTGCCGCGCCGCCGGCATTGATCCGGTCGACGGCCCGTTCGCCGATTTCAAGAACCCCGACGCCTTCCGCGAGGAGTGCAAGCGCTCGATGATCCTGGGCGCGGTCGGCAAGTGGGCGATCCATCCATCGCAGATCGACATCGCGCTCGACGTCTACTCGCCCAAGGCCGATGATATCGCCCGCGCCCGGAAGCTCGAGAAAGCCTATGCCGAAGCCGAGGCGCAGGGGCTGGGCGCCATCAACGTCGACGGCATCATGGTCGATGTCGCCTCGATCCGCATCCTGCGCAACACGGTCCTGAACAAGGCCGATCTCTACGGCCTGTAGCCTGCAGCCTGGCGCGGCCTTCACACATGGATAGCCCGCGCCAGGACCTGAGATCGGCACTCGTGCCCATCGCGGCCATGCTGGGCTCGCAGGTGCTGATCTCGCTGGCCGTGCTGTCGCTGAGCGTCCTGATGCCAGCGGTGGCCCGCGACCTGGATATCGCACCCAAGCTGGTCGGCGTCTTCACAGCTGTCATCTATGTCGTGGCCTCGGCCGTGGCGCTGGGCAGCGCCGTGTGGATTTCGCGCCTGGGTGCCGTGCGGGTCTGCCAGATCGCCATGATCGCGGCGGCTGCTGGCCTTGCCCTGAATGCCGCGGCCTCGGTGGTCGCCACGGTCGTGGCCGTCGCCTTGATCGGCATGGCGCAAGGCCCGATCAATCCCGCATCGGCCCACATCCTGACCCAGCGCGTGCCGCGCGCCTGGTTCAGCCTCGTATTCTCGGTGAAGCAAACCGGCGTGCCTCTCGGTTTTGCTGCGGCCGGCATCCTGTTGCCGCTGCTGCTGCCCGTGATCGGCTGGCGCGGGGCCTCGCTGGTGGCAGCCGGCGTGCTCGCCGTGGGCGCGATCGTCCTGGAGTTGCTGCGCGCCCGCCTCGATGCATCGGTAGCGCCCTCGGGCCCCTCGTCCGGCATCTGGTCGTCGGTGCGCTACGTGCTCGCCCATCCGCAGATGCGCGTGCTGGGCTGGTCGGCGCTTCTCTATGTCGTGGCCCAGCACACTTTCACGTTCTTCCTCGTCACCTATCTCTATGAGCATTGCCGGCTCAGCATTGCCGAGGCTGGCTTCCTGCTCTTCCTGGCCCAGATCGGCGGAACGGCGCAGCGCCTCGTACTCGGAGCCCTGGGTGACCGTTTCCCGCGCATGATGCTGCTGGGCTGGACAGGCGTCGGCATCGCGATCGGCGCCGTCGCGACCGGCCTCATCACGTCGGACACGCCCTACTGGCTGATCGGGCTGATCGTCTTTGCCTACGGCACGGTCGTCATCAGCTGGAATGGCGTGTCGATCGCCGAGTTCGCGCATCTTGCGCCTCCCGGCCAGGTTGCACCCGTCGCCGCCGTCCAGACCTCCCTCGCCTTCTCCGGCGCCGTCGTCGGCCCCCCTTTATTCGGCCTCATCGCGGCGCTGGCGGACTACCGCACCGCTTTCTTCCTGGTCGCCGCCTGCGTTCTGGCAGCGGCCATCTGGCAGATCGCCACGGCAAAGCGCCTGCGCAAGGCGCTATCCGGCCGGTAACGAAGTCACCTATCCCGCTCTGGCCGGCTCCACGCCCATGCCCTATGTCAGGGCGAGCAACCAAGGAGAGCCCCATGATCAAGGGTCTGCACCACAATGCCTATCGCTGCCGCGACTCCGAGGAGACGCGCCGCTTCTACGAAGATTTCCTGGGCTTGCCGCTCGTCCACACGCTGAAGATCGACCAGACCAAGACCGGACGCGCGACCGGCGTGCTGCATACTTTCTTCCAGCTCGACGACGGCTCGTGCCTGGCCTTCTTCGAGGCCCCCGACATGCCGTTCGATTTCAAGCCGCAGCACGACTTCGACCTGCACATCGCGTTGGAGGTCGAGCCCGACGCCATCGACAAGATGATGGCCAAGGGCAAAGCCGAAGGCCGTGAGGTGCGCGGGGTTTCCGACCATCACTTCATCCGGTCGATCTATTTCCGCGATCCGAACGGCTATGTGATCGAATTGACCGCCAAGGTGCCCGGCCGCGAGAGCGACCTCGACCCCAAGAAGAATCGCGCCCGCGAGATGCTCGACAAGTGGCAGAGCACCAAGCCGGCGGCGGTGCGTGCAGCCTAACCCAGGCGACGCCGGTAGAGCGCGATCAGCCGCTCCCAGTGCCGTTCGGCGGCGGGCTTGTCGTAGCACCAGCGCTGCGGGAAGGCGAAACCGTGATGCACACCGGGATGCACCTCGAGCTCCCCCGCCACGCCTGACTTGTCGAACAGCGCCTTGAGTTCCTTCACCATCTCCGGCGGCGCCAGCTCGTCGTGCTCGGCACAGGAGATGTAGAGCTCGCCCTTGGCCTTGCCGAGCGTGAGATGCGGGCTCTCCACCGCGTCGCTCACCAGCCAGGTGCCGTAGAAGGAGGCCGCGGCCAGGACCCGATCCGGATAGCGCGCCGCTGCCGCCAACGCATAGGGACCGCTCATGCAGTAGCCATGGGCGCCCACCGGACCCTTTTTCGCCGCCGCCTGCTTGTCGGCAAAGGCAATCATGGCGGCAACGTCATCCATCACCGGCGGAATGGTCATCTTGGTTCGCACCGCGCGCATCCGCTGATGTTCTTCGCTGCCGTGCTTGAGAACGTCAGGACCGTATTTCGTATCGCGGCCTGCGCGATAGTAGAGATTGGGAAGCATGACGTAGTAGCCCGACGTCGCCAGGCGACGCGCCATGTCGTGCAGCTCCTCGCGAATGCCCGGCGCATCCATCAGCAGCAGCACCGGCGGATAGGGACCGCCGCGCTCGGGATGACAGATGAACGTCTCCATCGCGCCGTCCTTTGTCGCGAGGTCGAGAGTCTGTTCGAGCATTTCGACGAATCCTCCTATTTGCAGCATGCCAGCACCTTGCTAGGCTTCACACAACAAGAAAGCCTAGGGAGCGAAATCATGAAGCGTCTTATGTTCTGCAGCGCGGCGCTCGCCGTCGCGGCATGGTCGGCATCTGCACCGGCCCAGCAAATGACCGATGGTACGGTGAAGATTGGCGTCCTCACCGACATGTCGAGTCTCTACTCCGACATCAATGGCCCTGGCGCCGTCCTCGCGGTGCAGATGGCAATCGAGGATTTCGGCGGCACCATCGGCGGCAAGAAAATCGAGATGGTACAGGCCGACGTCCAGAACAAGGCCGATGTGGCCGCCACGATCGCCGGCCGCTGGTTCGACACCGAGCAGGTCGACGTCATCCTGGGCGCCGGTGCTTCGTCCTCTTCGATCGCCACCTCGCGCGTGGCCGCCGACAAGAAGAAAATCTATATCGCGCCCGATCCGGCGTCGTCGGACATCACGGGCAAGCTCTGCAACGCCTACACCGTTCACTGGGTCTACGACACGTTTGCACTGGCCAATGGCACCGGTTCGGCGGTCGTCAAGGCCGGTGGCGACAGCTGGTTCTTCCTCACCGCCGACTATGCCTTCGGCTATGCCCTGCAGCGCGACGTGGCTGCTGTCGTAACCAAGTCCGGCGGCAAGGTCGTGGGCGAGGTCAAGCATCCGATCAATACGAACGACTTCTCGTCGTTCCTGCTGCAGGCCCAGGCATCCAAGGCCAAGGTCATCGGGCTCGCCAATGCCGGCGGCGATACCATCAACTCGATCAAGCAGGCTGCCGAGTTCGGCATCGTCAAGGGTGGCCAGAAGCTCGCCGGCCTGCTCGTGTTCGTGTCCGACGTGCACTCCCTTGGACTGGAGCGCGCACAGGGGCTGAACCTCACGGAAGCCTTCTACTGGGACCTCAACGACAAGACGCGCGCCTTCTCCAAGCGCTTCGCGGCCAAGCACAACGGCAAGATGCCGACCAGCGTGCAGGCCGGCTTCTATTCCGGCGCCTTGCAGTATCTGAACGCCGTGAAGGCTGCCAACACCGACAACAGCGACGCGGTGATGGCCAAGCTCAAGGAGATCAAGTGGGACGACCCGGTCTTCGGCCAGAGCTACATCCGTGCCGACGGCCGCAAGATGCACGACATGTACCTGTTCGAGGTCAAGAAGCCGTCGGAGTCCAAGGGTCCGTGGGATTACTACAAGGTGATCTCCAAGATGTCCGCCGAAGAAGCTTTCCGTCCGATGGACCAGGGTGAGTGCCCGCTGATCAAGAAGAACTAGGGGGATCCCGTCATGGCCGATCAATCCAACATTTATGTGGGCGTTGCCGGCTATTTCGGAAAACCAGACCATCCCGGCCGCGTCGGCGTCTTCCGGCGCGGCACGAGAAACGGCGACTGGCAGCACGTGCTGGGCGCCGTCCAGACATTCACCGTCTTCGTCCATCCCGATGATCCGGGCACGGTGTTCGCCGGCACCAACGACGGCGTGTGGCGCAGCACCGATGCCGGCGCTACGTTCCGTCGCACCCACTTCCCCGATGCCAAGAAGGAAGTCTGGTCCTTCCTGGTCGATTCGCGCGATCGCAGGCGCATCTTTGCCGGCGCCTCGCCGATCGACGTCTACCGCAGTGACGATGGCGGCGAGAGCTGGCACAAGCTGCCCAATCCAGGCATGGCCACCCACTGCAAGGGTCCCTTTGCGTCGCGGGTGATGCGGCTGGCCCAGCATCCGAAGCGGCCCGATGAGATCTACGCGGCGCTCGAGATCAACGGCGTGATGCGCAGCACCGACCTGGGCGAGACCTGGTCCGACTGCAGCGCCGGCCTGATCAAGCTCGCCGAACAGCCCCATCTCCAGAGCAAGATCGTGAGCGACACCACAGCCGAGGGCATGCTCGACAGTCATGCCGTCACCATTAATCCTGCCGATCCCGATGCCGTAATCGCGGCGATGCGCATGGGACTGTTCCGCAGCGCCGACCAGGGTCGCACCTGGCAGGATATGCAGGTCGGCCGCTTTTCGCCCACCACCTACGGACGCGACGTCAAGGTCTCGCCCATCGAACCCAATACGCTCTACTCGGCACTGAGCGTTGCCGCCTCCAGTCACGATGGTGGGCTCTACCGCAGCGAAGATGGTGGGCAGAGCTGGAAGCGCTTCGACAAGGTCCAGGTCCACGGCACCATCATGTCGATCGGCTTGCATCCGCGTGACGCTGCACAGGTCTATATGGGCGCACGCTACGACGGCGAGGTTTTCGGCACGCAGGATGCCGGCCAGAGCTGGCAGGCGATGCCGCTGCCTGGCGAAGTCCAGCACATCTACTCGGTTACCTGCGGCTAGGAATACGAAGGCAACGCCACCACAAAAAAGGCGGCCCGGAGGCCGCCTTTTCTGTGATCCGGTGGTCGGCGCCGTAGCCGACCACCGATCATATCCGTTCGTTACATGCGCTTCGGCAGCGGGACCTTGGAGTCGGTCAGCGCCTTCTCGAGGACCGGGATACCAGCGGCCGTATTGCCAGCATCGCACTGGGCAATGGCTTCCGGAACCGGACCCTGAGCCGGCGAGGCCGTGCTCGTCTTGCGCCAAGAAGCGGCGAGCGCCTTGCAGTACGCCATGTCGTTCGTGTTCGGGGCCGGAACCATGACCACGATCTCGACGCGGCGGTTCTGCGGCTCGCGAACGCCGTCCGCGGTCTTCACGAGCAGGCCGGCTTCACCGACGCCAGTCGTGGTAATGGCAGTAGCCGGAACGCCTTCCTTGACGAGGGCATCCTTGACCGTGTTCGCACGACGCAGCGACAGCGCCATGTTGTATTCCGGCGAACCAGAGGTGTCGGTGTGGCCGGTCGACGTGATGCGGGCGGCGCCGCGGGTCTTATAGGCAGTAGCCGCCTGCTTGATCGTATTCATCGCCTGGGACGACAGGTTCGAACGGTCCCAATCGAAGAACACCATGAACGTCGGCGGTGCAGGCGGCGGCGGCGGCGCGGCTGCCGGCGGCGGCGGCTCGTCGCAAGCGCCCAACAGCAGTGCTGCCGCGATAACGGCGAACAGTGACTTCAACATGGATATCATCCCCCCATAAAAAAACGAGTAGCAGGGACCATGATGGAACACTCCGCACGAAACGTAAAGTACACGTTTTGAAGCGCCCGCATGGCCCGCTCGTTCGACTGGCGTCCCCAGCGGGATTCGAACCCGCGTCGCCGCCGTGAAAGGGCGGTGTCCTAGGCCTCTAGACGATGGGGACGAAGCCGAAAGAGCGGCTGCATGTAGCGGCTGGAGGCCCCGAAATCAAGCAAGCACCGAACCTGCGGCGGCCGCGGCATCGTCGATCTGCAGACGAACAGATTCACGGCCTCCGAAACGATCGATCCGGAGTGCCCCGGCGACGTGTAGGATCGGCCGGGCGGGGTCCAGAAGGGCCGGACCCAGCGCCGACTGGTTGGCCCGGAAGGCGATTGCATCGACCCTGCCACGCTCGGCCCCCACCAAGGTGCAGCGCACATGCCCCTCACCCACCGTCTGGGCATAGCTGACGCGAACGCTCTTGAGAACGAATCGCGGCAGCGCATTGCCCGCGCCGAACGGGCCGACGCGCTCGATCATCTCCACCAACTCCTGGGTAGCTGCCGCGGGCGCCAGGGCGGCATCGATCCCGAGCTCGCGCACAGGTGGTGCCGCGCCGAGCTGCGGGGCGATGCGTTCGTCGAGGAAACGGGCGAGGCCGGGCAGCGCTTCGCGCGTAACCGTTAGACCTGCCGCCATGGCGTGGCCGCCGCCGTTCACCAACAGCCCGGCCTGGCGAGCGGCAATCACCGCCGCACCGAGGTCGACACCGCGTACCGAGCGGCCCGAGCCCTTCCCGAGGTCGCCGTCGAGGCCGATGACGAAGGCTGGCCGGCCATACCGTTCGACCAGGCGGCTGGCCACAATGCCGATCACCCCTACGTGCCAGCCGTCGCTCTCGATGACGAGCGCCGCCGGCAGCCCTTTGCGGTCGGGACCATAAAGCCCCTCGACCCGCGAGATCGCCTGATCGAGCACGTCGCGTTCAATGGCTCGGCGCTCAGCGTTGAATTCGTCCAACCTGAGCGCCAGGGCGCCGACTTCGTGCGGATCGTCGCTCGACAACAGCCGCGCGCCGAGGTCGGCTTGTCCGACACGGCCACCGGCATTGACCCTGGGCCCCAGCAGAAATCCGAGGTGATAGGCTCCGGGCACCTCCTTCAGGCGGGCCACGTCGGCCAGGGCTGCAAGTCCGACATTGCGGCGCTCGGCCATCACCTTCAGGCCCTGCCGCACCAGGGCGCGATTGACCCCGGTGAGCGGCACGACATCGCACACCGTACCCAGCGCCACGAGGTCGAGCCATTGGCGCAGGTCGGGCTCGGGCCGCGACGCGCCGTACCAGTTGGCCTCGCGCAACGCGCGGTTGACGCCAACCGCCAGCAGGAAGGCCACTCCCACGGCCGCCATCTGCTTGTGGGGGCTGGCATCGTCGATCCGGTTGGGATCGACCACGGCAATCGCATCGGGCAGCGTGATCTCGGCCATGTGATGGTCGATGACGATGGTGTCGAGCCCTACCCGCCGGGCTTCCGCCAGCGGCTCGAAGGCGGTCACCCCGCAATCGACGGTGACCACGACGGCCGCCCCGTCGGCCTTCAACTTCACGAGGGCCGGCGCGTTGGGGCCATAGCCCTCCTTGCGGCGGTCCGGAATATAGACGCCGATATTGCCGCCGATGCTGCGAAAGAATCGCAGTAGCAACGCAGAGGAAGTGGCCCCGTCGACGTCGTAGTCGCCGAACACGACGATGCGTTCGCCACCCTGCACTGCTCGCACAAGCCGCGCGATGGCCACATCCATGTCCTTGAGATGGAGCGGGTCGGGCAGGAAACGACGCAGCGTCGGATCGAGAAACTCCGTCACCGAATCGAGGTCGACATCGCGGGCCGCCAGCAATCGCGCGACCGCATCCGGCAGGCCGTGGCGCTGGGCGATGGCCAGCGCCGTACGCTCGTCGGCCAGGCGCGCCGCCCAGCGCCGACCGGTCAGCGACCGCTCGACACCGAGAAACGCCGCGCGCTCGCCGCGTTCCACGCCGCCCCTAGGCCCAGCTCGGCAGGCCGGTCTTGATCGAGAAATTATGGTGGGCCGAGATCCAGCGCACGGTGCCGGTCTTCGAGCGCATGACGATGGAGTGCGTCTCTGCGCCGTTGTGGAAGCGGCGCACGCCCTTCAGCATCGATCCCGACGTGACGCCGGTCGCCGAGAACATCACGTCGCCCTTGGCCATCTCGGTCATGGAATACTT
This sequence comes from Reyranella massiliensis 521, assembly GCA_945862125.1. Classification (GTDB taxonomy): domain Bacteria; phylum Pseudomonadota; class Alphaproteobacteria; order Reyranellales; family Reyranellaceae; genus Reyranella; species Reyranella massiliensis_A. The sequence goes on from CAMAYC010000023.1 coordinate 40,602, forward strand.
GCGGTTGAGGTCGGTGATGCCCCACTTGCGGGCACGCGCCTTCTCGTCGTCGTTGCGGAACAGCAGCCGGCCCTGGATCTGGCCACCGATCGCACGCAGCGCCGCAGCCGCCAGCACGCCTTCCGGCGCGCCACCCGAGCCCATGTAGATGTCGATGCCGGAATCGCCGGTCGAGGTCGCGATCACGCCCGACACGTCGCCATCGCCGATCAGCATGATGCGGGCGCCCGCTTCGCGGACCTTTGTGATCAATTCCGAATGGCGCGGCCGGTCGAGGATGCAGACCACGAGATCGGAGACGTCGACCTTCTTGGCCTTGGCGAGGTCGGCAAGGTTCTGCTTCGCCGTCTTGTCGAGGTCGACGATGCCGTCGGGCAGGCCGCCACCAACGGCGATCTTGTCCATGTAGACGTCGGGCGCATTCAGGAACCCGCCATGCTCGGCCATTGCCATGACGGCGAGCCCATTGGGCAGGCCCTTGGCGGTGATGGTGGTGCCCTCGAGCGGATCGAGCGCTATGTCGATCTTGGGCCCGCCGGCTCCGACCTTCTCGCCGATATAGAGCATCGGCGCCTCGTCGCGCTCGCCTTCGCCGATCACGACAGTTCCTTCGATCGACAGCGTGTTCAGCGCGCTGCGCATGGCATCGACGGCGGCCTGGTCGGCGGCCTTCTCGTCGCCGCGTCCCATCAGCTTGGATGCCGCCAGAGCCGCGGCTTCGGTCACCCTCACCGCTTCCATCGCCAGATTGCGGTCCATCTTGCCTGTGTCGGCCATCACTTCCTCCGTCCGGCGTCTAATGCGCCTTCCTAGAATGCTTCAATCCTGATCACGCAGGGCTCCTGAGCCACTGCCTTCAACTTGTCGATACGCGCCAGTGCGCGCCGCATCGCCGCTTCTTCCGTCTCGTGCGTCGTCAGCACCACCGGCACTTCGCCCGACTGCGAGCGTCCGCGCTGAAGCATCGATTCCAGCGAGATATGCTCCTTGGCGAGCGCCCCTGACACCGCCGAGATCACGCCGGGCCGGTCCTGCACCATCAGGCGCATGTAGTAAGCGCCGACATGGCGGTCCATCGGCGAGGCCTTCTTGTCGGCGAGCCGGGCGGCCGGCACGACGAACGCCGGCATATGGCGGCCGCGTGCGACATCGACCAGGTCGGCCACAACCGCCGAGGCGGTCGGCCCCTGCCCCGCGCCGCGGCCCTGGAACATCGTGGTACCGACGAAATCGCCTTCGACCACCACGGCGTTGAAGACACCTTCGATATGGGCGATCGGCGTGGCCAGCGGCACCATGCACGGATGGACACGTTGCTCGATGCCGTGCCTGGTCTCGCGAGCGAGGCCCAGCAGCTTGATCCGATAACCGAGTTCCTCGGCGAACTGGATGTCCATCGAGGTCACGCGGCGGATGCCCTCGATATGAATGCCGGCGAAGTTGACCCGCGCACCGAAGGCGGCGCCGGTCAGCACGGCGAGCTTGTGCGCGGCGTCGATGCCATCGACGTCGAAACTCGGGTCGGCCTCGGCGTAGCCCGCGGCCTGCGCTTCGGCCAGCACGACATCGAAGTCGCGGCCGGTCTCACGCATCGTCGTCAGGATGTAATTACAGGTGCCGTTCAGGATACCGTAGAGCCGGCCGACCTTGTTGCCGACCAAGCCCTCGCGCAGCGCCTTGATGATGGGAATGCCGCCCGCGACCGCCGCCTCGAAGGCAAGAATGCGATCCTTCTTCTCGGCCAGGGCCGCGATCTCCGCGCCATGCAACGCGAGCAACGCCTTGTTGGCGGTGACGACGTGCTTGCCCGCGCCCAGCGCCTTCTGCACCAGTTGACGCGCCGTGCCGCGGCTGCCGCCGATCAATTCGACGACGACATCGATGTCGGGGGCCGCCGCCAGCGCCAGCGGATCCTTCTCCCAGCGCACGCCGGAAAGGTCGATGTCACGCTTCTTGGTACGCGAGCGGGCACTGACCGCGACCAGCTTCAGCGGACGCCCGCCGCGCAACGCCAACAGCCGGCCGTGCTCGGCCAGCAGCTTGACGACGCCAGCACCGACCGTGCCGAGACCGGCGATACCGATTCTGAGGGGTGATTTCATGGACGCCTGATACGACAGGATGATGCTAGGCGCGAGCCTTGATCAGCGTGACGTTGTCCCCAACGCCGCGCAGATAAAGATCAATGGCGCGTGCCGGGTCGGCCATGACCTGGCGGATGTTGCGCACGGCCTGGCGGATACGGTGCTTGTTTTCGACCAGCGCGATGCGCACGTGCGCATCGCCATGCTCGCCGAAGCCGATGCCCGGCGAGACCGCGACGTTGGCCTGGGTCAGCAGCAGCTTCGAAAAGGCCAGCGATCCCAGCTCGGCGAATTCCTTGGGGATCGGCGCCCAGGCGAACATACTGGCCGACGGCGCCGGCAGGTCCCAGCCCGCCGCGAGCAGGCCTTCCATCAGCACATCGCGCCGTTCTTTGTAGGTGTTGCGCGCCTCGGCGACGCAATCCTGCGGACCGTTCAGTGCCGCCGTCGCCGCCACCTGAATCGGCGTGAAGGCGCCATAGTCGAGGTAGGACTTGATGCGCGTCAGCGCCGTGATCAGGGTCTTGTTGCCGGCGGCGAAACCGATGCGCCAGCCGGCCATCGAGTAGGTCTTGCTCATCGAAGTGAACTCGATGGCAATGTCGCGCGCGCCCGGAACCTGAAGCACGGACGGTGGCGGCACGTCGTCGAAATAGATTTCGGCATAGGCGAGATCCGACAGGATCCAGATCCCCTGGCGTCTGCAGAAATCGACGATTGCGCCATAAAAATCGAGATCGACGACCTGCGCTGTCGGGTTCGACGGATAGTTCAGCACCAGCGCCAGCGGCTTGGGAACCGCGTGCTGCACGGCGCGCTCGAGCGCCGGCAGGAATTCGGCCAGAGAGGTGCTCCCCGGCACGGGAATGTGGCGCACCGAACCGCCGGCGATGATGAAGCCGTAAGGATGGATCGGATAGCTTGGATTGGGCACCAGCACCGTGTCGCCGGGCGACGTTATCGCCTGCGCCAGGTTGGCCAGCCCCTCCTTCGACCCCAGCGTGACGATGATCTCGCTCTCGGGATCGAGTTCGACGCCAAAGCGGCGCGCGTAATAAGCGGCCTGCGCCTTGCGCAGGCCCGGGATGCCGCGCGAAGACGAATAGCCATGCGCGCGCGGATTGCCGGCGGCTTCGGCCAGCTTGGCTACGATGTGCGGAGCTGTCGGCAGGTCGGGATTGCCCATGCCGAGATCGATAACGTCCTGGCCGGCGGCGCGGGCGCGCGCCTTCATGGCGTTCACTTCCGCGAACACGTAGGGCGGCAGGCGCTTCAGTCGGTGGAATTCAGAATCGTCCATCGTGTTCTTCCTTGGCGGCCTAGAAGTCGATGAAGACTTCGGCGCGCCGATTGGCGGCGATGCCGCGGGCAGTATTGGTCTGGTAGACGGGCTCGTCGTCGGAGGCCGCCTCGGCAACGATGCGGTCGCGCGGCACGCCGAGCGCCCGCAGTTGCTGGGCAACCGCCAGCGCACGACGCCGCGACACTTCGAAATTGCCCCGCTCGAGTTGGTCGGCCGAATTGCCGTAGGCATCCTGGTCGGCATGCGCCACGACGCGGATGGTGCCGCCATTGCGGCGCTGGATCTGCGCCACCTTGGCCAGAACGCTATAATCGTTTTCGCCGAGACCCGACGAAGCGCGGCCGAACTGGATCACTGCGACCTGCATCGGTCCGCCGAACGGCGGAGACTTGATGTCGCTGAACGGCACGGCGCCCGATTGGGCGGTCGCGATGTTGGCTTCAGTCCGCATCGGCGGCGGTGCGGGCATCGGTGCAGGCGCCGCCATGACCGGCGGCGGGGTCGGCGTGACGGTCACCGACTCAGGCGCTGGCGGCGGGGAAGCCGCGGCCATTGTCTCAGGCGCGCGGCCCGGCGGCGGCGTCCAGTCCGGCGGTGGAACGAACGCCTTGCTTGGATCGGCTGAACGCACCGGCGGCATGGCCGCGGGCGGCGGCGCCGGTTCGTACCGGGGTTGAGCCGCCGGCACAGCGGCTGCGGTCATGACGGGGACTGGCGCAGGCGGCGGAGTCGTTGCCGGGGCGGCGGCTTGACCGGGCGGTGTCCAGCCCGGCGGCGGCACGAATGCCTTGCTCGAATCGGCCGAACGCGCCGGGGCCGGCTCATATTGAGGTTGAGGTGCCGGCGCGACAGCTGCCGTCATGACCGGTGTTGGCGCAGGGGCCGGAGGCGGCGGCGCCGAGACGATGGGCGTCGGGCTCGCGGCTGGCGCAGCGGGTTGCCCAGGCGCTGTCCAGCCCGGTGGCGGCACGAATGCCTTGCTCGGATCGGCCGAACGCGCCGGGGCCGGTTCATATTGAGGTTGAGGTGCCGGCGCGACAGCTGCCGTCATGACCGGTGTTGGCGCAGGGGCCGGAGGCGGCGGAGCCGAGACGATGGGCGTCGGGCTCGCGGCCGGCGCAGCGGGTTGCCCAGGCGCTGTCCAGCCCGGCGGCGGCACGAACGCCTTGTTGGGATCGGCCGAACGCACCGGCGGCATCGCGGTGGGCGGCGCTTCAGCCGATGCCATCACGATCGGTGCAGGAGCCACAGGCGCGGGCGCCACAGGTGCGGGAGTCGGTGCAGGAGCGGCAATCATGGCTGGCGCCGGCGGCTGGCCCGGCGGTGTCCAGCCGGGCGGCGGCACGAAGGCCCTGTTGGGATCCGCCGAGCGTACCGGTGGCATTGCCGCCGGAGGCGCCTCGGCAGAGGCCATTACGATCGGTGTCGGTGCGGACGCCGGAGCCGCAGCAGCCGTGGCCGTTCCGACGGCGACAGATGCCGCAGTCTGACCGGGAGGTGCCCAGCCCGGCGGCGGCACGAACGCCTTGCTGGGATCCCCTTGCGGTACCGGCGCGGCCGCAACCACCACCGGCTCGGGTGCGGGCGGCGGCGGCGTGGCGGCGGCCATCGCAGGCACGGCTGTCACAGGGACGGGCGCCGCCGCGGTGGCCGTTCCGACGGCGACAGATGCTGCGGTCTGACCTGGCGGTGCCCAGCCGGGCGGCGGCACGAACGCCTTGTTGGGGTCCCCCTGTGGAATCGGCGCCGCGGTGGCGACCATTGGTTCAGGCGCCGGCATGGCCACTGGCGGCTGACTCGGTGCTGCGGCGATCGGCGCCGGCGCCTCGGCCACGGGTGCTGATGGCGGAGGCGCTGCAGCCGTGGTGACCGGCGCCTGCCGCGGGGCGACTGCTTCAGCCGGCGCACGTGCCTTGGCTTCGCGATCCGCACTTGCCCGCGCCTGACGCTGTTCGCGCGCTGCGGCGTCGCGATCGGCAGCCTCCTTCTCGAGCGCTTCCTTCTGGGCTTTCTGGCCGCCACGGCCGGCAACGATCGAACCGATCTGCGGCGTGGCTGAGCGAGTCTCGTCGACCGCGGCGATGCCCGCATCGTACTGACGTCCGGGATTGGCCGACGGCAGGCTGCCACTGGCCGCCGCGGCCCGATCGGCGCCCGGACGGACTTTCGCGCTTTGCGCCGGGGTGCTGCTGTCGAACATGCCGCAGCCCGCCATGAGCGCCAGCGTCGACACGCCGAGCAACCCAAGCCAAAGGCGTTGGCTGCCGCTCGTGTCTTGTTTTCGCTGCATCGTCGTCACCCGCTCGAAGCCCGGCATGCCCGCTGTATTAGCGGAGACCGAGAGGAAGTTTGACCCGTCTGTTGTCGCAGCCTACCTATATCAGGGCATTCGGCGACCCGGGCAGACGAGTACTAGGTATGGTACCGGGATGCTGAAAATACCGCAAGAAACGCCACAAGGGCAATGATTCAGAAGGGGAAACGCATGTCGGAGACGCCTGCCCCAACTGGCTTTCCAGGAGTGACGCCTGCCGAATCGCAGAAGATGCAGGCTGCTTTCAAGGATATTGCCGAACGCAGCCAGAAACTGCTCGAAGGCTTTGCCGAGCGCTACAAGGCCGACGGACCGCAGCCGGCCGATCCGATGGGCCTCACCCAGACCTTCATGGATTTCACTGCCAAGATGCTGGCGGACCCCAATCGGCTGCTGCAGGCCCAGATGGACCTCTGGCAGCAGTATCTGCAGCTCTGGCAGCTCACGACCCAGCGGTTGATGGGCCAGAAGGTCGAGCCGATGGCCGAGCCGGCCAAGGGCGACAAGCGCTTTACCGATCCCGCGTGGAAAGACGAGGTGATCTTCGATTACCTGAAACAGTCCTACCTTCTCACCGCGCGCTGGCTGCAGGGCACCGTCAAGCAGGTCGAGGGCATCGACGAAAAGACCGCCAAGAAGGTCGACTTCTACACGCGGCAATTCATCGACGCCGTGTCGCCCTCGAACTTCGCCATGACCAATCCGCAGGTCGTGAAGGCCACGGTCGAATCCAAAGGCGAGAACCTGCTGAAGGGCCTGCAGAACCTGCTGGCCGACCTGGAGCGCGGCAAGGGCAAGCTCGCGATCCGCCAGACCGACATGAAGGCCTTCCGGGTCGGCGAGAATGTCGCCACCTCGCCCGGCAAAGTCATCTACCAGAACGACCTGATGCAGCTCATCCAGTACGCACCGGCAACCGCCGAGGTCTACACGATGCCGCTGCTGATCGTGCCGCCCTGGATCAACAAGTTCTACATCCTCGATCTCAAGCCCCAGAACTCGTTCATCAAGTGGGCGACCGAGCAGGGCTACACCGTATTCGTCATCTCCTGGGTCAATCCCGACGAGCGGCTCACCAAGCTGGTGTTCGAGGACTACATGAAGCTGGGGCCGCTGGCGGCGCTGGGCGCCATCGAGCAGGCGACCGGCCAACGTCAGGTCTCGGCGATCGGCTATTGCATCGGCGGCACCTTGATGGCCGCGACCCTTGCCTACATGGCGGCGCGGGGCGACGACCGGATCGCAGCCTGCACCTTTTTCACCGCCCAGGTCGACTTCACGGAGCCCGGCGAACTTGGAGTCTTCATCGACGAGGACCAACTCGCCAGCATCGAGGAGATGATGTCCAAGAAGGGCTATCTCGATGCCAGCGACATGGCGACGACCTTCAACCTGCTGCGCGCCAACGATCTCATCTGGTCGTTCGTCGTGAACAACTACCTGATGGGCAAGGACCCCTTCCCCTTCGACCTGCTGTACTGGAACGCCGACGCCACGCGCATGCCGGCGGCGATGCACAGTTACTATCTGCGCAACATGTACCAGAGCAACCTGCTGAGCCGTCCGGGCGGCATCGTCATCGACAATGTGCCGATCGACCTCCGCAAGATCGCAATCCCGGTCTACATCCAGGCCGGCAAGGAAGACCACATCGCGCCCGCCCGCTCGGTCTACAAGGCGACGCAGATCTACAGCGGACCTATCCGCTTCATGCTTGCGGGCTCGGGGCACATCGCCGGCGTCGTCAATCCGCCGAGCGCCAAGAAGTACCAGCACTGGCTGAACGAGACGACCAAGAACCCGCCGACGCTGGCCGAATGGCAGGCCGGCGCAAAGGAGTACCCCGGCTCGTGGTGGAACGACTGGGACAAGTGGCTGTCGGAGAAATCCGGCCCCAAGGTCCCGGCCCGCGTGCCGGGCGACGGCGCCCTGCCCCCGATCGAGGATGCACCGGGCTCCTACGTCAAAGTGCGCGTCGTCGAATAGACGCCGCTACTCGGCAGCCTTCGGCAGATCGCCGCGATAGGCCTGCGCCAGCTTCACGTAGCTGGCGGCGGAGCGCTTGAAGGATTCGAGGTCCTTCTCGGTGATGTCGCGCATCTTCACCGCCGGATTGCCGGCCCACAGCTCGCCCTTGCGCACGATCTTGCGCGGCGTCACGACCGCGCCGGCCGCGACCATCGCGCCGGTCTCGACCACGGCCTCGTCGAGGACGGTCGAATGCATGCCGATGAAGGCATCGTCCTGGACCTCGCAGGCGTGCAGCAGCGCCAGGTGGCCGACGGTGACATTGCGGCCGACCGTGGTGCCGACACCGCGCGCGGCGATGTGGATCACCGTGCCATCCTGGATGTTGGAGCCGTCGCCAATCTTGATGCCGGGCCCGTCTGCGCGCAGCACGGCGCCGAACCAGATGCCGCAGTTGGCGCCGATCTCGACGCCGCCGATCAGTGTCGCGTTGGGCGCGATGAAGGCCGAGGCATGAACCTTGGGCAGCACACCGTTGAAAGGCACGATGAGACCGGACATCGGATCGTCTCTCCAAACAGAAGAAGGGCGCCTCGCGGCGCCCTTCGAAGATAGTCCAATTGGCCGATCAGCGCTTCGAGAACTGGAAGCGTGCGCGGGCGCCGGCGCGGCCATACTTCTTGCGCTCGACCACGCGGGAGTCGCGGGTGAGGAAGCCGTTGGCCTTGATCGCGCCGCGCAGGCCGGGCTCGAACTTGGTCAGCGCCTGCGAGATGCCGTGACGCACCGCACCAGCCTGGCCCGAGAGACCGCCACCCGAAACGGTGGCAATCACGTCGAACTGGCCGCCGCGCTCGGAAACGTCGAACGGCTGCTGGATCATCATGCGCTGCGTCGGACGCGCGAAGTAGATCGTCTGATCGCGGCCGTTGATGGTGATCTTGCCGGTGCCGGGCTTCACCCAGACGCGGGCGACGGCGTTCTTGCGTCGGCCCGTGGCGTAGGCACGGCCCTGGGCGTCGATTTCCTTGACGCGGACCGGCGCGGACGCCTGGTCGCCGCCAGCCGGCGCCTTCTTCAGTTCAGCGAAGGTCGAAAGTTCAGTAGCCATGTCAGCCGATCCTCGAATTCTTGGGGTTGAGGGCGGCGACGTCGAGCTTCTCGGGCTGCTGTGCCTCCTGCTCGTGCTTCGGCCCTGCGTAGACGCGCAGGTTCTTCATCTGCGCACGGCCGAGCGGGCCACGCGTGATCATGCGCTCCACGGCCTTGATCAGGACGCGCTCCGGGAAGCGGCCTTCGAGGCGCTTGCCCAGGGTCTCGCCCTTGATGCCACCGGGATGGCCGGTGTGCCAGTAGAAGACTTCCCGCTCGGCCTTGCGGCCGGTCAGGCGAACCTTCTCGGCGTTGATCACGACGATGTTGTCGCCGCAGTCGATGTGCGGCGTGAAGGTGGGCTTGTGCTTGCCGCGCAGGCGCGAGGCGATGATCGAGGCAAGCCGGCCGAGCACGAGCCCTTCGGCGTCGATCAGCAGCCACTTCTTCTGCACGTCGGCAGTCTTGGTGCTGGGAGTCTGGTTGGTAATGACGGAGTGCATGGTTCTTTCTTCCAATGAGCGCGCGCTTATGGGCGGCTCCAAAGGCACTGTCAAGCAGCGCCAAATATCTTAGCTAATTCAACGTCTTAGAATTGAGGTATTATTATACCGCAGTCTATCTCTTTGGCGGAATTGCATAAGTCACTGTCGCGTGCGCCACGGGATCCTTAACGCCAGCACTCCATATCGTGAAGTCGCCCACGGCCAGCGTTTTCCCGAGCTTCATCAGCCGCCCCTCCCCGATCAGGTCGGCCGGTTCGGGTTTCCTCATGAAGTTGATGTTGAGATTGGTCGTGACGGCCAGCGCCACCGGCCCCAGCCGGCCCAGCAGAAGAAGATAGAAGCCGCAATCGACCAGCCACATCAGCGTCGGCCCGGAGATCGTGCCGCCGGGCCGGAGATGCCGCTCATGTGTCGGCAGGCGCACCCGGATCTTCTCGTCGTCGAGGTGGTCGATCGCGAGACCGAGATGGGCCGCCTGCGGAAAGTGCTCATCCAGGAAACTCAGCAGATCGTCAGGACTCATCACCGGCATGACGGCACTCCCCTCTTCCCATAGAATGCTGGCATGACCGCTGCCCCCAACGAACCTGTCCTGCTGCGCCGCGACGAAGGCCACGTCGCCGTCCTGACGCTCAACCGCCCCAAGGCGATGAACGCACTCTCGGGCGAGCTTATAGACGCGCTGCAGGCGGAATTCGACAGGCTCGCCAAGGACAAGGAGATCCGCTGCGTCATCATCGAGGCACAGGGTGACCGCGCCTTCTCGACCGGCCATGACCTGCGCGAAGTGGCGTCGACGCGCGAATACGCCTTCCACCACGCGCTGCTGACTCACTGCTCGGCCATGATGCTCTCGATCAAGCGTCTGCCTCAACCCGTGATCGCCAAAGTCCAGGCGATCGCCACGGCCGCCGGCTGCCAGCTCGTCGCCGCCTGCGATCTCGCCGTCGCCTCGAGCACGGCCACCTTCGCGACTTCAGGCATCAACAACGGTCTCTTCTGCGGCACGCCGTCGGTCTCGCTCGGCCGCAAC
>CAMAYC010000024.1 GCA_945862125.1 Reyranella massiliensis 521
TCCCCCACCGCGTGCCGGTGATCGTGGCCGACATGTCGACGGCGCTCTACGCCTACCAGGCGCTCGCTTCCGCGCTCTACGCGCGCCGCGACGAGACGCACGGCCGCTACATCGACGTCAGCCTGATGCAGGGCGTCACCGCGCTGCAGGCGATCCGGCTGATGGCCTGCCATCTCGAAGGCGGCACCATGAAGCCCGGTGGCGCGCCGGGCGGCGTCTTCCAGACGGCCGATGGCTGGATGTCGATCCTGGCCATCAACGACCGCGACTGGAAGAGTCTCTGCGACGTGATGGACATGCCGGCACTGGCCCAGGATCCGCGCTTCGCCGATCCGGTATCGCGGCTCGCCAACGACGCGGCTCTCTATGCCATCGTGCGGCCGGCGATCGCCACGCGGCCCTGCGCCGACTGGACCCGGCGCCTGACCGACGCCCGCATCATGCATGAGCGGCTGAACAGCTACGCAGAGTTCCTTGACCAGCCGCAGGTGCGCGAGACCGGCCTGATCCAGTGGCTCTCCCAGGCCGGCGTTTCACAGCCGGTGCCCGTGCCCACCCTGCCCGGCACGGCGCCGGCGCCGGACGGCACGCCGCGCGCCGAAGCGCCGGTGCCGGGCCAGCACACGAAGGCGATCCTGACAGAGCATGGCTTCACGCCGCCCGAAATCGCTACCCTGCTGGCAGAGGGCGTGGTGGCCGCGGCATCGATCATGCCCTAGCGGCGCAAGCCGCTGCGGCCTACAAAAGAGATGGTCCGGGATTTGCTCGGATCCGGCAGCAGCGGGGGCGCTGTCTGTGTTGGGGGGAACAGCGTCAGTTATGAGTGAATCTTCCAGCCTCCTGCCGCCAGAGCCGTGGCCGCAACGCATATCGCGACTGCTCGCCTGGGCCGCGGGCGCCATCATCCTGGTGGGCTGCAGCGGCCTCATCACCATCGATGTCATCACCCGCTACCTGTTCAAGCGCGGCATGGTCGAGAGCTTCGAGATCTCGGGCTATGCGCTTGCCGCCTGCATCGGACTTGGGCTCGCTTTCGCCACGACCTCCAAGACCCATGTCCGCGTCGACATCCTGCTCGACGCCTTCCCGCGCCCGGTCCGCGTCGCCTGCGACTTGCTGGCATCGCTCTCACTCGCCCTGGTCGCCCTGGCGCTGGCGTGGTTCTGCTGGGGGACACTCGCCCAGTCGGTAAGCATGAATGCCAAATCCGTCTCGACGCTTCAGACGCCGATGGCCGTCCCGCAGGCAATCTGGTGGGTCGGGATGTTCTGGTTCGCCTGCGTGTCGGTGATCCTGCCGATCCAGGCAGTCTTGCGCCTGCTGGCGCGCGACGATGCCGGCTTCGACGCCCTCATCGGCAGCCTCAGGGTCAACGAGGAGATATCGCAGGCCGGCGTCGAGCAGGCGCCGACAACTGACGGCAAGCCACGATGATCGGGACAGCGATGACCCTGCTGGTCGTGCTGGTGGGCATCAGCCTGCCGGTCGCAGCAGCGCTCGGCCTGATGGCTTACGTCCTGTCGGAGCGCTACGCCTTCTTTCCCATGACCGGGGCGATCGGCGAGCTCGCCTGGAACTCGTCCAACGACTTCATCCTGATCGCCGCGCCGATGTTCATCATGATGGGTGAATTGATGCATCGCTCCGGTATGAGCGAGCGGCTGTTCAGCGCGCTCTCGCCCTGGTTTGCGCGAGTGCCCGGCCGGCTCATCCATACCAATATCGCCGCCAGCGCGATCTTCGCTGCGACCTCGGGCTCGTCGGTGGCGACGGCGGCGACCATCGGCACGGTTGCCATCCCCAACATGGACAGGGGCGGCTATAACCGGCCGCTGTTCCTGGGCTCAATCGCTGCCGGCGGCACACTGGGAATTCTGATCCCGCCCTCGATCAACATGATCATCTATGCCGTGCTGACCGATACCTCGGTGGCCGATCTCTACGCGGCGGGCTTCATCCCTGGCTTCCTGCTGGCCGGGCTGTTCTCGCTGATGGTACTGGCCCTCTGCCTCTATCGTCCGCAGTGGGCCGGCCCCAAGGCGGATGATTCGGCCGACCTCTGGCAGCAGCGGCTGTCCGGCCTCTGGAACCTGTTGCCGCCCCTCGGCCTTTTCCTCGTGGTCGTGGGCTCGATCTATGCCGGGATCGCGACGCCGACCGAGGCTGCCGCGCTCGGCCTGATGGCGACGCTGGGCCTGGTTGCCGCCAACCGCCAGCTCACCCTGCCGGTGCTGGTGCGGGCCTTCGAGGGAACGGTGCGCACGACCTGCATGGTCATGCTGATCGTGATCTCGGCCTTCTTCCTGAATTTCGTGATGGTCTCGATCGGCCTCGTCAGCGCCATCACCGGCTTCGTCATGAGCCTGGGTTGGCCACCGCTCGGCATGCTGGTCGCCATCATCGTCTTCTACCTGATCCTGGGCTGCCTCATGGAGACGCTGTCGATGATGATTGCAACGACGCCGGTCATCGTTCCGGTCGTCGTGGCGCTGGGCTACAGCCCGGTCTGGTGGGGCATCGTGTTCGTGATCCTGATGGAAGCGGCCCTGATCACGCCGCCCGTCGGCCTCAACCTCTACGTCGTCCAGGCAGTGCGGCGCGGCGGCGCCTTCGTCGACCTCTGCATCGGCTCCCTGCCCTTCGTCGTCATGATGATCGTCATGATCGCCATCCTGATCGCCTTCCCGCAACTCGCTCTGTGGCTGCCTGCGCTGCTCAAGGCCGGCGGCTGATTTTCCAAAGGAGAGTATGATGTCCCTCAAGCAATCGATCGCAGCGGCGGCCCTCGCCGGCATGCTGGCCGCCGGAGCAGGCAGCGCCTTCGCGCAGGCTTTGCCCTCGACCTCGTTCAATGTGGTCGGCAGCATCGGCAACCTCTCGATGTACACCAGCCGCGAGCTGCCGTTCTGGACGGAGACCGTGACCAAGGAATCGAACGGCGCCATCAAGGTCCAGGTCAAGCCATTCACCGAGCTGGGCTTCAAGGGCGCTGAGATCTTCCGTCTCGTCTCCAGTGGCACGCTGCAGTTCGCCACGACGGTGCTGAACTACAATTCGGGCGAAGTGCCGATGAACGAAGCCGCCGATCTGGTGGGCCTCGTGGGTTCCGTCGAAGAACTGCAGAAGGTCATCGATGCCATCCGCCCGGCCTATGCCAAGTTCCTTGAGGAGAAGCACGGCATCAAGCTGCTGGGCTTCGGTACCTACCAGGCGCAGGTGATCTACTGCCGCGACGCCTTCGTCACCATCGCCGACCTCAAGGGCCGCAAGATCCGCGCCTCGGGCGCCTCTCAGCAGGCCTTCGTGTCGCATATCGGCGCCTCGCCGCTCAACATCGCCTTCGCCGAGGTTCAGCCGGCGCTGGCCAACGGTGTCGTCGACTGCGCCATCACCGGCGCGCTTTCCGGCTACAAGTCGAAGTGGAACGAAGCGGCGAAGTTCATCTCGCCGATGCCGATCAATTTCGGCGTCGCCGCCCAGCTCGCCAACCTCAAGTGGTGGAACTCGCTCGACCCGAAGGTCCAGGCCTTCCTTGAGAAGGAGCTGCGCAAGCTCGAACTTTCGATCTTCGAGCAGGCCAAGACGGAGACCCAGACTGGCCTCAACTGCAACACCGGCACCGGCCCCTGCGGCGAGGGTGCGCCGGCAACCATGAAGCTGGTGCCGGTGACCCCGGCCGACGAAGCCCTGCGCAAGGATGCTCTCAACAAGGCCATCCTGCCCTCCTTCGCCAAGCGCTGTGGCCCGGAATGCGTCCAGACCTGGAACGCCACGGTGGGCAAGACCCTGAACACCACGATCACGCCGTGACGGCGCTGCGGATCGAGCGCCTCGATCCGTCGGACTATCGCCACACGCCGTGGAAGAACGGCGGTGGCGTGACGGTCGATATCGTGCTCGTCACCGACAAGGACGCCGAGGTCTGGCGATTTGGCCGCACGCCGATCGTCCAGTCCGGCCCCTTCTCCGACTACAGCGGCTTCGACCGCGTGCAGGTCCTTGTGGCCGGCAGCGGCCTTGTGCTGAAGACACCGGACGGCGAGATCGACGTCCGCGAGCCCTTCCGGCCGGTCCGCTTCGCGGGCGAGACGCCGATCGTAAGCCGCCTCGAAGCGGGGCCGGTCGAGGTGGTGAACCTCATCGGCAACAGGGCGAAGGTAAAGGTCGACATCAAGGTCCTCGACGAGGGCCGCTCGCTCCGCCTCGGGCCGGGCACGCATGTCGTCTACAATCCTCTAGGCGACAGCGCGTTCGACATCGACGGCGCGCGTCATCTCCTGCCGAGCGATCATGGCTTGCGTCTCGAGGCGGCCGACGGCACCGTCCTCGCCGGCCGGGGCGGTTGCCTGCTGGTAGCCAGCATCGTCTAGGGTCCGATCGAGGAGCGTTTCATGCGGATTGCAATCGTCGGAGCCGGCGGCATCGGAGGCGGCTATGGTGCGGCGCTCGCCACGTCGGGCGTCGATGTCACCTTCATCGCTCGCGGCGCGCACCTGGCCGCCATGAAGAGCCGGGGGCTCAAGGTCGAGGGCGGCCGCGGCGAGTCGTACGTGATGCCGGCCCAGGCCACCGACGATCCCGCGACGGTGGGACAGGTCGACGTCGTGCTGTTCTGCGTGAAGTTGTGGGATGTCGAAAGCGCCGGCCAGCAGATCAAGCCCATGGTCGGCAAGGAAACCGCCGTCATCACCCTTCAGAACGGCATCGACGCCCACGAGCGGCTGGTCCCGATCCTCGGCAAATCGGCCGTGATGCCGGGCGTCGCCAACATCAGCGCCACCATCGCCGAGCCGGGCGTGATCCGCCAGACCGGCACGGTGATGCGCATGGTGTTCGGCGAGATCGACGGCGCGAAGAGTGCACGCGGCCAGGCGCTGGCGGCGGCCTGCGCCAAGGCCGGCATCGACGGCGTGTTCAGTGAGGCCATCCTGACCGAGCTCTGGATGAAGTTCATCCTGCTCGCCTCCAATGCCAGCATGATGGCCCTCGCCCGCCTGCCGATCGGTCATCTGCGCGACGATGCCGACATCGCGCCCTATTTCATCGCCGCCTACGAGGAGGTGGCAGCCGTTGGCCGCGCCACGGGCATTGCGCTGCCCACCGACGCCGTGGAGCGCACGCTCAACTTCAACCGCAACGCGCCGGCCCACCTCATGGCCTCGATGGGTGCCGACCTCTTACGTGGAAACCGGATCGAACTGCCGTGGCTTTCCGGCAAGGTGATCGAGCTCGGCCGCAAACATGGGGTACCCACTCCCACGCATGCCTTCCTGTATGCGATGCTGAAGCCCTACATCATGGGCAAGCCCAGCTGAGGACCGGACGATGCGCTTCATCCTCGCTCTTCTCTGCCTCGTCGCTGGTGCCGGTGGCGCCGCAGCCGCGGACCTGAAGCTGCTGACCACCAGCACCTTCCAGCCGGCGGCGCTGGCGCTGTTGCCGGAGTTCGAGAGGCGCACCGGCCACAAGGTGAAGATAGAGATCGCCACTGCGAACAACTTCGACGGCCGTATGGATGCGGATGAGTATTTCGACGTCGTCGTCATGACGGCGCGCCTGCTGGATCCCTATTTGGGCAGCCGCGTCGTCGTGAGCAGCGCCACGCCGGTCGCACGCGCCGGTCTCGGCGTAGCCGTCAAACAGGGCATGCCCCTGCCCGACATCTCCGGCATCGGCGCATTCCGGAAGACGATGCTGGCAGCCCGTGCGGTCGCCTACATCGATCCCGCCTCGGGTGCCTCAAGCGGCCTCTACCTCGACTGGCTGTTCGACAAGCTCGGCATTGCCCCCCAGATCAAGGCCAAGTCCGTGCTCGTGCCCGCCGGGGGCGTGGTGGCGGACAAGCTGACGAATGGCGAGGCCGATATCGGCCTGCAGCAGAGGAGCGAGCTGATGAACGTGCACGGCACCGTGCTGGTCGGGCCCATCCCGCTCGAACTCCAGAACTACACGCTGTATCTGGGCGGCGTCTCCACCGTCACCCGCCATCGCACGGCTGCCGACGAACTGCTGTCGATACTGGCGGACCGCAAGAACAACGCCCTCTTCAGGACATTGGGCCTGAGCGAATCCTAGGCTGCCGATCCCTCCAAGGAACCAACCATGCGCATCATCCTTGCCGTTCTCTGCCTCCTTGCTGGTATCGGCAGCGCCGCCGCGGCAGATCTCAAGCTCCTGACCGCGGGCGCCTACAAGCCGGTGGCACTGGAGCTGATCCCGGAATTCGAGAGGCGCACCGGCCACAAGGTGACGGTCGAGAACGCCACGGCCGGCGCACTGCAGAAGCGTATCGCCGACGGAGAGTATTTCGACGTGGTCGTCCTGCCGCCATTGGTATTGGGGCCGTTCCTCGGCGGCCGCGTGGTCGAGAGCAGTGCCAAGGCGCTGGCCCGCGTCGGCATCGGCGTCGGCATCAAGCAGGGCGCGCCCGTTCCCGACATTTCCGACGTCGAGGCCTTCAAGAAGACACTGCTGGCGGCCCGTGCCGTGGCCTACATCGATCCGGCGGCGGGCGGCTCCAGCGGCGTCTATCTCGCCCAGCTGTTCGAGCAGCTCGGCATCGCGCCGCAGCTCAAGACCAAGAGTGTCCTCGTCCCCGGTGGCCTCGTGGCCGAGCGCGTGGTGAATGGCCAGGCCGACATCGCGCTGCATCAGATCAGCGAAATCCTGGCGGTACCCGGCGCCGCCTTGGTCGGCCCGATCCCGCTGGAGGTGCAGTACTACACGCCTTATTCCGGCGGCGTCTCGACCGGCTCCCGCAACCGGGCGGCGGCCGACGCCTTCCTTCTGGCCCTGGCCGACCCCTCCAATCTGCCGCTCCTGAAGAAGAAGGGCATGGACGGGCCGTAGACCGTCAGCTCCGCAACAAGCTCACCCTCGCCGGACCGCGTTTTCTTCCGGTTGGGCCGCTCCCACACGACTCCGGGAAAACCTTTCAAGGGAACCAGCGGTGCGCCGAGATAGGCCCAGTCCTGCAGCTGGTCGATCGCGATGTGGTAGCGCGGCTCCCGGCCCGTGCGGCTTGTGAAAAGCGCGCGCGGGACATTGACCATGTGCGCCGACCGGGCCCGCTCATAGGCGAGCGGCGTGCCGCAGTGGGCGCAGAAGCTCCTCGTCGTCCCGGTGGTCTCGTCGCGAAAACGCGTGATCTCGTCCGCTCCCCTGGTGACGCGAAAGCGCTTGCGCCAACTGCCGACGTAGGTCGCATAGGCGGCGCCATGCGCCCGCCGCGTCGCGCCGGAATGATCGTGCCAGGCCCATCGCGCCGGGGTCCCGATCTCGATTTCCACCGCGCCGCAAAGACACTGGCCCACGGCCGAAGCTTCAGAGCCGGCGCGCGGCTTCGCGGCAACCGTGGCTTTGCGCATGTCGGACCTCACCTCTCCTAGCGGCCGGCCTTCAGCTCCTTGAGCGCATCGGTCCAGGCACCGACCGTGTGGTCGATGTCGGCCTGGGTGTGGGCCAGGCTCACATAGTATTTGCTCTCGCCCTTCATCAGGCCGCGGGCGCGCAGGAGCTGATTGAAACGCTTCAGGGTCGCGGTGTCGGCCTTCAGCGTGTCGCGATAATCCTTCACCGGCTGGTCGGTGAAGAGGATGTCGAACAGCGGCGGCTCGCCGATCACCTGCGCCTTGAAGCCGGAGCGCTGCAGCAGATCCTGCAGCGTGGCCATCAGCGTGCGGCCGGTGGCGAAAACCTGCTCGTAGGCTCCGGGCCGCTTCAGGATATCGAGCGTGGCGAGGCCGGCCACCGAGGCCACCGGATTGCCCGAGAGCGTGCCGACCTGGAAGATGAAATCCTCATCGTTCATGGTGATCCGGTCGAAATGCGCCATGATGTCGGCGCGGCCGGCGATGGCGGCCAGGGCGAAACCGCCGCCCACGATCTTGCCCAAGGTGCAGAGATCGGGCGTGACGCCGTAATATTCCTGGGCGCCGCCATAGGCGAAGCGGAAGCCGGTCACGACCTCGTCGAAGATCAGCGGAATGCCGTGCTTGGCCGTCACCTCGCGCAGTGCCTGAAGGAAGCCGGGCTTGGGTGGGATCAGGCGCTGGAACGGCTCGACGATCACGCCGGCAAGCTCGTCCTTCTGCTCCTCGATCAGGCTTCGGACCATGTCGATGTCGTTGAAGGCCGCGACCAACATCTCGTCCGCGACGGATTTCGGAATGCCGGCCGAATCGATCGAACCGCGCGGAAAATTGCCGGGATTCTTTGGCGCGAGCGAAATCAGGGCATAGTCGCTCATGCCGTGGTAGCCGCCCTCGAACTTCAGAATCTTGTCGCGCTTGCGGAAGGCGCGCGCCGCCCGCATGGCATAAAGGTCGGCCTCGGTGCCGGAGCAGACGAAGCGCACCTGGTCGGCACAGGGCACCGCGTCGACGATCGCCTCTGCAAGCGCGATGCCGTGGCGGTTGTTGCCGAAGAAGGTGGTGCCGGACGGCACCTGGGCCTGCACCGCCGCCGTCACCTCGGGATGTGCATGGCCCACGAACATCGGCCCCGAGCCCAGCAGGAAATCGACATATTCCTTGCCGGACTCGTCCCAGACGCGTCCGCCCTTGCCTTCCTTCAGAATCACCTCGGCCGGCATGTTGCCGAAGCTGCCTCCCGGCAGCACGCGCCTGGCCTGCTCGACGAGATCGTTGGTGGGGTCGATCGGGGTCTGGACGTTCATGGGGACCTACTCGATGGGAACGAAAATGGAGTGTCGGAGCTTGCCCTCGATCGCCTTCGAGCAGTGGCCCTTGCCGTGCGTATCCTCGACCAGGATGACTTCGCCGGCGCCGATGATTCGGGTCTCGCCGTCGCTGGCCTGGATGCTGACGCCGGCATCGAGGTTGATGATGTATTGCCGGCGTGGCGCGGGATGCCATTCGTAATCGTAGGTGCCCGGCGTTTCGCGGAAGATGATGCCGGTCGCAGGCAGCATGGCAGAGGTCTTGCCGCCGCGGCCTTCATTCTTCCATTCGACTTCGATGTCACGGAAGTGAGTTTCGCCTTTTGCGTCGACATATAGGTTGTGGATCCGCATGAATTTTTCTCCCGCTTGCCGTTTCCGGGGCAGAGCTTAGAACGAAAGCATGTTCGAGAAACCCGTCGAAGCCGTCCTTTTCGACATGGATGGCCTGCTGATCGACACCGAGTCGGTCTACATTGATGCCCTGCAGGCCGCCGCTGGCGCGCTCGAACTGACGATTCCGCTCGATTTCTGCCATTCGATGGTCGGCATTGCCTCCCACGAATGCAATCTCATGATCCAGGAACACTACGGCGACGGCTTTCGCATCGAGCCCTTCCGTGCCCATTTCTCCGACCATGTCAGGCGACGTTTCGAGACCTCCATCCCGGTGAAGCCGGGCGCCGTCGAATTACTGGATTTCCTGGGAGCGCGCGGACTGCCGCTGGCGCTCGCGACGTCCTCCAGCCGCGCCACGGTCGAACGCCATCTCGGCCGCGCCGGCCTCTACGATCGGTTCAAGGCTTTCTCCACACGAGACGACGTCACGCGAGCCAAGCCGCACCCCGACATCTATCTCGAGGCGGCACGTCGGCTCGGCGTCGCGCCCGAACGCTGCATCGCCTTTGAGGATTCGAACACCGGGCTCACCGCCGCCCATGCCGCCGGCACCATGCCGATCATGGTGCCCGACATCCTGCCGCCGCTGCCCGAGGTCCGCGCCAAGTGCGTGGCGGTCGTCGACGACCTGCACACCGCCCGGCGCCTGCTCGAAGCTGCGATTTGAGCAAAATAATACAAACAATGTGATCCGCCCGCCGTTTCATTCCGTATGAAGTACCTCGACCAGAGGGGTGTGGAATGCGTTTGCGAAGCGGCGTCGCGTTGGTTCTTGCGATCTTCACGGCATGTGCGGGAACCGCATCGGCCCAGCCCTCATCCATCGGCAGCGAGCCTTCCGGCCCGCCGCCCAAGGACTGGACGTTCGACATTGGACCCGGCGTTGTGGTGGCACCCTGGTTCGAGGGTTCGGCCAACTACCGCGTCCTGCCGATTCCCAACCTCGATCTGCGCTACCAGCGCGACAAGTTTTTCCTCTCGGCGCGCGATGGCGTCGGCGCCACGCTGTTCGACGCCGACGGCTTCAAGGCCGGGCCGATCCTGCGCTATCGGTTCCCGCGCAACGCTGGCGATGGCGGCTATCTATTCGGCATGGGCAACGTCCCCTTCACGGTCGAGGGCGGCGGCTTCCTGCGCTACGACCTGCCCTTCCTCGCGGCCAAGGTGGAGCTGCGGCGCGGCCTGGGCGGCAGCAACGGGCTGGTGTTCGACGCGCTGATCGACGGCAAGGTCCGGCTGAGCGACACAGTCTTCCTGTCGGCCGGCCCGCGACTTTCGGTGACCGACGGCACCTACAATCAGGCCTATTTCGGCGTCAACGCCGGCCAGTCGATCAACTCCGGCTATGCCCAATACTATCCTGGCGCCGGCCTGCGCAGCGTTGGCGCCGGCACGAGCGCCGTGTGGCGGATCCACGATCAACTCACTCTCGTCGCTTTCGGCAGCTACAACTACCTGGGCGACCTCGCGGCCAATTCGCCGATCGTCACCGGGCCAGGAGGCTCGCGCAACCAGTTCATCGTTGGCAGCGCGCTGTCCTGGCGTTTCTCGTGGTAGCCTAGAACTTCTCGACCCACGGACGGACCTCGACTTCCCAGCTCCAGGCGCTGCGGTGCTGCTGCAGCGTGGCCCAATAGGTCTCGGCGATGGCGTCGGGGTCGAGCAGGCTGTCGGGATTGTCGGTCGGGACCGGCCGCTGGGCGCTCCGGATACCGCCGTCGATCACGAAATGCGCGACATGGATGCCCTTGGGTGAGAGTTCGCGCGCCATCGATTGCGCGAGGCCGCGCAGCGCGAACTTGCCCATGGCGAAGGTCGCCGAGAGCGCGAAGCCCTTCACACCCGCGGTGGCGCCCGACAGCAGGATCGCACCATGGTTCTTCGGCAGCATGCGCCGCGCTGCTTGCTGGGAAACCAGGAAAGCGCCGAAAGCGCTGATCTCGATGGCGCGCTTGACGTCATCGGGCGGCAGGTCGACCAGCGGGCCCCTCACCCGGTTGCTGGCGTTGTAGACCACGACATCGGGCGTCCGGCCGGCGGTGTCGAGGGACTCGAACAGGGCGGCGACTTCCTTCGGATCGGCGGCATTGCAGGCATGGACGGTGGCCCCCGTCTCCTTGGCCAGGGCGGCCAGCTTGTCGGTCTGGCGGGCGGCCAGCGCCACGGCGAGGCCGTGGCTGGCAAACAGGCGCGCCAGCGAGGCGCTGAGCCCCGGGCCGGTTCCGACAATCAGCGCAGAGCGGTATTTCGGCTTTTCCATGAGGTCCTCGCGTTGCCCGGGATTCCACGCAGGTATACGCTGGAAGGCAATAGGGAAAGGAAACTGCCATGGACCAGGCCCAGCCTGTCGGCCGCATCGACGTCATCTCCGACGCGATCTGCCCCTGGTGCTATATCGGCAAGCGCCAGCTCGAGCGCGCCCTCGACCTGCTCGCCAGCAAACACTGCGCCGTCACCGTCGCCTGGCATCCCTTCCAGCTCAACCTCGAGATGCCGCCCGAGGGCGTCGAGCGCAAGCAGTACCGCATCGCCAAGTTTGGCAGCCTCGAGCGCTCGCAGCAGCTCGACCAGCGCATCACCGAGACCGCGGCCACCGTCGGCCTGGAATTTCACCTCGACCGCATCACGCGCACGCCCAATACCGTGAACGCCCATCGGCTGATCCGCTTCGCCGGTCAGAAGGGCGTCCAGGACGCCGTCGTCGAGGCGCTGTTCGAGGGCTATTTCTGCAGCGGCGCCGACATCGGCGACTCCCAGGTCCTGGCCAGGATCGGCGCCGAGGGCGGCCTCGACCGCGACGCAGTGCTGGCGATGCTGGCCGGCGACGAAGGCCGGAAGGAAGTGCTGGCCGGCGACCAGATGGCGCGCAATGCTGGCATCCAGGGCGTGCCGAGCTTCGCCCTGCAGGGTCATGTCCTGTTCTCCGGCGCCGTGCCGGCCGAGGAAATGGCGCAAAATTTCACCCGCGCCTGGGAAATCCTGAAGAACCGCGCCGCCTGAGGGGCGGCACTCTCAGTTCCCAGCGCCGCGGCCCATGCTCATAGTGGGCGCCGACAGCGGCCCCTTCACTGTCATGACATAGTCAGCCGGCCCGCGCTGGCCGACGTCGAGGCCGATCGTGGTGTCGGTAGTGGCATCGATCAGGCTGTTGCGGCTGGTGACGAGGGCTACGGCGTTCTGGCCCTGCACCGTATGATTCTGTAGACTGACCATGCCGCCATCGAGAAGGAGTTCGCCCTTGATGGCACTCTGGTAGTTGATGAAGCCCTGCAGCACAGCCGAGTTGAAACCCATTTCGCTGCTGAAGATGCTGCCGACGCCCGTGGCGAAGGAGGCGAATGAGAGCGAGCCCCTGGTCACCGACGGATAGAGATAGCCGCTGACCTGGCCGCGACCGGTGAGCGAGTCGCGGATCGATCCGGGCGAGTCGCCGCTGCCCTTGATCCCGATATCCATCACGTTGAGTTTGCCGTCGATCGCCACCCCAAGGTGATCGTTGCCGAAGGTGTTGGTCCCGGCCGTGCCGCGCATCATCTCGCCCAGGTAGATGCCCTGCAGGCTGCCGTCGAGATCGACCGTCAGCGTCTGCTTGGAAGCATCCACCGTGCCCGTGAAGTCGACGGCGCCGCCGTAGAACTGCCCCGTCAGCTTGGCGATCTTGAAGACACCGTTCCTGAGGGTGGCCGAGAGATCGGCGTAAGTCACCTGCACCGAGCCGACCGTGATGGCGCTGGTGAAGAGCGTCAGCGAAGCGTCGAAGGCGCGGAGCGCCGACAGGTCGATGGCCTTGTCGGTGGTCGCGCGCGCGGCAGAAGCCGGCGGCGGGGCCGCCGTGGGCGCGCCCGGTGCCGCAGTGGGCGCCCGTCCAGCCGGCGGCCCACCCTCGGCCGAGACGCCCAGCCATTTGTCGAAGTCGAGCGTTCCCGGGATCTTCAGGTTCGCCGTGATGTTCGGCCGGGCCCCCAGGGTCGCATCGATCTTGCCCGTCATCGGCGTCGCCAGCGCCTGGAGATCGCCTTCGAACGTCGCGCGATCGGCATTGCCCTTGAAGCTGCCCGCGGCGGAGATCGCCCCGACGCCGGTCTGGTTGCGGCCGGTGGCGACCGACACCAGCCGGCTCGCGTCCGCCGTGCCGATGTCGAAGCTCGAAAAGTCGAAGCGGAATTTTTCGCCCAGCACGAGGCTGCCGGTGGCGTGCGCCGTGGCCCCCAGCATGGTGACGGCGAGGTTGCGCAGCGTCAGCGTGTCGATGGTTCCCGCCATCCCGCCGCTGGCCGAGGCCGCGCCGATCTTGCCGTTCAGGAACCTGGGCAGCTCGGCATAGTCGAGCAGCTTGTCAGCGTCCGGCGCGGAGGCATTGAAGGTCACGTCGAAGCGCGGCGCCGTGCCGAAATCACTCACCTGCCCCTTGAGGTCGGCCTTGGCACCCAGCAGGTCGGCAATCTTGAGCCCGTTCAGCTTGAGCAGCCGGCCCTGCGCCACCACATCGGCCTCGACACCCTTCAGCGGCTGGCCGCGATAGGTCAGGCTGGCGATCTTGGCCTTCAGTCCGAAGCTGGGCGCCGCCGGATCGGCCGGGGCGCTGGCGGCTGCCGGAATCGTTGCGGCAACCGGCGTCGCGGATTCGGTGGGCAAGGCCCGCGATCCTTCCGTCGACTGTCGCGGCATGTAGGCATCGAGGTCGAAACGGTCGATCTGGACCTGCGCCGCCACGGTGACCGGCACGCCCAGGGTGAGGTTCGCGCTGCCGGTCGCGCTTACGCCGTCGAGGGCGAAAGTAGCCTCGGTCAGCTGCAGCTTGTCGGCGACCGTCGCGATCTTGCCGTGACCGCTCAGCGTCAGCAGGCGATCCGCCGGCACGCCGGAGACGTCGATATCAAGCCACTTCAGGGTCTCGCGGAGCTTCGGGCCATTCAGGCTGAACTCGCCACCGGCGGCGGGCTTGGCGGGATCGCCGGTCGCCTCCGCGCTCGCCCGCAGCGTCATGTCGCCCGGCAGCGCCGCACTGAACCGCGGCAACGCCATGACGCCCTTGCGGACGTCGAAGGCCACCGACAGGTCGCGGATCGCGCGCTTGCGATAGAGCAGCTCGGCGACATCGATCTTCACCGACACACCGAGTTCCGACGGGAAGGGCGAGCGAGCGACGGCGGCGGGCGGCTTGGCCGGCGGCTTCGCCGGAGGCTTGGCAGCAGGCTTGGCGGCAGGCTTGGCGGCCGGTGTGGCCGCCGGTGTGGTTGCCGCCGCGGCGGGCGCGGGCTGGGCGATCGGCAGCAAGCCGGGCTGGGAGAGCAGCTCGAGCCATTTGTCCAGATCGACCTTGGCCAGCGCGACATGGCCATCGAGCAGCAGCGTGGGCTTGGATGAGAGCGCCAGCGAGCCGGTCGCAATCTCGTCGCCGATCGTCATCTTGAAGTCGGTGATGGCGACGCGCTCCGGCGAAACGTCGACCCCGCCGTCGAAGGCAAACCGGCCGACGACGGATGAATTGAAGGCAGGCTTCTCCTGGCCGGAAACGGTGACGAGTGCAGCAATGAAATCGGTCAGGAGCCCGGTCGCCACCGACAGGTGGCCGGCGATCCGCCCGGTCGGACCCGATCCGGACCACGCGCCGGTGAAGCCGAGCTTGCCGCTGGCGAGCTCCAGCTTGACGGCGACGTCGCTGCCCTTCTCGGTGCGCTTCCCGACCGCCAGATCGAGCGTCAGGGGAACGCCATTCACGGTGGCGGTACCGGCGATGGTGAAGGGGCCCTCGAACGAGCCCACCGACGCCTGGGCGCGAATCTCCTCGGCCACGGTCGTCTTGCCGGTGCGGGGATCGGTGTAGCTCAGCGTGCCGCGGACGATGGCGAGCCGGCCGATCGCCAGATGGAAGCCGGTGGCCGGCGCGCCGGCCGGCTGGGCAGCACCCGCGCCCGGCGTGAACTCCCAGTTGGGCTTTCCGTCGGCGTCGGCCTCCAGCACGATCGTCGGGCGAAACAGGACCAGCGTGCCGACCTCGAAGCGCCCCAGCAGCAGGGCGAGCAGCGAGGGCCGCACAATCACGCGCCGCACATCGAGCATCTGCGCGCCCACAGTACCGGCAGCATTGGCGAAACGAACTTGGCGCGCCGAGATGCCCGGCACCGGGTACATCGAGAGCTCGATCGGCCCTTCGATCACCAGTTCTCGCCCCGTGGCCTCCTTGACGGCCTGGATCATGGCCGGCTTGAAAACCTCCATGTTGACCAGATACGGCGCCGCGCTCCAGGCAAGCACCAGCGCGCCAACGACGGCGGCCGTCCAGACCATCCACTTTCGAACGCTTACGGACATAAGCTCCATCAACGCACGAAGGTGCCTAAAGTTCATCGGAACCGCTGTTTGGTCATGTGAATTTTAGCACTTTTGCGTGCCGACCCCGAAGCCAGATTCACTGCTATCCTGCCAACCGAATAAGGCAACGAGGGGACGGAGATGGGCGATATTGCATTCGGCTTCCAGGCGGCTCCGGCCAGCGACGTCCACAAGTCCGACCAGGCGCTTTACCGCGAGGTCATGGACGACTGCGCGCTCGGCCAGAAGCTCGGTTTCGACGCGGCCTGGCTGCTCGAACATCATTTCAGCGACTACTACCCGACGCCGAGCCCGCTCCTCTTCATGGCGCACATCGCGGCGGCCTTTCCCGATCTCTCGCTCGGCACATCCGTGCTGGTGCTGCCCTGGTACCATCCGCTGCGGTTGGCGGAGGAAATCGCCATGCTGAACAGCATGACGCGCGGCACGCTGCATCTCGGCATCGGCCGCGGCACTGCCAAGATGGAGTACGACGCCTACAACATCGACATGAACGAGGCGCGCGCCCGCTTCACCGAATGCTACCGCATCGTCGAGAAGGGTCTCAGGGGCGAGCCGTTCACCCACGAAGGTCCGTTCTGGAACATCACGCAGCCGATCCGCATCCGGCCCGAGCCGGTCGCCAAGAAGGTGCACTTCTATGGCGCCATCGGCAGCCCGGCCAGCGCCGAGGTGATGGGCGACCTCGGCGTGGCGCCGATCTGCCTCTCGACCTTTCCCGACAAGCTGCTGGCCAAGATCCTGGAGCGCTGGCGGGCAAGGGCCGGGGCCGCGGCGCAAGGGGCGATCCTGCCGATCTCGGTCAAGCTGTTCATCGCCGACACCGACGAGGAGGCTCGCGCGCTGGGCCGCCACCACTATCCGCCCTACTTCGACCTGCAGTGCACGCACTATGAGTCTGACGCCAACCCCTGGGCCGACATTCCGGAGTACCAGGACTTCAGCCGCATGTTCGCCAACCTGCGCAAGCTCACCGACCCGGCCGAGCTCGGCCCTTTCATGGACTCGAATCTGGTCGGCAGTCCCGAGACGATCTGCCGGCGCATCGACCAGCTGGTCGCGCTGGGCTTCAACTATTTCATGGTGTCGTGCGCCACGCCCGGCACGCCGATCGAGCTCCGCCAGCGCATGATGACGCGCTTCGCCGAGGAAGTTTGTCCGCGCTACTCACGCGCCATGCGCCGGACGAAAGCCGCCTGACGGGTACCCGGACAAAACTCCGCACTGAATCGTTGTATCGATTGTTTCTTCATTGGCGCTGTTGCCTTGCACCTGTTTTTTCAGCCAAGGCACGAATCGGGTGTGCAGGAATGAAACTATCGGCGGCGGCCAAGCGTTGTACTCTATGCTGACGACACCGGGGGCACGGCGCCGGGTGTCGAGCGTAGTGGGTTCAAGAAGATGCGTCCGCAGGTCCTGATCGGCAGCTTGATCGTCGCATTGCTGTGCTCGAGCGGGACGGCGCTTGCCCAGAAGACCGGCGGCGTGCTCCGCATGTTCCATCGCGACAATCCACCCAGTGCGTCGATTCACGAGGAATCGGCCGTCTCGACCGTCGTGCCCTTCATGCCGGTGTTCAACAACCTGGTGCTGTTCGACCAGGCCAAGCCGCAGAACAGCGAGCATACGATCGTCCCCGATCTCGCCGAGTCGTGGAGCTGGAACGACGACGGCACCGAGCTCACCTTCAAGCTGCGCAAGGGCGTGCGCTGGCACGACGGCCTGCCGTTCACATCATCCGACGTCGAATGCACCTTCGGGCTCCTGACCGGACGCAACCGCGACCAGCTGCGGCGCAATCCCCGCGCCGCGTGGTATCGCAACATCAACTTCGTTCACAGCAGCGGCGACCACGAGGTCACGATCCACCTCAACCGGCCGCAGCCCTCGTTGCTGTCGCTGCTCGCCTCCGGCCTCTCGCCGATCTACCCTTGTCATGTCCCGGCCGCGCAGATGCGCATCAAGCCGATCGGCACGGGGCCGTTCAGGTTTGACTCGTTCGTGCAATTCGATCGCGTCAAGCTGATCCGCAACCCGGACTACTGGAAACCCGACCGGCCCTATCTCGACGGCATCGAATTCACCATCATCAGCAGCTCCCAGACCGCGCTGCTGAGCTTCCTCGCCGGCCGGTTCGACATGACCTTCCCCTGGGAGGTGACGATTCCGCAGCTGCGCGAATCGAGGCGCCCATCGTCGAGAGTGGTGTGCGAGACCGGGTCGATGAACAACAGCACCAACCTGCTGGTCAATCGCAATGCCGCCCCCTTCAATAATCCCGACATCCGCCGCGCGCTCTCGCTGGCGCTCGACCGCAAGGCCTTCATCGCGTACGTCAACGGCGGCGAGGGCGAGATCGGCGGCACCCTGCAGCCGCAGGGCGACGGCCTGTGGGGCATGCCGCCGGAGAAACTGGCGGCCATCGAGAGCTTTGGGCCCGACGTCGCGGAGAACCGCGAACTCGCGCGCGCCCTGATGGCCAAGGCGGGCTACGACCAGAACCGGCGCCTGCAGATGAAGGTCACGACGCGCGGCATCGCGCTCTACCGCAATCCGTCGCAGATCCTGATCGACCAGCTCAGGGAAATCCACATCCAGGCGACGCTCGATATCGTCGAGACATCGCACTGGTTCACGCGGCTCAACCGCAAGGACTACTCGGTCGCCGTCGAAACCACGGGCAATGGTGTCGACGACCCCGACCAGGCCTTCTACGAGAATTATTCCTGCCGCTCGGAACGCAACTACAACGGCTACTGCAATCCCGAGATCGAACGGCTGTTCGACATCCAGTCGTCCGAGCTCGACCCCGAGAAGCGTCGCGAGATGGTGTGGGACATCGATGCAAGGCTCCTGGCCGACGGCGCACGGCCGCCGATCATGTGGAACCGCGCCGCGACCTGCTGGCAGCCCTACGTCAGGGGCTACGTCTCCCACGTCAACAGCATGTACAACGGCTTCCGCCTCGAAGACATCTGGCTCGACCGGCCCTAGGCTGCCCCCCAATCCACTAGGCTGACCTCTCTCGCGACGCTGCGGCTCGACACGCGGCGCGCCCAAGGAGGAAATGACGATGCGGCCAATGATCCTGATTGGCGGCATGTTTGCCGCCTTAATGTATTCGACGAGTGCGGCGCTGGCGCAATGGAGCGGCGGCGTTCTCAAGATGTATCACCGCGACAACCCGCCGACCCTGTCGATTCATGAAACGGCGCCGAACTCGACGGTCATCCCGAATATGTCGGTGATGAACTATCTGGTGCTGTTCGATCACGGCAAGCCGCAAATCGGCCCTCACCTTTGAGCTCGAGGAAGGCATGAAGTGGCAAGACGGCAAGCCCTTCACCGCCAGGGATGTGGTCTGCACCTTCGATCTCCTGCTCGGCAAAGCCGAGACCAAGCTGCGCGCCAGTCCCCGCCAGTCCCTGGTACGCCAACGTCGACACTGTCACCGCCGACAGCGGCCATCAGGTGACCATTCACCTCAAGCGCGTCCCAGCCTTCCATCCCGACGCTGCTCGCGTCGGGCCATTCGCCGATCTATTCCTGCCACGTTCCGGCGGCGCAGATGCGCACCAGGCCGATTGGCACCGGCCCCTTCAAATTCGTCGAGTTCAACCAGAACGACGGCCTCAAGTTCGCCTGGAGCCTTAACATCATCTGCAACGGCGTCGACGACCGCGACCAGAACTACTACGAAAAGTTCTCCTGCAAGTCGGAGCGCAACTACACGGGCTACTGCAATCCGGAGATCGAGAAGTTGCTCGACGACGGCGCGCGGCCGGTCCTCTTGTGGAACCGCGCGGCGATCTGCATGCAACCGTTCGTAAAGGGCTACGTTGCCGGCGTCAGGGCCGGGCCCGGCGAATCTTCTGGATCGTCTCGTCGAGCGTGGACAGGAAGCGCGAGCGGTCGCGCGGGTTCATCGGCTTGGGGCCACCCGTGATCTCGCCCATGGCGCGCAGGTTCGACATCAGTTCGCGGTTGGCCATCGCCATGCCGATCGACGAGGGGGTGAAGGCGACCCCGGTCGAACCGATCGCGGCCGCACCCTTCTTGAGGCTGCGGTCGGCGAGGGGAATATCCGCGGTGATCACGATGTCGCCCGGGCCGGCACGTTCGGCAATCCAGTCGTCGGCGGCGTCGAAGCCGTCGCTCACCACCACGCGCTCGATGCGCGGGTCGCGCGGCACGTTGATGTAGGCGTTGCTCACGACATAGACCTTCAGCCCGTAGCGCTCCGCGACGCGATAGATCTCCGCCTTCACCGGGCAGGCATCGGCATCGATGTAGATCGAAATCGCCATGGCTCAGGAGCCGATCCCGTAGAAGGCCGCGCAGGTGTCGCCCAGGATCAGGTCCTTTTCGCGCGCAGTCAGGAACGGGCAGTAACGCCTCACATAGTCGAGCGACTGCTTGTAGGTGCAGAACCGTTCCACGTTCGGCATGTCGGAGCCCCAGACCAGCCGGTGCGCACCGAACAGGTTCTTCATATCCTCGATCAACACCTGCGCCTCGGGATAGGGGTAGTCCCACACCCCGCCATAGGTGATCGGGAACATCACCTCCAGCACCATCGGCTCATGGCGCCAGACGGCGAGTGCTTCGTCAGGGAACTGGTAGCGGCCGTTGCGGGCGAAGAACGCGACCGGCGGGCTCATCGCCATGTGCACCCGCAACGACGGATGGCGCGCCAGCACGCGGCCGAACGCGGTGAGATTCGCCATGTAGCCCGCCATATCGTAGCCCGGCCCCGAACTCATCTCGAAGCAGAGCAGGATGTCCCGCCGCGCGAGCTTGTCCCAGAACGGCGCCAGGTCGTCGCCATCGAGTGCCCACGGGAAGCCGTGGCGGCTCATCGCATCGACACCGAAATAGAGACCTCGTAGTCCGAGTTCATCGACCGCCCGATCG
This sequence comes from Reyranella massiliensis 521, assembly GCA_945862125.1. Taxonomy (GTDB): domain Bacteria; phylum Pseudomonadota; class Alphaproteobacteria; order Reyranellales; family Reyranellaceae; genus Reyranella; species Reyranella massiliensis_A. Next base: position 20,330 of record CAMAYC010000024.1, read on the forward strand.
ACCTCGACAAGCTGCTCGGGCTTGCCCGCCATCGCCTCGTCGACATGCATCAGCCCGGTCATCCGCCCCGGATACTGGCGTTCGGCGAAGGCGTTCATCTCGGTCATCGCGCCGTAGCCGCCGCCCGCCTGCAGGATGCAATGATCGACGCCCGCGTTCATCATCTGCGCCAACATGAGCTCGGGCGGCGCCACCTGTTCCTGCATGCCCACTGGCATGTACTGGATGCCGTAATCCTCGCCCTCATGCGTGAACTCGAGTTGGCCGAAACGGCCGACGCGGAAATCGACGTCGTTGAGCCCGCTCCAGCTCTCCTCGCCCGCCCGGAACAGCGCCTTGGTGTCGGCGCGCGCGCCATCGCGGAGGCGGAAGGTGGGTGCCACCGTCCGGGTCACGACGCGCTGCAGGTAGCGCTTGTGGACCTCGCGCGAAGGATGTCCGCAGGCGCCGATCCAGTGCGCGAAGATGTGGGCGTGGCAGTCGATGATCATGTTACGTCAACACAGCCACCTTCTTGCGCTCGATCAGCTTGAAATCGATGGCCGCGCCGAGGCCGGGACCGTTGGGCACATGAACCAAGCCGTCGCGGCCGACCACGATGTCCTGCTCCAGGCCATACTTCTGCGCCGCATCCGGCAGCAGCACCTCGAAAAAGCTGGTGTTCTTCATCGAGGCAATGACATGCAGGTTGGCGACGTTGTTCAGCGAATTGCCGCCGTGATGGACCTCGTAGTTCATGCGGAAGGATTCGGCCAGATGCGCGGTCTTCACCAGGGTCGTGATGCCGCCCTTCACGGCCACGTCGCCGCGCAAAAAGTCCGTCGCCTGCAGCATGATCCAGGGCTGGTAGGAATCGAGGCCGGTGATCGGATACTCGGTGGCCATGATCGGGATCGAGAGCTGCTGCTTCAGCTTCACGTAGTTGTAGATGTCCTGGTCGGCCAGCGGATCCTCGTACCAGTAGTAGTCCATCTCCTCGACGGCGCGGCCGACGCGCACCGCCGCCGGATAGTCGTAGCTCCAGGTCGAGTCGAGCATGATCGTGTAGTCGCCCACCGCCTTGCGCACGGCCTCGCAGACCTTGATGTCCAGCTTCCATTGCGTCGGCGGATGGATCTTGTAGGCGGCCCAGCCGCCTTCCTTGAAGCGTATCGCTTCCTCGGCATATTCCGTCGGCGACGACATGACGGCCGAGCTCGCATAGGCCGGCACGGACTCGCGGTAGGTGCCGAGCAGCCGATGGATCGGCTGGCCCATCGACTTGCCCAGGAGATCCCACAGCGCCACGTCGACGGCGCCGATCGCGCGCACGCCGCAAGCCCGCTGCTTCTTCCACAAATCTTGAACGAGCGCTTCGCGGTGCAGCGGATTGCGGCCCATCAGCATCGGCTTCAGGTGGGTGATGAGCCCCTGCCCGTCCGTCGTCGCCGAGTTGGAGGCCGAGCCCAGGAACGCGTTCCCCTCGACGCCCTCGTCGGTGACGATCCGCAGCAGGCCAAGCGCGCTCGAACCCGAGAAGCGGCTGTGGGCGCCGTAGGTGGTCGGCGGAATGTCGTCCCAGGCGAAGAGCGTCAGCGTGACGTCGGTGATTTTCATGACCTTGTCTCCCATACAAGTCGTTCGGTGCCGTAAGGATCGTTCTCCACCCGGCAGGTCGTGTCGAAGATCATCGTGGCCCGCTCGGTCGTCGAATACTCCGGCCAGGACGGCAGTCCGGCATGGTCCGGCCGGCCGTGGCGGGCAAAGGCCAGCCACGCGCGGCTCATCCTGTCCGCAAGTTTCACGCGCAACGGGTCGTTGCCCGTAAGCGCCGCCGTCTCGACATTGCCGAACACGAAGGGGATTTCCAGCGTGTGGCACGAGCGCAACCGCCCGCCCAGCACCGGTGTCTCCCAGGCGAAGAGATAGACGAACACCTTGCTCGCCTTTTGCGCGAGCTTGCGGTCGGCGATCTGCAGCGACAGCGAGCGGATACCGAGATCGGAAACGATGGAAACCGCGATCTCGTCGGCGCGTTTCGTTGGCTGGGCCCTGCGGTAGGCTGCGATCACCTCGGCGTTGCGCGCGCCGAGATAGGACTTCAATCCTTCGGGCAGGTTTTCGAAAGTTGCTTCCACCACCCACGGCTGATGGCCGATGAACAGCGTCTGCTCGTCCTTGTTGGAGCCGATCATCAACGGCACATCGGCCGAGACGGCGGGCGCCGCGGGCGCAAAAGGCCCGCCGGGGAAGATCTTGCCGTCGATCACGGGATTGAAGCCGAGCCGCCGCCGATCGGCAGTGCTCGACTGGGCGATGCCCGCCAGCACGGCGATCTGAGCTTCGAGCAGGCGCGCCACCGGAATCTTGCGCAGCTCGCCGGCCTGCGCCGGCTCCAGTCCAAGATGCGCGAGCATCTGGCGTGCGGTATTGGTGCCGTCGCTGCGCTCAGCCATCTGCACGGCGGGGCCGCTCTGGATGATGGCCTTGTGAAAGAGACCCTTGGCGCCGGGCAGCGCCATCAGCACGCACACTTTGGCGCCGCCGCCCGACTCGCCGAAGATGGTGACGTTGCCGGGATCGCCGCCGAAGGCCGCGATATTGTCCCGCACCCATTCGAGGGCGGCCACGATATCCATCGCGCCGGCGGTGCCGGCGCCTTCGAAATCGTCGCCCGCGATATCTTCCAGGTGGAGATAGCCCAGCGCACCCAGGCGATGATTGAACGAGACCACCACGACATCGTCGGTGCGGCAGAGGTTGGCGCCGTCGGACCAGGGCGAGGAGCCGGAGCCGGTGATGAAGGCGCCGCCATGGCACCAGAACAGGACCGGCCGCTTGGCGCCCGATGTGCCCGAAGACCAGACGTTGAGGTAGAGACAATCCTCGTCGCACTTCTCGCGGCCGCCGAGAGTGAAGAGCTTCAGCAGATCGGGCGGCAGGGCGAAGACATTGTCATTCTGCATCGACCGGTTGCCGTAGGCCACGGCCTCGCGCACGCCCGTCCAGGGCTCGGGTTTGCGTGGCGGCCGCAGGCGCAGCGGCCCCAACGGCGGCGCAGCATAGGGAATTCCCTTGAAGACGCTGACGCCGCGCTCCATTTCGCCACGCACTTTCCCGGACGTGGTCTCGACGACGATGCCAGCACTCATGTGCGTTTCATTCTCCCTTTTGTTCAGTATAGACTGAGCGCATGACCGACAAAGCACGATCCGAACTGGCTCCCACCGGCGTCCTGCGCGCCGGCATCAATCTCTCCAACTTCCTGCTGGTCACCGGCCGCAGTGCGAACGCCGAGCCCGTGGGTGTGTCGCCCGACATGGCGCGCGCCGCCGCCGCGGCACTGGGCGTGCCGGTCCAGTACGTGCCTTTCAAGACGCCGGGCGAACTGGGCGACCAGGTCGGCAAGAACATCTGGGACATCGGCCTGATCGGTGCCGAGCCGCAGCGCGCCGAGAAGATCGCCTTCAGCGCCGCCTATTGCGAGATCGAGGCGACCTACATGGTGCCGGCGGGCTCGCCCATCACCTCCATCGCCGACGTCGACAGGAAGGGCGTGCGCATCGCCGTGTCGGCGCGCAGCGCCTACGACCTCTGGCTGGTGAACAACATCAAGAACGCCACGCTGGTGCAGGTGAGCGGGCTCGACGCCGCCTACGAGAAGTTCATGTCCGACAAATTGGAAGTGCTGGCGGGCCTGCGTCCCGGCCTTCTGAAGGACGTCGAGAAGGCGCCGGGGCTAAAGATCCTCGACGGCAAGTTCACCGCCGTGCAGCAGGCCATCGGCACGGCCAAGGCCAACCTCGCGGGCGCGGCATTCCTCGCCGACTTCGTCGAGAAGGCCAAGAAGTCGGGCATGGTCGCCGAGTTCATCGAGCGTCACAAGGTCAAGGGCCTGTCGGTCGCCCCACCAGCGTAAGATGCCCTCACGAGGACGTGACCTCGGGCATCGCCTTTTGGTCACGTTTGCGGGCTTCGCTACCCCTCCAAACTGTGACGAGGCCTTGTCCTCGCAATGGGGTACTGTTGCCCATGACCGACCGCGCGAATCTGATCTCGCTTGCCACCGCCGTTCCGCCGCACCGCCTGCCCCAGTCCCAAGCGGCCGAACGCACGCGGGAGCTGTTCGCCCACCGCCTGCCCGACTTCGGCCGCATTGCCCGCGTCTTCAAGTCGACCGGGATCGAGTCCCGGTACATGGTCAAGCCGATCGAGTGGTATCTCGAACCCGTGGGCTGGCCCGAGCGCAATGCCGCCTATCTGGAAGGCGCGCAGGACCTCTTCGTCGCCGCCGCTGAAAAGGCAATGGCCGCGGCCGGCTGCACGGCATCCGAGGTCGACACGATCGTGACCGTTTCCTCGACCGGCATCGCGACGCCCAGCCTCGAAGCCCGGGTGGCGAGCCGCCTGGGCTTCCGCAGCGACGTCGAGCGCGTTCCCGTCTTTGGCCTCGGCTGCGCCGGCGGCGTCAGCGGTCTTGCGATCGCGAGCCGGCTCGCGCGGGCGCGGCCCGGTTCGACGGTGCTGATGGTGGCCGTGGAAATCTGCACCACGGCTTTCCGGCTCGACCAGCTCACCAAGGTCAACATGGTGGCGACGGCGTTGTTCGGCGACGGGGCGGCCGCCTGCGTGCTGCGCACCGGCGAGAGCGGCATCGCTGAAATCGAGGGCGCGGGCGAGCATATGTGGCCGGATACGCTCGACATCATGGGCTGGAAGACCGAGGACCGGGGCTTGGGCGTGATCTTCGACCGCGACATCCCGCCCTTCGCCGAACGCAACGTCGGACCGGCCATCGATGGCATCCTCGGCCGCATCGGCGTTGATCGCGGCGCAGTCGATCGCTTCACCTGCCATCCCGGCGGCGCCAAGGTCATCACCGCCCTGGAGAGCACGCTGCACCTCGACCAGGGCACGCTCGACCACGAACGCGCCGTGCTGGCGGATTTCGGCAACATGTCGGCGCCCACGGTCCTGTTCGTGCTCGACCGGGTCATGGCGGCCGGGATGCCCCGGCGCACGGTGCTGGCGGCCATGGGCCCGGGCTTCTCGTGCGGTGTGCTGTCCCTGGCGCGAGCGGCATGACGCTGACGGTCCTTGTCCTGGCGTTCGTCACACTGCAACGCCTGGGCGAATTATTCCTCGCCCGTCGCAACACCGCCCGCCTTCTGGAACGCGGCGCCATCGAAGTAGCGCCCGGGCATTACCCGCTGATCGTGGGCCTGCACACGCTGTGGCTGGGCGGGCTCTGGGTTCTCGCGCTCACGCGCGGCCTGGCGCCCGATCTTCTCCTGCTCGCGATCTTCATCGTCCTGCAGGGATTGCGTGTGTGGGTGCTCGCGACCCTGGGGCCGCGCTGGACCACCCGCATCCTTGTCGTTCCCGGCGAGCGGCTGATCGCCAGCGGCCCCTACCGCTACCTGTCCCACCCGAACTATTGGGTCGTGATCGGCGAGATCCTGGTGCTGCCTCTCGCGTTCGGCCTGGTCTGGTACGCCGCCGTCTTCTCGATCCTCAATCTCGCCGTCCTGTGGGTGCGCGTCCGCGCCGAGAACAAGGCGCTCGGCCGTTGAGAAACTTGGCGAGGACATGGGCGGGCTTCGCCTCCATGGCGCTCGGCATGTTCATGGCCATCCTCGACATCCAGATCGTGGTCACGTCGCTGCCCAACATCCAGGCCGCGCTCGACATTCGGCCGGAGCAGATGAGCTGGCTGCAGACCGCCTACCTGATCGCCGAAGTGATCGCGATCCCGCTGACCGGCCTCCTCACGCGCGTGCTCACCATGCGCGGGCTGTTCGTTGCCGCCATCTCGCTGTTCAGCCTGGCCTCGCTGGGTTGCGCCGCGAGCGACGGCTTCGCCGCGCTGGTCGCCTGGCGCGTCGTCCAGGGCTTTGCCGGCGGCGTCCTGATCCCGCTCGTGTTCACCGCCGTCTTCCTGCTCTTTCCGGTGCGTCAGCAGACCGTCGCCACCACGCTGGCCGGCGTGCTCGCCGTCCTGGCGCCCACCGTCGGCCCGCTGGCCGGTGGCTGGATCACCGAGACCTACTCCTGGCACTGGCTGTTCCTGATCAACATCGGACCGGGCATCGTGGCTGCGGCGGTGGCCGCCTGGTTCCTGCCGGCCGAGAAGACCGACGTCGCCCACGCAAGGCGCCTCGACCTGGTGTCGCTCGTCCTCATGGCGCTGGCGCTGGCGTCTCTGGAGATCGCGCTGAAGGAAGCGCCGCGATACGGCTGGGCTTCCGGCCTCGTGCTCGGCCTGCTGGTGCTGAGTTCCGCCAGCCTCGCGGCGTTCATTCGACGCACGTTCGCGCGCGAGACGCCCATTGTCGATCTCAGTGCATTCGCCGACCGCAACTTTGCCCTGAGCTGTGCGCTCAGCTTCCTGCTCGGCATCGGCCTCTACGGCTCGGTCTACCTGATGCCGGTGTTCCTGGGCTTCGTGCGCGGCCACGATTCGCTGGAGATCGGCACGATCATGCTGGTGACCGGCCTCGCCCAGCTCGCGACGGCGCCGCTGGCCGTCCAGCTCGAGCGTCGGGTCGACGCGCGCCTGCTCACCGCCGCAGGCTTTGCCCTGTTCGCGGCAGGTCTCGGCCTCAGCGCCTTCCAGACGCGGCTGTCGGATTACGACGACATGTTCTGGCCGCAGATCCTGCGCGGCGCCGCGATCATGTTCTGCCTGCTGCCGCCGACGCGGCTGGCACTGGGTCATCTCGCGCCCGAGCGCGTTGCCGATGCCAGCGGGCTCTTCAACCTGATGCGCAACCTGGGCGGCGCCATCGGCCTCGCCCTGATCGATACCGTGATCTACGGCCGCAGCCCGCTGCACGCCGAGCGCCTCGCCGAGAAGCTGAAAGCCGGCGACATCGCGACCGGACGGCTGATCGGACTGCCCGAGGGATCGCTGACCGGCGCCGCGCCGCAGAACGTCGACCCCGAGACGATCTCGCTCGTCCGCGCGCTGGCCGAAAAGACGGCACTCGTGATCTCGATCAACGAGGCATGGGCGATGCTGGCGGCCTTCTCCGCGCTCGCCGTATTGAGCGTGGCCTTCCTGAAGCCCGAACCGGCTCTGCCGGCTAGCGCCGCTACGGCTTGATCGAGACGCAGGCCGGATCGATCACGGCGTTGGCGATCTCGACGAAGCGCTCCAGCGGACAGGCCTTTTCGCGGGCATAGGCGCTGCAGGCCGGCAGATCGACGGCCACCATGCCGGGGGGATTGTCGATGGTGAGCTGCGTGTTGTTGCGCAGCTGCTCCGGCGTCTGGGCATAGAAGGCCATCCGCACATAGCGCTGGCCGGTACTGACCTCGCGCAGCAGCTCGAAGGCGAGCGAACTGCCGGGCGGCACTTCGTTGTCCTGGTAGCCCTTGATCTCCCAGCCGAGATTGAGCAGGCCGGCGACATTCAGGATGTTGGTGTCGTGGCCCAGCAGCATGCCGAAGCGCACCGACTGGGCCATGTTGGGCGCGCCGGGAAACTTGTGGCCGTTCTGCAGCGCCGCCACGATCTGCGTCAGCATGTTCGAGCCCATCTGCTGGGCGATCGGCTTGGTCTTCGTCATCAGGTCGAGATAGAGGCGATGCACCTTCAGCATATCGCGCAGCTTGTCGTCACCACCGAGGCGGCCCCAGGCAACCTGGTCGGACGGCATGCCCTCGGCGCTTTCCTGCAGGAAGATCTCCGCTGCCATCGAGCCAATGGCGATCGGCCCTTTCATGGCGACGCCGCCGGCCGGGTTGGGCACGATCGCCGGCGCCTCGGCGTTAAGACCGCAAGCCGCCGGCGAACCCGGCGGGCAGAGCGTCGATTGCAACAGCGAGAGCTGCGGCGCGTACTCGCGCTGCACGGAACTGAAATCGCCGCCGATGCGCGCCAGGATGGCGGCGCGGTTGCTCGCCGCATCCATCGGGCACGATGCCGAGGGCTGCGGATGGAACAGCGGATCAGGCTTGGTAAGGTCAGCCTGGTGCTTCAGGAGCGGTGTAAGGCAGCGCATGTAGAGGCCGCCCAGGGTCGAGAGCGCCGCATACTGGTCGCGAGTGTCGAGGTCGACCCACAGCACGACGGTGCCCGGCGCGGCGCAGACGTTTTCCTCGATCAGCCCGCGGCCGCCGTAGATGATTCGGTAGAACTGCCCCATCTGGTGGCCGAGGTCTGCGCCGCGCGGCGTCAGGTTGCCCGGCGCCACCGGCCAGGCGGGCCATGGCGCGGCGGCATAAGGCGCGAGCTCGGCCTGGGTCTGCACCGGCGCCAGCACGCTGTGGCGGGCCAGCATCACCACCCGTTCGGTCTGCCAGCCCGGCGGGATCAACGGGACCTGGGCTCGGGCCGGCGCGAGGCCCGCCATCAGCAGCGACACGAGAACGGCGGCGAACAAACGAAATTTCATTGCAACATTCCGGACCAGAGCACGAGACGAGCCTACCTCATGGCGCGCCGCCACGGTAGCGCGCCACGGCAGCACCAGGGCGCCGTCTCAGCCTGCCGTCGCGCGGTCCCACCAGTCGCGGGTACGGTACCAGGCGCCCACGAAGGGCAGCACCCATTCGGGATTGCCGTTGTAGAACGGCACGGTCGGAAACGGCTGGCCGTCGAAGGCATTGATCGGCGCGTTCGAGCCGCCGGCAATCTTCTTCGCCGTCTGGTAGCCGAGATAGCTCATCATCGCCACACCGGAGCCGTTGCACGCCATCAGGTAGTGCATGCCCTGCTCCTGGCCCATGTGCGGCATGAAGTCGAAGGCGAAGGCCACGTTGCCCGTCCAGGCATGTGTCACCTTGGTGCCCTTCAGCTGCGGCCAGCGCTCGAGCATGTAACCGTGCAGCACCGGCGCACTCACCTCGGGCGCCACCTGGGTGAAGCGGGCGCGGCCGCCGAAGATCACGCGCTTGTTGTCGGGCGACTGCCGGTAATAGCAGAGTACGCGCTTGGTGTCGGAGACGACGCGGTTCTTGGGAATGAGGCTCTGCACGAGATCCTCGGGCAGTTCCTCGGTGGCGATGATGTGGCTCGCCACCGGCACCAGCTTGCGCTTCAAGGTCGGCGTGAGATCGGTGGTGTAGCCGTTGGTGGCGATCACCACCTCGCGCGCCTCGATCGGGCCCTTGTTGGTGAGGATGCGGAAACCGCCGGCCTTGCGTTCGATCTTCTCGGCATCGCACTGGGCGCAGAGCCTGGCTCCGGCACGGCTCGCCGCCTTCAGCAGGCCACCGTAATAGAGCGCGGGGTGGAGCTGGCCGGTGCGCTCCACCACCATGCCGCCATAGTAATAGTCCGAAGCGATCTCCGCGCGCTGCTGCTCGCGCGGCACCATGTAGGTGCCGAGCGCCGCCTTCTCGTTGTAGGTCGCGACCTTCGCCGCCTGCTCCGCATAGTGACGCGGCGTATAGGCGCCGCTGAAGCGGCCATTCATGCGCCAGTAGCACTCGATGCCTTCGCGCTGGATCACCGTTTCGACTTGCGCAAGGGAATCCGCGGCGTCGGCCAGCATGCGCGCCATCACCGCCTTCCAGGCCTCGGCGTCGCCGCCGACACCCTTGCCGGAAAAGCCCTTGCCCATCGTCGTGCCGCCGCTGACGCCGCCGCCGTTGCGCGTGCTGGCGCCGACGCCGAACTCGCCGCGCTCCAGCACCGTCACTTCGACTCCCGATCGCGCCAGCTCGAGGGCGGTCGAGAGGCCGCCGTAGCCCGCGCCCACCACCAGCACATCAGTTTTCAGCGGCGGGTCCTGGCTCAGCTCGTTCGTGGGATGCCACCATTCCCACCACCAGGGCATCGCCTTGAAGTCCTTGTGGAATACGCTGTCGGCCATCGAACTCTCCTAACGCGCGCTGTCCTTGAGGCCACGGCCGAAGCGGCCGATCAGGACGAGCACCACGGACACGAGCAGGATCTGGATGACGGAAACCGACGCGATGGTCGGATCGATCTCCATCATGATGTTGTCGAACATCTTCTTGGGCAGCGTCATGTTCGCGCCCGCGAGGAACAGCGCCACCACGACCTCGTCGAAAGAGGAGATGAAGGCGAGCAGTCCGGCCGAGACAAGGCTCGGCCGCAAGAGCGGCAGGGTGATCTTGCGCAAGGTTTGCCAGCGGCTGGCGCCCAACCCCTCCGCCGCCTGTTCGAGCGAGCGGTCGAAGTCGCGCAGGCCGGCGGTGATCACCAGCACCACGAAGGGCAGCGCCAGCACGGTGTGGCCGATCACCAGCCCGTACCAGGTACCGATCAGCTTGAGCTTGGCGAACAGGCCGTAGACCGCGACCGCGAAGATGATGTGCGGCACGATGATGGGGGCGAGGGCGACGCGATCGACGACGATCCTTCCGAAGAAGCGACCGCGCACCAGCGAGAAAGCCAGCGGCACGCCGAGTGCCAGCGCCAGGATTGCGGTGGCGCCGCCGATGTAGAGCGAGCGCCATGTCGAATCGATCCACTGCGGATCGTCGAGGTAGCGCTCGTACCACTGCCAGGAGAAGCCCGGCGGCGGAAACTGCATGTAGGGCGCCGAACTGAGGGAGATCGGGAAGACCACGAGCAGCGGCAGCATGAGGAAGAAGTAGACCAGGGCGCAGAACCCGATCAGCAGCAGCCGGCTGGCGTGCAGGCTCCTCACCGGGCGGTCTCCGGCTGGGTGAAGCGCTGGGCGAGCGTGTAGACGGCGAAGGTGGCGGCCAGCAGCACGGCCGAGAGCGCCGCGGCAAACGGCCAGTTCAGCGCCTCGCGCACCTGTTGCTCGATCAACACCGCGATCATGATGACCCGGCCGCCGCCCAGCAGCGCCGGCGTGATGTAGAAGCCCAGCGACAGCACGAAGACCAGCACGCATCCCGCGAACACGCCGTTCAGCGTGAGCGGCATCCAGACACGCCAGAAGATGCGCCAGTTGGAGGCGCCGAGGCCCGCCGCGGCGGCGGGAATCGCCGGATCGACCTTGCGCACCGCGCCGTAGATCGGCAGCACCATGTAGGGCAGCAGCACGTGCACCATGCCGATCAGCACGCCGGTGAAGTTGTGCAGGAGCGGGATGGGATCGCTCGTGATCCCCGCTTCCATCAGCATGCGGTTGAAGACGCCGTTGCGGCCCAGCAGCACCATCCAGGCATAGGTACGCACCAGCACCGAGGTCCAGAGCGGCAGCAGCACGAAGATGAACCCCATGGTTGCCCAGAACGGCGTCGTGGTGGCCATCAGGAATCCCAGCGGATAGCCGAGGAGCAGACAGAACAAGGTGACGAGAAGCGCGATCTCGAAAGTGTTCCAGAGGACGCGGATATAGAGCCCCTCACCGAGAGCCTTGGCGTACCAGTCGAGCGTGCCGGCCTCGATGCTGAAACCCAGCATGCGCGCGACCGGGAAGAGGAAGAAGACCAGCAGCAGGATCAGCGCCGGCAGAGCCGGCCAGAAGCCGCTTCGGCTAGAAAACATGGATGGCCTCGGGATCGATCCCGACCGCGACCTTTGCCCCGGCAGCGGGCAGCGCGCCGCGGGCGGGCTGGCGGACCAGCAGCTCCAGTCCACCCTCGCAGGCGAGCCTGAGCTTGAACGACGTGCCGAGATAGACGGACTCGATCACCTCGCCGGCGAACTGGTTCATGCCCCCGGAAGCGAACCGCTCCGGGCGCATCAGTACGCCGACCTTGGCGCCGGCTTGCCTGTCGCTGCGCACGACGAGCGTGCGGCCACCGTCGAGCGTCACGGCGCCGGGAGCGCTCATCGTGCCGTGGAAGATGTTGCTCTCGCCCACGAAGTCGGCGACGAAATCGTTGGCGGGACGTTCGTAGATCTCCGTCGTGGTGGCGATCTGCTGGATCGTGCCCTTGTTCATCACCGCGATGCGGTCGGAGAGGACCAGCGCTTCTTCCTGGTCGTGGGTGATGAAGATGGTGGTGAGGCCGAGGCGGCGTTGCAGCCGGCGCACTTCCAGCTGCATGGTCTCGCGCAGCTTGCGATCGAGCGCGCCGAACGGCTCGTCGAGCAGCAACAGGCGCGGATTGAAGACGATGGCGCGGGCCAGTGCCACGCGCTGCTGCTGGCCGCCCGACAGCTGCTTCGGGAGTCGCGCCTCGTAACCCTTGAGTTCGACCATCGCCAGCGCCTCGGCGACGCGACTGTCGATCTCGGTCCTCGCGACGTTGCGCATCTCCAGCGGGAAGGCAACGTTGGCCCTCACGGTGAGATGCGGGAACAGCGCGTAATTCTGGAACACCATGCCGATGTCGCGCTTGGCCGGCGGCAGGGCGCTGATGTCCGTCCCGCCCACCTTCACGGTGCCGCCATCGGGCGTCTCGAAGCCCGCCACCACCTTCAGAAGCGTCGTCTTGCCGGAACCGCTGGGGCCCAGGATGGTGAGCAACTCGCCCTGCGCCACGCTGAGCGAGACGTGGTCCAGCGCGACCACGTCACCGAAACGCTTGCCCACTCCCTCGATCAGGAGCTCGGCCGATCCCCCACGCGCAGCCAACTGATGTTACGCCTTCTTCAGCATCCAGGCGTTCCAGAGTTCGGCTGCCTTGGTGCCGTTCTCGGCGTACCACTCGTCACTGATCCAGAACTGCTTGTCGAGATAGTTGGTCGGCAGGTAGGGCTTCACCTTGGCGTCGACGAAGTTCAGCGACTCGAGGTTGAGGCCGGGATAGCCGAGCTCCGAGGCATAGACCGCCTGCTGTTGCGGGATGGCGAGTTCGGCCAGCATCTTGTTGGCCCAGTAGGGGCTCTTGGCGCCGCGCGGGATGGCGAAGCTGCCCTGCTTCAGCGCACCTTCGTTCCACTCGATCTCGACCGGCGCGCCCTTCTTGATGATGTCGTAGAAGCGGCCGTTCCAGCCGGTGGCCAGCACCACTTCCTTGTCGAGCAGCAGCTGAGCCGGCTGCTGGCCGGTCGACCACCACACGGTGACGTGCGGCTTGATCTGGTCGAGCTTCTTGAAGGCGCGGTCGAAGTCGATCGGATAGAGCTTGTCCTTGGGCACCCCGTCGGCGATCAGCGCGAATTCGAGATTGTCGGTCGGGTGGTTGCGCATGGAGCGCGCACCCGGGAACTTCTTGACGTCCCACCAGTCGGCCCAGCTCTTGGGATGCGTGCCGCCTTTGAAGACGTCGGTGCGGTAACCGATGATCGTGGTGTAGACCGACGAGGCGAAGACGAAGGGATTTTGCGCCGTCGCCGGATACTTGGAGCGATCGACGACCTTGGGGTCGACCTTGTCCAGGAGGTTGGCTTTGCCGGCGCGGATCGCGTCCTGGCCACCGATCTCGGTGAGATCCCACTCGACGTTGCCGGAATCGACCATGGCGCGGAGCTTGCCGAAGTCGACCGGGCTCGTCTCGACGACCTTGATGCCGTACTTCTTCTCGAAGCCGTTAAAGAAGGCCTTGCGCATCGCCGTGCCCATCGACCCGCCGGAATGATTGACCACGAGTTGGGCAGGCTTGGGCGGCTCGGCCTGGCCAAAAGCCGGCCCGGCAAACGCGGAGCCGGCGGCGGCAGCGCCGCCCAGCAGCGATACCGCTTGGCGGCGGTTCAGTTTCTTCATGTCCATGGCGTAGTCCCCTCTTGAATCCCCGGCTGACTGTAGGAGCGCCGCCTGACGCGGGCAACAACGATGGCCCATAACCCCGCGGAATGACCAACCGGGACGAATGAATTTTCCGGCCCCTCGGGCAGCCCTCATAGTTTTTTCTGGGATGTTTTTGCGAGGGGGGATGGAAATGCTGAGAAGATTGAAGGCTCTTGCCTGCGCCACAGCGCTCCTCTTTCTCGGCGCGGAAAGTGCCGGGGCGCAGAACGATCTGGTTATGGCAGTCTGGGGCGGCGGCGGCGCCAACACCTGGCGCGAAGCCTTCATCAAGCAGTTCACCCCGGCCGGCGGCTACTCGGTGAAGATGGTGGAAGTGCCGAACCCCGCCGGCGCTCTCCGCTCACCGGCCGCCGCCAATCAGTACAACCTCGCCCTCGTCACATACTTCGAGGCAATCGCCCTCTCCAACGCCGGCCTCATCGAGAGCTTCGACGACAAGCAGCTTCCTGGCATCGCCGACGTCGATCCGAAGTTCCTGACCAAGGACAAGGCGGGCCGCCATGTCGGCCTGCCGGTCTACTTCACCTACTACGGCATCGCCTTCAACACCGACCTCGCCAAGGCAGCAGACTTCGCCTCGTGGCAGGGCCTCGCCGACGCCAAGTGGAAGGGTAAGCTGTCGGTCACGCGGCCGGTCTACCTCGCACCCTACGATGCGGTAATCATGGCCAAGGCGATGGGCGGCAGCGAGAAGGACATCGATCCGGGCTTCAAGCTGCTCGAGAAGATCGTGCCGAACGTGCTCACGACCTACACCTCACTCGCCCACATGAATACGCTGCTGACGCGCGGCGAGGTGGCGGCGGTGCCGTTCTACGCCTCGCGCGTCTGGAGCCTGCGCCGCCATGGCGCCGCCAACGTCGACATCGTGATCCCCAAGGAGGGCGCACTGATGCTGCCCTACGTCGTGGTGATCCCGAAGGGCGCCAAGAACCAGGACAATGCGCGGGTCTGGCTGAACTACATCGCCGGTGCCGAGCCGCAGCTCCGGGCCGCGCTGCTCGACGGCTGGCTGCCGATGAATTCCAAGGTGAAGCTGCCGGACGACCTGCAGAAGACCCTGGGCCAGCCCTACGACAAGATCGTGCAGAGCCTCTACTCGCCCGACTGGCGGGTCGTGGTCGAGCACAACGAGGAGCGCGTCAACCGCGCCGAGAAACTGCTGTCCGGCGTCAAGCAGTGAGTGACGCGCCTTGAAACGGGGCGCCATCGAGATTGCGGGCGTCGGCAAGGAGTTCGGTACCGCCACGGTGCTGAACGACGTCGACCTCGCGATCGCGGGCGGGAGCTTCGTCACGCTGCTGGGCCCGTCGGGCTGCGGCAAGACCACGTTGCTGCGCCTGATCGCGGGCTTTCTGGAGCCCAGCCGCGGCGCCATTGCCATCGACGGCGCCGCCATGCAGGGCGTGCCGCCGCGGCAGCGGCCGATCGGCATGGTGTTCCAGAACCTGGCGCTGTTTCCCCACCTCGATGTGTTCGACAACGTGGCCTACGGCCTGAAGGTACGCGGCGCGCCGGCCGGCGACATCGCCGGCCGCGTCGCCCGCTTCCTCGGCCTGGTCGGCTTGGCCGGCTTCGAGCGCCGTCGCATCGGCCAGCTCTCGGGCGGCCAGAAGCAGCGCGTGGCGCTGGCGCGCTCACTGGTGCTGGAGCCCGCCATCCTGCTGCTCGACGAACCCTTGAGCGCGCTCGACCTGCAGCTCCGCCGCCAGCTCCAGGTCGAGTTGAAATCGATCCAGCGTCAGCTCGCCACCACCTTCGTGTTCGTCACCCATGACCAGGAGGAAGCGACCTTGCTCTCCGACATCATCGTGGTGATGGACGGCGGCCGGGTACAACAGGTGGGCACGCCGGGCGAGATCTATAGCCGGCCCGCCTCTCCCTTCGTGGCGCGCTTCGTGGGCGACATCAACATGCTGCCGGGCCGCATCGTCTCGATCGACGCCGCATCGGCCGAGATCGAGATCGGCGGCAGCCGCCTCCGCCTGCCGCTCGCCGCCGTGCTCGGCAATGCCCGCGCCGGCGCGCGCTGCGATATCGCCTGTCGGCCCGAAGCCGTGACCGTGCAGCCCTCCTCCGGCGCCGGCGCCGGCTCCGACACCGACACCAACACTGGCGCCTCGTTCGAGGCCCGCGTCGCCGCGCTCCATCGGCTGGGGCCGATGCTGAAGATCAGCTTCGACACCGTGCATGGGCCGCTCACCGGCCTCATGATGGCCAACGCTCCCGCAGCCGGGCTGGCCGAGAACCAGCCGGTGCAGCTCTCGATCGCCGCTCGCTCCTTCACCGTTTTTGCTCAAGCCTGAAAGTCCGAACCATGCCCGCACAGGATTTCGCCGGCCGGCCCGTCGCCGACCTCGTAAAGGCCTTCACCTCCGGCAAGGTCGCCGCGCGCGACATCGTCGAGGGCCTGCTCGAGCGCTGCAAACGCGCTGAGCCCTTCAATCCCATCGCCACGCTCGACGCCGACGGCGCGCGCGCGGCAGCTGACGCGCTCGATGCCCGCAAGAAGCGCGGCACCGGCTTCGGCGCGCTGGCCGCGGTGCCGGTTTCGGCCAAGGACCTGATCCTGACCAAGGGCCTGCGCACGGCGTTCGCCTCGCTCACGATGAAGGACAACGTGCCCACGGTCGACGCCAGTGCCATCGGCCAATGGAAGGCGGCCGACGCCGTGCTGTTCGCCAAGACCACGACGCCGGAGTTCGGCCACAAGGTCCTGACCGACAGCCGCCTGCACGGCATCACGCGCAACCCGTGGAGCCGCGACCACACCAGCGGCGGCTCGAGCGGCGGTGCGGCGGTGTCGGTGGCGCTCGGCCTCGGCCCCATCGCCATGTCGACCGACGGCGCCGGCTCCGGCCGCATTCCTGCCGCCTGCTGCGGCGTCTATGGCCTGAAGGCCACGCTCGGCCGCGTGCCGCACGAGGTGCCGCCCGACCAGTTCGGCCAGCTCACCTACCTGGGTGTCATGGCGCGCCATCCGGCCGATCTCGGCGCCGGCTTCGCCTCGATGTCGCGCGGCCATCGCGACGATCCGTGGACACTCGCCATCGGACGCGAGCCGTTCGCCTGGCCGCAAGACACCGGCGAGCATCCGATCGCCGGCAAGCGCATCACCGTCATCCGCCGCATGACCGGCGGCTATCTCGATCCCGACACCGAGGCCAGGCTCGATGCCGCCATTGCCTTCCTCGACAAGCAGGGTGCGCGCATCAAGGAAATGGACGGGCGCGAGATCGACTGGAAGCTCGACGTTGCCCGCATCATCCTGCGTGCCAACCAGATCGAGCGTTTCGGCGACATCCTGAAGAACCGCCGCGGCGATCTCGATCCGTCGTTCGCCAAGACGCTCGATGAAGGTGACGCCGTCGACGTCGTCATGCTGCGCCGGGCGCTGGTCGATCGCACCACCGCCTACAAGTCGGTGCAGAGGCTGTTCGACGACTGCGATCTCCTGCTGACGCCGACCGTCGCCACGCCGGCACCGCTTGCCACCCAGGACCAATTCGCCCCCCTCGTGGTCGACGGCAAGCCGATCGGCGACCTGCGTGCGGCCTGGTACACCTACACCATCCCCTTCAACATGACCGGCCATCCGGCGATCAGCATTCCCTACGGCCGCTCGAAGGCCGGCTTGCCGATCGGCCTCCAGTTCGTGGCGCCGTGGTACGCCGAGGCGCATCTGATCAAGCTCGCCGAGGCTTTCGACGCCGAGACCCACGCCTCGGCCGAGTTTCCGCCCGGCTTCGCCGCCGGATTCTAGAGTGCGGCCCGGCGCGACACCGCGAAGCCTGGGCTGGCTGCTGCTGCCGGCCCTGCTGGTGCTCGCGTTTTTCGCAGCCTCGGTCGGCCTGCTGTTCGTCAACGCCTTCTGGACCAGGGACGGCTTTTCGCTGGTCTATTTCCGCCAGATCGTCGAGCGGCCCGACTATCACGAGGTCTTCCTGCGCACCGTCTCGATCTCGGTCGTGGTGGCACTCGCCTCGGCGGCGCTGGCCTATCCCATCGCCTGGCTGCTGTGGCGCCTGCCGCGCTGGCGCAATCTCCTGCTGGTGGTGGTGCTGGTGCCGTGGCTGGTCAGCCTCGTCGTCCGCACCTACGGCTGGCTGGTCATCCTGGGGCCCAAGGGATTCCTCAACGAGGCGCTCGCCTGGTTAGGCGCCATCCAGTCGCCGCTGCCGCTGATCTTCAACGATCTGGGCGTGGTGATCGGACTCACGCACGTGCTGATGCCGTTCGCGGTGATCGCCACGCTCTCGGTGCTGCTGCAGATCGACAACAGGCTCGAGGAGGCGAGCGAATCGCTCGGGGCCTCGGGCTTCGACACCTGGCGCCGCGTCGTGCTGCCGCTGTCGCTGCCCGGCATCTTCACCGGCATCAGCATCACGTTCCTGACCTCGATGGGCGCCATCGTGACGCCGATCCTGCTGGGCGGCCTGCGCCAGAAGATGGCCGGCACGCAGATCTATCAAGAGGTCGTCTACAACTTCAACATGAGCAAGGCCTCAGCCTGGGCGCTCTGCCTGCTGCTGCTGAGCGGCCTCGGCCTGGTTCTTCTCCGCGCCCTCGAAAGCGCCGTGGTGCCGAAGGCCGACCGATGAGTGTCGCTTCATGAATGGGCCCCTGATCAGGCTCGGCCGCACGGCCTCCTTCGTTCTGCTGTTCTTCCTGCCGGCGCCGATCGTCGTCATTGCCGCCACTTCGTTCGCAGCCGCCGGCTATCTCCGCTTCCCGCCGGGCGAACTCAGCCTGCGCTGGTATCTCGAGGCCGCCACCGATCCGCGCTGGGTCTCCGCCTTCATGACCAGCCTCGGCATCGCCGCGGTCGTGGCAGTGCTCACCACCGCCATCGCCTTCGCCGGTGTCTATGCCTGCCATCGCCTCCGGCCGCGCTGGCTGCCCGCGTTCGAACTGGTGGTGATGTCGCCGCTGTTCTTTCCGCACGCCGCCCTCGGCGTGGCGCTGGTCAACGTGCTGGCGCTCACCGGTCATCTCGGCACGGCAGGCGGCATCGTGGCGGCCCATGTCGTGGTGACGCTGCCCTTCGCCTGGCGGCCGATCGCGGTCGCCATGGCGCGGATCGACGGCGAGATCGTCGAGGCCGCCTCGCTGCTGGGCGCCGACGAGCGGCGGCTGGCGCTGGGCATCGCGCTGCCGCTGGCCCGCTCGGGCCTGGTCACGGCATTGCTCTTCACCTTCATCATCTCGTTCGACGAGGTGACCGTCACGATGTTCCTGACCGGCCCCGAGACGACGACCTTGCCGGTGCAGATCTACGCCTTCATCCAGGAGAACGCCTCGCCGGTACTGGCGGCGATCTCGACCGCCACCGTCGTGGTCACGCTGGCGGTGGTCATGCTGCTCGAGCGCCTAATCGGCCTCGAATTCTTCGTGGCCCATGATCCAGCGTAGACGATCAGGCCCAGCCCTTGGCGCGCAGATGCGCCTTCACCGCGTCGAGGAAGGCGTCGGCCAGCCGCGACGGCTTGCGAAAGCGTGGCCGCATGGCGCGGAACAGGTAGCGGATGCGCGGCTCGAACGGCACCACGGCGATGCCGTCGCGCTCGTAGTCGCGGGCCGTGAAAGGCTCGACGATCGACACGCCGAGGCCGCGCGCCGCCAGCGCGCAGGCGTCGGCCGAGGAATAGACGTCGATCTGCAGGCTGCGCTCGATGCGCTCCTGCTCGAAGGCAGCGTCGATCAGGTGGCGCATGCGGCCGTCGAGCGGGAAAGAGAGAAAGCGCTCACCACGGAGGTCGGCCGGCCGGATGACCTTGCGGCGCGCCAGGCGATGGCCTGCCGGCACCACGCAAACGGCGGCGGCGCGGCTCAGCTCCTCGGTCACCATCGAAGGATGCTCGAACGGCATCATCGAGAAGCCGAGATCGATCTGCTGGTCGACCATCTTCTGGTTGATGAAGGTGGAACTCCGCACATGGAACACGATGTGCGCCTTGGCGTGGCGCTTGACGAAGCCCGCCATCACGTCCGGCAGCACCGTGCGCCCCAACGCGGGTGTCGAATAGACATGCAGGTCGCCGACCTGGCGGTCGCGGATCTCGCGCGCCATCTCGCTGATGCGGTCGAGACTGTGATAAAGCCGCGTCACCTCGGCGGCGAGCAGCCGCGCCTCGCTGGTCGGCGCCAGCCGCCGCTTGATGCGGGTGAACAGCGGATAGCCGATCTCCAATTCAAGCCCGGCCAGGATCTTGCTCACCGCCGGCTGCGACACGCCCAGCCGCTCGGCCGCTGCCGTCACCGTGCCGTGCTCCATGATGGCGCGAAACGCTTCGAGCTGGCGCGACGTGATCATCATAACTCCAGGGAATTGTCGTGCCCCGACAATGACTTTGACGCCGCGAGGCGACAAGCCAAAAGTCCCATTTCTCAACGTTTTGTCGAAGAGTGTTTTCATGCCTAGCAATGGCCAGTCGGTTCTGGCGAGCAATTTCAAGGACGAGCCCTACTGGTGGGAAGCTTTCAGGCCGCAGGCGATCGAAGCGCCGTCCCTGCCCGCCAGCACCGACGTGGTGGTGGTGGGCGGCGGCTATGCCGGGCTTGCGGCGGCCCGCGCGCTGGCCGATTCGGGCATCCAGAGCGTGGTGCTGGAGGCCGCCGAGTTCGGATCGGGCGCCAGCACGCGCAGCGGCGGCGCGATCAGCGCCGGTCTCTCGATCGGCAAGAGCTTTACCGGCAAGAGCCTCGATTATGCGCCCGACCTGGTGCGCGACGTCGTCGGCTGGGCGGTCGAGGCCTACCGCGGGCTGTTCGATCTGGTGGAAAAGGAAAACATCGACTGCCATCTCGAGCAGCGCGGTCGTTTCCTCGGCGCCTGCGCCGCCTCGCATTACGAGGGGCTGCGCAAGCGCTACGACAAGCTGCGCGCCGGCGGCGCCACCGACTGCTATCTCGTCAGCCGCGAAGAGCAGCGCCAGGAGATCGGCAGCGACTATTATCACGGCGGCATGGTGCTGGAGACCGCGGGCAAGCTGCATCCCGCCCTGTTCTACGGCGGCCTGCTGGCGGCGGTGCGGCGGCGCAATTCGATCACGCTGGCGGGCCACTGCCGCGCCACCGGCCTCACACGGTCGGGTGACGGCTGGCGGATTACGACAAACGCCGGCGAGATGCAGGCGCGCCACGTCGTCATCGCCACCAACGGCTACACCGGTGGCGTGACACCGAAACTGCAGCGCCGGCTCGTGCCCATCGCCAGCCACGTCATCGCCACCGAGGAACTGCCCGAAGGCCTTGCCCTGAAGCTTTGCCCGCGCGGCCGCACCTTCTCGGAGACGCGCCGGGTGCTGAACTATTACCGGCTCTCGCCCGACGGCAAGCGCGTGATCTTCGGTGGCCGTGCCCGCTTCACCGAAATCGACGGCGAGAAGCGCGCGCGCCTGCTGCATACGTCCCTGGTCAAGCGCTTCCCCGAGCTGGCCGACGTGAAAGTCACGCACACCTGGCAGGGCAATGTCGCCTTCACCTACGACGCCCTGCCGCATGCCGGCGAAATCGATGGCTTGCACTTC
This sequence comes from Reyranella massiliensis 521, assembly GCA_945862125.1. GTDB lineage: Bacteria > Pseudomonadota > Alphaproteobacteria > Reyranellales > Reyranellaceae > Reyranella > Reyranella massiliensis_A. The sequence goes on from CAMAYC010000024.1 coordinate 41,427, forward strand.
GTGCTGGGCTGCAACGGCTCGGGCGTGTCGATGATGCCGTTCCTGGGCGATGCCATAGGCCGGTCGATTGCCGGCCGCCTGCATGGCGGCCCCCTGAACCGCATGCCGTTCGGCGATGCGCCACTGCCCGCCATCCCGCTCTATACCGGCAAGCCGTGGTTCCTGCCGGCGATCGGCGGGGCCTTCCGGGCGCTCGACTTCTTCGACGAAAGGATCCGATGACCGCCGCCCATTTCTCCCAGAGCTACCGCGAGGCGCGGCAACGCTTCCTCGCGGCGGCCCGCGCGCGCGGCGCCACGGTCGAGTCCCACGCGCATCCGTTGAAGGGCGCCGAGGGCGAGGAAATCGCCACCGACACCGCGCTCGTCGGCGCCGCCGACGCAGCCCACCTCTTCATCGTGAGTTCGGGCACGCACGGGGCCGAAGGATTTTCCGGCTCGGCCTGCCAGCTCGCCCTTCTCCACGACACGCTGCCGCAACGCGCCACCGACAGCGGCATCGCCGTGCTGCTGATCCATGCCGTCAATCCCTACGGCTTCTCGCACCTCACGCGGACCAACGAAGACAACATCGACCTCAACCGCAATTTTGGCGATTTCAGCCAGCCCTATCCCGCCAATCCCGTCTACGAGGAGATCCACGACCTGCTGGTGCCCGGGGCGTGGCCGCCATCCGCGGCAATTGAGGAGAAGCTCACCACCGCCATGGCGCGGCTGGCGAAGCAGCGCGACCCCGGCGTCTCCAGCGGCCAGGCCGTGCATCCCGACGGCCTCTTCTATGCCGGCACCCGGCCAGCCTGGAGCAACAAGACCATCCGCGCGATCCTGCGGGCGCACGGCCGCAGTCGCCGGCACATCGCCTGGATCGACGTCCACACCGGCCTCGGTCCCTACGGCCACGGCGAGAAGATTTTCGGCCGCCACAGTCCCGAGACCCTGGCGCGCGAGCAGGCGTGGTGGGGCCGCGACCTGATCGTGAGCTCGATGGCCGAATCGGTGTCGCCGCGCACGATGGGCCACATCACCGGCTGCGCACCCGAGGAATGCCCTGGCGTCGCGATCACACCGACCACCCTGGAGTACGGCACGCTGCCCAACCCCGCCGTGCGGCGCGCGCTCCGCGGTGAGGCCTGGCTCGCCGGCCACCCCGATGCGCCCGACGCGCTCCGGAAAGAAATCCGCCGCGCCGTGCGCGACGCCTTCTACGTCGATGCCGACGACTGGAAGGGCATGATCCTCGGCCAGTTCCGTGCCTTCGCGTTGCAAACCATCAACGGCCTCGCCGCCGCCTGACGACAAGGAAACGCACCATGAGACTCCTCGCCCTTCTCGCCGCGCTCCTGCTGGCAGGCCCGGCATTCGCGCAATCGACGCTGAAGATCGTCATGCACTCGGACCTGAAAATCCTCGATCCGATCTGGGCGTCGGCACAGATCAGCCGCACGCACGGCTACCTGATCTACGACACGCTGTTCGGCCTCGACGGCGAGCTGAAGCCGCAGCCGCAGATGGTCGACAAGTGGAGCGTCGATCCGGCCGGCCTGGTCTACACCTTCGGGCTGCGCGAGGGGCTCGCCTGGCACGACGGCGCGCCGGTCACCGCCGAGGACTGCATCGCCTCGCTCCGCCGCTGGGGCAGCCGCGACGTGATGGGCATAAAGCTCTTCCGCTACGTCAAGGACATCACCGCGCCCGATGCGAAGACCATCCGCCTGGAACTGAAGCAACCCTACGGCCTGGTGCTCGACTCGCTCGCCAAGCCTGCCGGCATCGTGCCCTTCATGATGCCCAAGCGCGTGGCCGAGCTGCCGGCCACGACGCAGTTGAAGGATGCCACCGGCTCCGGGCCGTTCATCTTCAAGGCCGACGAATGGCGGCCGGGCGACCGCGTCGTCTATGTGAAGAACCCCAAATACGTGCCGCGCGCCGAGCCGCCCGCAAACTTCGCCGGCGGCAAGGTGGCGAAGGTGGATCGCATCGAGTGGGTCTCGATCGCGGACGCGCAGACCGCGGTCAATGCTTTGGAGAACAACGAAGTCGATGCCCTCGAGGCCGTGGCGCACGATCTGCTGCCGCTGCTCGAAAAGAAGAAGGGCATCGACGTGCAGCGTGGTGCCTACGCCAACCAGTACGCGCTGCGGCCCAACTGGCTTCATCCGCCCTTCAACGATCCACGCATGCGCCTCGCCCTGGGCTACGCCATCGACCAGAAAGGCTATCTTGAGGCGGCCGTCGGTGATCCGAAGTTCTGGCACCTCTGCAAGACCTATTTCGGCTGCGGTACGCCGCTTGCCTCCGATACAGGCACGGCGGGGTTGCTCGAGGGCAATGTCGAGAAAGCCAAGGCGTTGATGAAAGAGGCGGGCTACGACGGCCGGCCAATCGTGCTCCTGCAGGTGAGCGATCTCGCCTCCCTCGCCAATCTCGGACCAGTGGCCAAGGCGCAGCTCGAACGGGTGGGCTTCAAGGTCGATATGCGGCCGGCCGACTGGCAGAGCCATCTCGCGCGCGTGATGCGCAAGGAGCCGCCGGAGGATCGTGGCTGGAACGTCACGCTCTCCAGCACCGGCGTGCTCGACGTCGTCAATCCGGTCACCTCGTTGTTCCTCAATTCGGCCTGCGACAAGGCCTCGGCCGGCTGGTCGTGCGACGCCAAAATCGAAGAGCTGCGCGACGCCTTCGCCCTGGAAACCGACGCGGCCAGGCGCAAGACTATCGCCGGGCAGATCCAGGCGCGCGCCATGGAGCTCGGCACGCACTATCCGCTGGGCGAATGGTTCAGCGCTTCCGCCGTCAGCACGCGCACCTCGGGCTGGGTGCGGCCGCCGTCGGCCACGGCGTTCTGGAACGTCGAGGTGAAGCGCTAGCGCCTAGGGCAACGCCAACTTGTAGACCCGTGCCGCCGTGCCGCTGAACAGCGCCGTCTTTTCCGCCGGAGAGCCTCCGCCGGCCAGACGCTTGAAGGCATTCCACAGCACGGCGTAGCTGCAGGTGCCCTTGTCGACCGGGAAGTTGCTCTCGAACATCGCGCGTTCGGCACCAAACGCCTCGATCGATGTTTCGATGTAGGGTTTCCACGCCTCCGCCAGATCGGCCGAGGTTGGCGGCTTCGGCCGCTCCGGAAAATCGAAGCCGCCCAGATGCATGCCGAGCCCGCCCAGCTTCACCGTGACGTTGGGGCAGCGCGCCAGTTCGAACAGTTTGGGCTTCCATTCGGCGAAGGCCTCGGCGCGGCGGCCGGCATAGGGGCCGATGCCGATCGGCCCGCCGACATGGTCGAGCACGATGCTGGTCCCCGGAAAAGCGCGGGCGAGATCGATCAGATCGTCGAGCTGCGTGTGCAGCAGCCAGGAATCGAAACTCAATCCCAAGGCACCCAGCGCCGCGAAGCCGCGGCGGAACCCGGCATCGCGCAGCAGTCCCTCCGGCGGCGTGGCCGAACTCGCGCGCAATCCGCTCGGATGCCAGGGCGCCACGTTGCGGATGCCCTTGAAGCGGCCGCCCGCCACGGCGACATGCGCCTCGAGCGCCGCCTTCGCCCGGTCGCCGAAGCGCAGATCGACATTGCCCACGATGCCGAGGCAGGCCCGCATCGCGCCGTAGTTGCCGCTCGCACTCATGGCGGCGATCCCGTTCACGAACTCGGTCTCGCCCAGTGAGCGCCGCGTCTCGTCGCCGCCCTCGCGATACATCGCCCGGCATTCGACGAACACCGTGCCCACGATGTTGTGGCCGCTTCCGGTGTCGGCCAGCAGCTCGGGCAACAGGTAGTTGTTGCCGGCGCGATCCCAGAGATGATGGTGCGGATCGACGATCGGCAGCCCGGGTTCGAGCGCCGCCTCGTGATGCTGCGCCAGCCAGTCCGGCCGCACGGCCAGGAATCCCGGCGCGCTCGCCTGCGTTGCCATTCTTTCCCCCCTGCCGCGATTCTGTCCGTGATTGACGCTATCATGCCGGCGGAGGCCGCAAGCCATGAAGATCAGACTGTCAGAGAATTTCCGCGCACTCTTCTACTCACCCTTCTATGCCACGCAGGCCACCGGCGCCTTCGCCGCGGCAGGCGTCGAGGTGGAGATGATCCCCTCGCCCAGCCCCGGCGCGGCGGTCGCCGTGCTGCGCGCCGGCGGCGTCGACGTCATGTGGGGCGGGCCGCTCCGCGTGATGTTGCTGCACGACCAGGAGCCCGGCTGCGACCTTGTCTGCTTCTGCGATGTCGTGGCGCGCGATCCGTTCTTCATCGTCGGCGCCAAACCCAGGCCCGACTTCAAGTTCGCCGACCTCTCCGGCCTGCGCTTCGCCACGGTCTCGGAAGTGCCGACGCCGTGGATCTGCCTGCAGAACGACCTCCGGCATGCCGGCGTCGATCCTTCGAAAGTCGACCATATCGACAACCAGACAATGGCCGAGAACGAGGCGGCGCTCCGCGCCGGCACGCTCGACGCCATACAAGTGTTCCAGCCCTATGCCGAGCGGCTGATCGCCTCGGGTGCCGGCCACGTCTGGAACGCCGCCGCCACGCGCGGCCTCACCGCCTACACCACGCTGGTGACGCGCCGCGATGTGCTTGTCGATCGCGCCGACGAGCTGCAGCGCATGGCGCGCGCCATCCATCGCACGCTGCAATGGTTCGCGAAGACTCCCGCGCTCGAGATCGCCGCGCTGCTGAAGGATTACTTTCCCGATCTCCCGACGCCGCTGTATGCCGCCTGCATCGACCGCTACCGCACGCTGGGTCTCTGGGGTCCCGATCCGATCATCCGCCGCGAAGGGTATGACCGCCTGCACGCCGCGATGCGCGCCTCGGGCGCGCTGTCGCGCGATGTCGCCTTCGAGGCCTGCGTCGACACGGCGCTGGCCGAGAAGGTCGTGCGCTCCACGAAGGTGTGAGCGCTACTCGGGCTTGATGCCGAGATCTTTGATGATCTTGCCCCAGCGCGCCGACTCGGCCTTCACGAAGGCGCCGAACTGCTCGGGCGAATCGCCCACCGGCACGGCGCCGAGCTTGGCCAGTTGCTCGCCGACGTCGGCCGAGCGCAGGACCTTCACCAGCTCGGCGTTCAGCCGCGTCACGATCTCGGGCGGCGTGGCCTTCGGCACGAAGATGCCGTTCCAGCCGATCATCTCGTAACCCGGCACGCCAGCCTCTTCCATCGTCGGCAGGTCGGGCACCAGCGCCAGCCGCTGCCGGCTGGTGATGGCGAGCGCCCGCAGCTTGCCGTCGCGCACCAGCGGCAAGGTGCCCGGCACATTCTCGATCATGAACGACAATTGCCCCGCCACCAGGTCGGCCAGCGCCGGTGCGCCGCCCCTGTAGGGCACGTGGGTGACGTCGATCCCGGCCATCGACTTGAACAGTTCGGTGGCAAGGAACGGCGTGGCGCCGACGCCGCCCGAGCCGTAGTTGAGCTGGCCCGGCCGCGCCTTGGCGTAGGCGATCAGCTCGGCCACCGACTTCACGGGCAGCGACGGATGGACGACCAGCATCAACGGTGCCGAATTGACCTGCGTCACCGGCACGAGATCGGTCAGCGGATCGAACGGCAGCTTGGCGTAGAGATAGGGACTGACGACGAGGGCAACGGCGCCCATCAGCATGGTGTAGCCGTCGGGCGTGGCCTTGGCCGCCACCTCGGCACCGACATTGCCGCCCGCCCCAGGGCGATTGTCGATCACCACCTGCTGGCCGGTGGCCGTGCCGAGATGCTGGCCCACGATGCGCGCCATGATGTCGAGCACGCCCGCACCGGCGGCGAAGGGCACGATGAAGCGGATGGGGCGCGACGGATAGGTCTGCGCCTGGAGCGGTGCCGCAAGAACGAGCAGCGACGCGCCGCCTAAGAGGGTTCGCCTGGTCAGGAAGCACATGTTCTCACCCGATCTTCGGTAGTCCGGCGCGGTGCGGCTTCAGCACGGCGTAGAGCGCCGCATGATGGGGCGTCGGCACGCCCAGCCGCCGGCCCTCACGCACGATATAGCCCGAAAGACCGTCAACTTCGAGCGGCCCGCCCTTGGCGATGTCGTGATACATCGAGGCATACATGCCGGGCGGAAACTCTTTCAGCCGCTGCACGCTCACCGTCTCGATGTCGGCCGGCACCCTGGCGCCGGCGGCGCGCGCCACCGCCGTGCCCTCGGCGATCAGGGCGGCCGCGACCTCGACGACGTCGGCGTCGCTGTAGAGCGGCCCGGCCGGCAACCGTGCAGCGGACGTCAGCGCGGCATTGGCGGCGAGGCCGATGAACTTCTTCCAGAGCGCGCTCTGGATATCGTCGACCATCTCGGCGCTGAACCCTGCCTTCTGGCAGCGCGCGACGAAGTCGGCGGCCTTGGCGCGCGCCGCCGGATTCCCCTTACCGCCACCCTGAGCCGGCGCACCAAACACGATCGACGACATGGCGCTGGTGTAGCGAACGAGTCCCGGGGCTGCGATCACCGCCGAGACATAGGCCGAGCCGCCGAGCACGGCGACGCCGGGCAGCGCGCTTGCGAGTCTCTCCGGCCCATCGATGCCGTTCAGCAGCGAGATCGCCAAAGTCTCCGGCCCGAACAGGGGCGCGGCCGCACGCGCCGCCTCCTCGGCCTGGAAGAGCTTTACCGCGAAGAGCACGATGTCGGCCTTGCCGAGGGAGCCTGCGTCGTCGCTGGCTGTCATTTTGGCGACATGGTTGCCGCGCGAGCCCTCGATCCGGAGCCCACCCGCCTTGATGGCCTCGAGATGCGCGCCGCGCGCCAGCGCCGAGACCTCTTCTCCGGCCACCGCCAGCAGCCCGCCGAAATAGCCGCCGACGCCGCCCGGCGCCACGATCGCAATCTTCATGATCCCTGCTCCAACCCGTAGGCCCTCGCTCGCCGGCGGCACACCATCACGGGGCCACCCCGGAGTCCACGGCCCTGTCCCCCCTGCCGGTGCTGGCGTAGGATACGTTCCCATGCATTTGCACCTGCCCACGCTCGACATCGTGGCCGTCTTCACGACGCTGGTCGCCGCCGGCGTCTCGCTGCTCGCCTGGTATCGCCATCGCGATGCCGTGGCGCTGCGCAGCTGGGCGGCGGCACTGGTGCTGGGCAGCATCGGCGCGCTGCTGTTCAGCCTGCGCAGCCCGACGACCTCGGCCGTCGTCTTCGTGGCCGCCGACAGCCTCTGCGTCGCGAGCTTCGCCACCATGTGGGTGAGCATGCGCCGCTTCAATTCCAGCGCGGGATCACCGCTGCGCATGGCGATCGTCGTCACCGCGATCACCTGCCTCTTCGCGCTCCTGGTCACTTTCAGCTGGCAGATGGGCTCGGCACTGCGCGCCCAGTCGCTCGTGTTCTCGCTGTTCGTCGGCGGCCTGGCGCTGGCCACCGCCTGGGAGACCTGGCACGGCGGCCGGCTGGACGGGCTGCAGAGCCGCCGCATCGCCGCCATCG